>JAJWAL010000004.1:0-60343 GCA_021618535.1 Segatella copri | reverse complement strand
GTTAAATTCGTGTTAAAGTAATTTTGTTTTACTAGAATTTCTGCAAAACCAAGTAACTTTGCAACAGATTAATGTTCACAGGTTCTTTCTGCTGAGCATAATTCTAAAATTGGTTAACAAAGAGGGGCAGCGTCTTCACAGATGCTGCCCCTCAACTTTTATATATATAAAGTAGAAGAAAAATATAAATTCAATCAGGATACTTCTCTCCAGTGATGAGCTCAAGAGTCTTTCTGATCCGATCTTCAAGCATATCGTCATTAAACGTAGGAAGAACGCCATATGATGGCAGTTTCTTCGTCTCTGCGGCCTCCAAAATGAACTGGAGTGCCTGCACTAGGGAAGTATGGTCTTGAACGACCTCAAGCAATTTATCGCTCATCCTTGCCTTCTTCCTTTTTAATCTGTTCTGCCATCTCAAGAATAGTCTCGGCGTGCTTATCGCGGTCGATGACTTCCTGCACGGCCTCATCGCTCTCCTTGCGAAGCTGCTCTTCTGTCTTACCCTCATCGGCAGCAGCGTTCAGTCTCGCAGACTCACGGGCAAGGTATTCGTCACGAAGCTTCAACTTACCTGCCGTGTATTCTGCATCGCCAGGCAACGATGTATCAGCATACATAAGCTGGGCAAATGCCTCGATGATGTTTCCATTATCCTTGGAGAACTCGTAATGGTCTCCTACAGCCACAGGAACACATTCATCGAGCGCAGCGTACATTGATGTACCGATAGAGTATTCAACACCCCATGTACCGGCAATGTCTGCAATCTTGATGAAAGGCAGAGAGCCTCTCTGTAAATGCTTCTTGATATCAGCAGGAATATCCTCTCTGAGTGAAGCAACTTCTTTCTTAGACAAGCTCTTGCTGAACTTCAGTACTGTGAAGTGTCTTGTCTTGATAGTCTTTCCAAATGGTAATGCCATGATAACAATATTTTAAAGTTCAACTTTTATTTCCTTATACTCGAAATCTGTGCAAGATGGATTCTCCTCAGAAGTAAACCTAATCTCATTAGGGTGGTTACAAGCTCCATTCTTGAAGAAGAAGCAATCCTTGCAAGTGTAATCAGTCTGTTCCATGTTCCTTACGTTTTTGATATTCCATCAATGTCAAGATACAATAGTTAGCGCAGTCAAGAAGAGCATCTTCCAATGGTTCATTAGCAACTTGCGCCTCATTGTCCTTCAGCGTCTTGATGCGATTCACCTTCTCTCGTATCTTTCCGTAGCCGTAGTTGATACCAAGCTCATCATACATTTCGGAAAAAGCATTCCCATAATCGTGATTCTTGCGCTTGTAGGTATCGCTCATCTTGTCGGTGATATCCTTGAAGCGGTCAGCATCGGTTCTTTCGTTTTGTTTCCCCTTAAGCGGCAACTTGCTCCAATCAAGATTATCGCCGATGATACAATCCTTCCATTCATCCATCAGCTTTTCTGCATATTCGGGATATAAACCATTCTTCTGCAAAATATCTAAATCTACGCGTACATTAGTAATGTCGCGAACGCCACAATAAACACAGTCATTTTTAACAGACTTTACACAAAAAACATCTGTAGGTTCAATCAGTGACATGCAGCATCCTTTCCTTGTATTGACATAATAGAAAAATCCTCCTCTGGTGCGTTCTATACTCTCGCACGGAAGTAAGAACTCCAGCCCTACCTTAATATCTTCTTTCTTAATCATAAGCTATTTCTTTTTACTATTCAAATAAAATGCTCTAAGAGCCATAACCTCTGATGGGTTGTGATAAAGGATAATACAGAAATCACCATGTTCTTCTGTGTGAACCTTTCGTAAACCACATTCCTTGATAAATCCATCCTCACCAATGTAAGGATCAAGGATCTCGCGAACCGCACTAGTATGACTTGGTTGAACAACAATAACGCCACCAGTTTCCCGAAGTTTCTCTAGCTTCTCCCACTGAGCTTCGATATTCTCGTCTCCGTAGAATAAATCATAGCCATAAGGCTCTGTGATTTCTCTATCAATGCCCATTCCAAAAGGAAGTTCAATTACTATAATCGGTTTCATAAGCTATTCCTCCTTATCTTTAAGTTCAACGAAATCGCCAATGCCCAAACGAGCCTTGTTGATGCAAGACGCAATCCAACCCATCAAGTAGGCAGAAGGCTCGCCGCCGTGTCCCATGCCAACATGATCCTCGATGGCATCGCAGACGTGAGAAGCTTTATGGCAGCAGTAGTTCATCGACATAACCTTCTGACACGGAAACGAGACAAGAACGCCACGTCTTCTGTCGCTCTTCCTGACAGCATCGGAATACGTAACGCCGCCGTAATCACTATCGGGAGCATTGCACTTGTCAAAACAGGAATCTATCAGCTCTTTCAAGTCTTTACCGATGTGTACCCAAAGCTTCAAAGGGTAGATTCCGTTTTCATATTCGTAATATCCTTTCTTCTTCATACCTCATCGTTTTTATGTTTCTCCCACCCTGCTTTTGAAAAGGCATACCAAGTATCACAAATGTCTAGAGCAAGAACGTCTCCTTGATTAATACATAAATCGCTTTTAATACCTTCAACATGAACATACATCACTGCTAAAGCATCATAAGGATTACTACGACCTTCTATAAACGGATTTTTAAAGAACTTGGTCTTGTATACACTAGTAACAATAGGCACTTGAAGAACATCTGAAATATTCTCTGTGCTAATCTCTATCGACTTCTTAAACTTCTTCATATTCTCAACTATTTATTTTGGATACAATCTCGATGGCAGACAATAATGTCTTCTCGCTGATACCTTTTCCACTACCAACACCATCTTTCTCTATTCTTTCAAGAGATTTCTCAATAGAGCAAAAATCATCCTGAGAATTACTTATAAAGCCATCAAGTTCTTCACTTACACTACTGATACAATCGTTGTTTTTTTTAACAATAGCTTCAAGACGGCCGAAACACTTGTCGATATAATCCTTCAACCTTTCTTCATGCTCTATGATAGTTGCAGAGTTTGAGATTTTCCCATGCACCCAGTAATTATCTACGCATGCGTAATAATCACCTTTTTCATCACTGTGTTTTTTGCCAGATACGACTCTTAACTCAACGAAATTTTCTCCATCCATTACCGCATACACTCCTTCTCCAAATGGATATAGTTCGGCTTTTTCTGCATCCTCCCTACTTTCTCTTTCTTTGTATGCGACCTTTCCTAAAACGCTAACTCTAATTTCCATATCTCAACTATTTATTATGTAATCTACCAATATGCCACTTTGAGCAAACCTTACATAAGTAAGGATGCCAGCCGAGTGCCTTCAACCTCGGAATCTGATTCAGAAACTCCCAAGCATCATCCTCAGTCTTGTATGCAACCTTCGCCTTCCATGAATGAACCTTTCTTGTCCAATGCTCCGGGTCCGGCTTGAACGGCGGCACTTTATTAGGATTGTGATGTCTTCTCATAGGCACTTGAATGAAACACTGTTCAACGTTCTGTTCACCGCAATCTCCCTCTCGTTACACATGGTCCTCATGCACTCCAGGGCATCATCGCGGACAGCAATCATAATCTCCTGCATCGAAGCGGTGGCCGGAACAATATTCCCATCAGCCTTCTTCTTCGTGATACGGGATATAATCTCCTTGATATATTCCTTGTCTATCATAGGAATCTGTTTTATAACCGTTAATCATCAGGCTGAATGAAGCTCTCAGGCTGCTTGATGTCCTCCTCACCACGCAATTTATTCTTCACGTCATTGATGAGAAGCTCCTGCTTCAGGTCAATCATCTGCGCGCCGTACACCTGATAGGTCATTCCGCCCTGTGACCTCTTCTTGAAGAAGCCGTACTTGTCGCTCATATCACGCCCGAACTTCTGAATCGTAGGGATATCCTTCTCCTCGACATCGTTGGCCTTGCAGAACTCGACGAATCTCTCGTACATCTCCTTGGCAAGCATGCATTCCGAAATCTCGCCCCTCGCCTCTTGGCTGCACCTCATATCATACGCCCTTATCCAGGCATAGATAGGATTGCTTCCGAGAAGAGAGATGAGCAGCTGTCTCCTGCTGCCCTCAGCTGCCGGGAACCTGTACTTCCTGCTCCTCAGCTCCATCGCGCCACGGAATATCCAGTTGAACACTCCGCTCAGCTCTTCACGGATGATCTTGCTCGCAAGCTCCGGGTCCTGCCTCTCCTTAGGAATGGTAACATCGAAGCTCACGTACTGCAAGCGCCTGATGAATCCGAGCGAAGCATCGTCCGGGAACGGAAGCTCATTGAGGTTGAAGATGAGGTAGGGGATTGAGTTCCCCTCCAGGATATCCCTGCCGAGTTTTCTCATCGGGACTGGCTCGCCGCTCACGAGTCTTTTGAACATGCCTGTGTTCTTCCTTCCGAACTTCTTCGGGTCAGAATCGGAAGACCAGTTGAAGATGGCGTTCCTTATTGGATACCTTCCCCTCATTCCCTCGTCGCCGTCTGCAGTGAGGTCGGCGTAGTCCATCTTGCTTATCCTGTCCTTGCCGAATATGTTGCAGGCAACGTCGAAGATGACACTCTTTCCGTTGGCTCCCGTACCTATAAGGAGAAGGCAGAGTTCAATCTTCGATGACTCCTTCCCCTCGTACGGATTGTATGCAGTACCTCTCTGTATGAGACCGAGACCAAGGAACATCTGGAGGATCATCCTTGACGTCCTGTCCGGAAGGACCTCCTTGATGAAGTTCATCCACCTGTCACACTTCGCCTTCGGATTGTATTCGTAAGGATGATAGTATGTGACATGGTACTCGGGAGAGAACGGCATCACGTTCGGATACTTCAGACCGCTGCCGAAGTCAACAACTCCGTTGGCGAATGCAACAATGTCGAAGGTAGGTCTCAGTATGTTGTAGCACTCTATCACCTCCATGAACGACTTGTTCATCACCGTACTGATGCCGAGCATCGGAGCCATGGCCAGGTCGAGGAGCAGAAGCTGGTAAGCCTGCTCAAGGACTATCTTCGGAACTGCTTCGTATATCTTGCCGTTGAACATGTAGTAAGCACCGTTGTAGTACTTCACCGGAGCCTTCTTCGCCAGACGTCTCATTGACCTGATGAAAGTGGACTTCAGCTTGTTGTACTTATCAGAGTTCGCCTTACCCCAGTCCTGACAACGGAGCGCTTCGAAGCCGTACTCGTCATGCCTCAAAAGGTCTAGCAACTGAGCGTGCAATGTGTCTATAGCAATACCATTTTCCATTTATGTACAATAATAATATTAATTTTCCGTTATTGTGTAGGATAAACCCCGATAAACAGGGGCTTTCTGAAGGATAACACGTGTCAGGTCGTCCTTATAACATGTCGTCTATAAAATATCGACAATACAAAGATACAGATAATATCCTGAATATCCGGTAAAACCCTAGTAAATAAAGGGTATAAATATACATTTTAGGTATACATTAAATGAAGGATAGGTATACATTTATGGTTTGGTCTGCAAAGTAAGAGTTTATGCTATCAAATGTTAATAAATAACGGATGAATGAATATGCATAATTATCCTTTATGGAGAAAAGTAATTAAACTTTACAAAAAGGCTGAAAAATCGGAAGAAAAAATTTTTAGATGAGGTGACTACCGCGCTGATTTAGTGCTATTTAGGGGGTGTGTGGGTGTTTCTTCTGAAATATTTACATGTTGTGTCGGTTTATATAGTGTAAACCATCGTGAAACAATCTTTTTGTAATTATTTTAAATTGTCGGTTTATATTTATAAAAAATTTATGTAACCCCTTAATAACCAATACTTTATAATATTGTTTATATTCATTTTATCGCATAATTATTCATTATTAATAAAGCGTGAAACACAAAAACTTATTACAAATTACTTGACCAAAATATATTTACCATATTTATACATGCATAAATATTCGTGTTTAACTTATTAAATACATTTTAACGAAATTGGTAAAAGATTATTACATGAGTAGTTAAAAACCTTAACATAAACTGCCACTTTGGCGGGTGTAACTACCTGTAAATCAATTAGTTAGCGATTTGTAAAGATTAATGTTTCTTAAGTCAAATATTTAACAATTACTGCCACTATAGCTTTATAAATGCTTGATTATTAGATAGTTACAATTGTGACACGTTGGCGAAAACGTTAATTTATTTAAACCTTAACAACTACTGACAAACGCTGTAATCATTACAAATAGCTAACTGTCTATAAATCAGGTACTTACAAAAGGTTAAATGCATAAAAACTCAATTTTTTACTGGTTGTTTGGTATGCTGTTTGCAGTTATGTAGGTAGCCGGACGGCTTTTGAGCGCATAGCACGCAGTGGCGTGTTGTGTCCGGCGTCGTGTGGTGCACGTTACGCACACCCCAAAAACGCACGGGGTAAATTGTGCGTCTTCATTTAAACAGAATAAAGATATGAAAGATTTAGAAGTGAAAGGTGCTACAGGATATGAGCACGTAAGTACAAAGGTTGCAAGTTATGTTAGCGAGTGCAAAAGTAGTGCTATTTTGGCGCAAAGTCTTGATGTGCTTAATAGTTACCGAAAGAAACTATTAAGCGAGTGCAAAGATAGTGAAGTAGTAAGCGCAAAGAAAGAACTTGATGCAGCTAGAGAAAGATATAATAAACTAGCTACAAAGTACGTACTTTCAGATGAAAGCTACTGCAAATTGCAAACAGAGTGCGTTCGTTCTGCTGTTAGTGAGTTTTCTCGCAAACATAAACTACCTAATTTCTTTGCGTGGTTTGATAACAACAATAAGGACGTGCAAACGTCTATTATTGATAGTTTACAGCGTCTTGGTTCAAAGTTGTGTTCTTTGCATCAATCATTTGCAAGCGGTGCAAAGGTAGCAAAGAAGAAGAGTGAAAGCATAACAGACCTGCAAAAACAGATAGCAGAACTGCAGGCTAAACTTGCAGCCGCGCAAAAGTAAGTATCACAAAATAGGTAGCTAGAGAAATCTAGCTATCTAGTTTTTCCTACTGGCTATTTGATAGGTAGCCAGTGGGAAATTTTACTCCAGGTTTTTCAACTTGGAGCGGGTCGTCGTGTCCTTATTTTTCCCACACAATTGGTAAACCTTGTCGTGGTGTGTGGGCTTAACTCAGAGAGAGAATTTATTCTCCCTCAGGGGACTAATTGCCAAAATTCAAGAGAAGTATCTCAGTAAATCGAGAGTGCGAGAGGCACACCGAGATGGGAGAGAGTAACGTGTTACTCAGAGACATCCATCCGAGAGATACGCAAAAATTCCTGGCGTGAGCGTCGAATGAGATGAGACGGCACGACGGCTAGGGGATTTGTATCATCTAGCGAGATGAGAGTTTATAGAAAGAAATCATAATTCATATTCTATTCGGTGTTGTGAGCCGTTCGGGAGTGGTTACCCGAGAAATCCCAGTGTGTGCAATCACGATTGCAGCGTTCAAGGTACACACTATCCACGCTGACTGAAATCGGTTGCTTGTCATCCGTGCGAGATTTATCTCCTCAGAAATAAACAAGCTGCTGGCAGAAGCATAAAATCTGTAGGGTGTGAGCCACGTAGTTAAGACGATAAAGATAAAACGTGGTGCAAAGATGCACGTCCTGGCTAACGGGGCGGGGAGAAATCTCCGCTCTACAATTATGAACCATTTAAAAATAGAATTATGAAAGAACAGATTTTGAAGAAGATAGGAAAGACGCTTGTACGTATTAATGTAACAGACCAGAGTGCAGAGGATGCCTACGATGAACTCGTTAACAGCAGTCCTCGCCTGTTTGGCATGCTTTCCAGTATCTACAGACTGAATGATGAAGAAGAAAGATTCGCTTGGTCTGCCGGAATCGCCTAAAATCTCCCTACGCTTGTAGGGAACAATAACCAAAAATATTAGAATTATGAGTACGCTAAGAATTAAATGCCTCGATATGTGCGAGGTTGAGAGTATCATTGCAGATGCTCAGGAGATTTTAAGTCACGTAGAATTCGGGTCTTTGCAGAATGGTGTGCTTACATTATTCTGCGTGGCGTGAGCCTAAAAATCTGTAGCCAGTACGATAATTGTCGTGTGTGGCTACGGAACAATTACCAATAAAATATAGATATGAAAGCAAGACAGATTATTTATTCAAGTACGATAATTGTGCTTGGATTTATTCAGAGTGCGCCGGCATTCATTTGCTTGGCAAGTACGATAATTCTCCTGAATGTGCTTGGAATTCTTTACGGAATTCTGCTTGTGTATATTTGGAGCAGTACGGAAAAGGGTAAGTGGTATTTCCGTGAGCTGTGGCGATCCACACTCCGCTTGGAGAATTTCATCCTGCCTGGAGTGTGAGGAATCTAGAAAGTACGATAATTGTGCTTGGAAACATTTAGCTAAATTCTGCTTGGAGAAATCCAGGCAGTACGATAATATAACCAATTAAATTACAGAATTATGAAGAAGAATATTTTCGTGGCATTGTTTGCCGTAGTGTGTATTGCATTAGTAATGGTTTCAGTTACTCTCGTGAATTGTCACAGGGCAAACGTGATGCTGAGAAAGACAGTTATCAGCCAGGCTAACGAGATTTCGAAACTAAACGGCAGTTACACAGCAGAGGGAGGTACAACGTTCGTAGGTCTCAGAAAGTAGCCAAATCTGAGAGGAGTTTCCGCTCCTCTCTTCTATTAACCAAAAAAATAGAGAAATATGAAAGCAATTAGTAAACAGCATGTAATAGAACTGCTGAACAAAATTCAGGTGACAGGATTAGATAATTCTAGGTACAGCGTAGACGAATTCAAATCTTCTATAATAGCCGAGGAATGGTACGGGAAAACCACCGGGCGTACGAAAATACAGCCAGGCACATATTGTGCTCTGTGGTTTGATGAAGCAGACTGCACAGACGAGCCTCTTATCTCATACTGGATAGACAACTCTCTTACAGAAGAGAATTTTGAGTACTTATTCAGAGATGGTGACGGCTGTATTATTCTAATCTGCTTGGATTTATTGTAGCCAAAAATGTGCTCAGGCATTTTCCTGGGCATACTATGTTAAACCATTTAAACGGAAGAATTATGCAAGACAGAAAATCACAGAAGAATTTTGAGCGTGCGCTTATGCATGAGATGGAGAAGATCAAGATAGCAGCGCGCCAGTGGCACAACAACAATACTAAGGGCTATAGGGATTTCCGTAGCAAGAAAACTATCTCCAAGAGTTTCTCTGAGATTGCGGTATTGTGCATGAGCTAAATGTGCGTGGCGATTGTCACGCATACTATTTACCAATATTTTAGAATTATGATAGATGAAGAATACAAGGAGAATGTAGAGTACATACTCTCTACGATTTTGCCTAAGTTGCAGGAAATCCAAAAAAAAGTATTGAAAAATCAATCAAGACTGAGCCTTGATGTTAGCGTTAGCAATAAAAACGGCGATGGGTATATAAGTTGTTTTGCCTGTGTCATGAATGACATGGGAGAAATAACGGATACTTGTTTTCCACGTTTCATCTGCGTATGCAGCAAAGAGGAGATTGACGAGCGGCTTAACGAGCTTAAAGAGTTCATCAAGAAGCACCTAGCCTGAAATTGAGGGAGTTATTTCTCCCTCTCCTATAAACCAAAATGTAGAATTATGAGTAAATGGGTGCAATTTTATCATAAGATTAACAAGTTTGACCTTGTGAACATGAGATTCACCGATGAGGTGAGCGTAGTGGAAATGGTGGGCATGGATTCTGTCATGCCTATTGACGGTAGACTTAATCTGTCATCCATACGTGCTGAGATACAGAAGAAAATCGAGAGCATGAAGAAAATCGAGAGTTTTGACCCTTGTGCATTCTCCATCCTCACCGGTCCTACGATTCTGTGTGCTTCAGAAAGTCCGGTGTACAATCTCTGAGCCAGAACTGGGCAGTACGATAATGTGCTGCCTGCTATTAACCAATCAAATTTTGAATTATGACAGACGGAGACAGAAAGTTCCTTGCCAGGCTCGTAGCGAGTCACAAGGCAGTTATCAGCGAGGAGTGCAGACGCAAGAACCTCGACAAGAGCGAGTATTTCAGACGCGTAGCGCGCGTGCAGACAAGAAAGCTCTGGAGATTGAGCAATCGTGCATGCGTCCTCGCAAGTTCTAGCCAAACATTCTGTGCAGTCTATCTGCACAGAAACCATGTTAAACCATCAAAATTAAAGAATTATGGAGAAAATGACACAGAAAGAGTTGAAGAGACTCGTTAGAGTAGGAGCTGCCAAGGATATAACACACAGTTCAAGCCGTGCAGCCATCCCGGAAGAATATAGTCAGGTAGGCTATTCTTCCGGTGTGTACGGATGCAACGGAATGCTGTTCCGTGGTCACAGCGGAAAGCTATATGCCATTTGTGCAAGAACTACGGCTATCTGGGTTTTCGGCTAAAATTACGGGTAAGCGTATGGTGCGCTTGCTCGTTTCTATTATCAACCAAAATACAGAAATATGAATATACAGAAAGTATGGGATGCGTTTATCAAGGAAAATGATAATCCATCATTCGTAAAGATGGCATATGCCGTAGTAGAGCAGCTTGGTGGTGTCGATGAAGACACGATATTGAATTCTCTCGATAGTTGCAGAAATGCAAATGACGGGTACACTGGATTCTGTTATCCTTATCAGACAAGCAAGTTCTGGAACGAGAACAAGAGTGCTATCATGGAGAATATGCACGAGCTTGCCGATGATTTGGGAGAAGACCTTATCACGATGATTAAGGGATTCGGGAATTTCAAGGACGACAAATCTGTCACCTATGATGCTATCGGCAAGGCTCTGTATGCTCCTTTTAACGAGGGCGAGAGCAGAAATATCTACGACACATTTGCCAAGTATGCACTGGAAGAGGTTGCAAATCGATTCCAGGACTGGTGGTACGATCAGGATGAAAGTGATTTCGATGATTAGCCAAACCAATCCTCACTCTCACGGGTGGGGATTTCTATTAACAAAAAATTACAGAATTATGAGTGATTTAGAGAAAATCCTGAATGACGATTTACTGAAGTGTAAAATCGTAGAGTCAGTAGAGAATCCTGTTAGGCGTGTGGACCTTATCAAGTGGACGCACGACAATACATACTCTATTGCAGAGGTACGCAAGGATACCGGTAAGCTAGAGGTCACAGACTTGAAAGCTGCCAGTGGTCTTGATGCATACAAGCATTTCTACAGAAATTATGGCGACATTGCCATATGTGGCTAAAACTCCCCACATCATCGTGGGGAACAATTATGAACCATTAAACAGATGAATTATGGAAAAGAATATTTGGGAATATGTTATGAACAGCAAGGGTGAGGTTATCGAAAAAGTAGCCGATTATATCGGTGTAAAAAGCTTTGCCAAGACAATCGAAGGCCTCTATCGCGAATGCCTGGAGAATTTCGATGACGCAGAAGACATGGAAGAATACATTGCTGATTTGTACGGAAAGAATATCCAGTCTATGGCATGGGATTTTACTCTCGAAGCAAACAGAGAGATGAAGAAATATCTCCATCTTAACGACCAGCGCATGGATGGAAATTTTGCCAATCTGTACAACGATTATCCTAGACACGTTACAGGAACGTTCTGGGCGACGGACTACGATGGCGACGATTACTATGATTTGTATCCTGCCATGGTAGCCAGACTTGATGCAGCAGAAGACAGCGAGCAGGCAGACAAGGACAGGGAATATCTTGAAGAATGGTATTTCAAAGCGTTCGGTACGTACAACATCCAGTACAATTTCTCCAATGAGCTTGAAGAGATTCACTCTATGATGGAGGAAGATTATGAGGAAGCCTAACAATATCCCCTAGCATGGGGATATTCAATGTTAAACCATTTAAATGATTAGATTATGGAATTTAGAAAAGGAATTATCTACGCAGGACTTGTTCCTGTAGTAGGCGGCATGATGTGGGTTTCAATAACGCCAGACGCTTCAGATTCGGTTCATTTCTGGAAGAAGAAGCAGTGTGAGCAGTATATCCGCAAGAATTTCTCGGGAGAAGAGAAGAAATATCTCCTATCTCAGCTGAAAGAAGAGAAAAGAAGAGCTAAGATATACTCATGGGCAAGACTTTAAAACATACGATCATGAAGCAGGTAATAGTAAGACTTAAAGGAGATTTCTACAGCATGAATACATATTGTAGTACTCTGAAGGAATTTTTAGAGAAGAGAAACCTGAAACGCTCTGATATTGCAGAGTGGTGGAAGGAGTAGCCTAACAAGGGGAGCTTGCATGCTCCTCTTCCATTAACCAATCAAATAAGAATTATGGGAAAGATTACAATTTCACAGAAGGGAAGTAGAACTATCTACAGAGCGAACAGAAGAATCGTGTGCTATCGTGACGGGCACAAGTATTGTGTGGGCAAGCCATCATCTGGCTGCACCCATATCGAGTTTGATGCCTTATCCGAGAATATTGCACACGAGAGATGCATTGAGATTTGTGAGCGTAGAATCAATGCGGAGATGAAGTATCAGAATCCTGTCGCATACAACGCACACAGAGTATTGAACGCATTAGCCTAAAAGATAGCCTCCGGGCTATCCCTATAACCAAATCATCAAGAATTATGAAGAGATATTACGTATCAGTCACAGAGACTTTAAACAAGATTGTCAGCGTTGATGCTGAGAGTGAGAAAAATGCGCTCGAACAAGTACAAACAGCCTACAATGATTCTGTCATTGTTCTCGATTCCAGCAATTTCGTAAACGAAGAAATAGAGCTTGATTCTAACCAGGAGTTCTATGCTGACAACGAAAAAGAGCAGGGAGGAGATGTTTATCAGCACATCGACTAGCCAAACGGGGAGAGTAATCTCCCTACCAATAACCAAAACATTAGAGATTATGAAGTTTTTTGTTGAATACAACTTAGATGAGAAAATTCCTGCGAATGTACAGGAAGTATTCTCCAAAGTAAAAGAGATTAGTAATATCAGCCTGGATATCGGGTATTATAGCGACGAATATTTCACTGCCTGGGTTCACTTCGGGTTAGAATCCAACAAAGAAGAAAGAAGCAATGCCATTTCTTTGTTGCAGTCCCTTGGAAAGGAAGCGTATAGATTCTCAAAGTTTACTTTTGACGGTCTATATCTTGAACTTTATTGGTAATCTAAAAAGCGCAGCTAAAGACTGCGCACAATAACCAAAACATAAGAATTATGAATGAAGACAAAATCCTAGAGATGTTCTTCGAGAAAGCCAGATGGCAGTATGCTATCGATAAAGGCTTATTCAAGGACATGAACAAAGCAGTAATGTATCAGCTGACAACACCTGAGGCTCGTCTGGCTATGTATCAGAGGATCAAGAGCGGCAAATACAAGATAATGCCGCCTCATACAGCCAAGATTCCGAAAGACAACGGAGATTTCCGTACGGTCTATGTGAATGAACCTGTAGACAGAATCCTACTGAGCATAGCAAACGACCTCTTGTTTGAGCTGATGCCAGAGATGGTGCATCCACGCTGTACGTCATACCAAAAGGGTATCGGCTGCGGTCGTGTGGTGCAAGATGTGTCTCGGATAATATACTCGGCAGAGGGAAAAATCATCGGATGGAAAGGTGACTTCTCCAAGTACTTTGATTCCGTGCCTATTCGGTTCATCGACTGGGCATTTGACAAGGTAGAGGAGAAGTACGGAAAATCTGCGCTGATAGATGTCATTCGTGACTACTATCACACGGATATCTATTTTGATGAGGACAACAACCTCTGTGAGAAGTATCAGTCCCTCAAGCAGGGATGCTCTGTTGCTGCATGGCTGGCTGATGTCATTCTCTATCATCTTGACGACAAGCTATCTAAGCTTAACGGATATTACGTCCGCTATTCAGATGATACGCTGTTTGTCGGTGAAGACTATGAGAAAGCCATGGATATCATGAAGAGCGAGCTGGAGATGATGCAGATGACGCTCAACCCTAAGAAGGTTGAGTATCTTGACGCTAATCACTGGTTTAAGTTCTTGGGATATTCCATCAAGGGTCACAATATCTCTCTGTCGTCCACTCGTATCAAGACTTTCCAAAAGGAGATTGAGAAGAGGACGATAAAGAAACGTGACACCACGATGACGAAAGCCATCAATGCAGTAAACAGGTATCTCTACAAGGGGTACTGCGATTATTCCTGGGCTACTCAGGTTCTTCCGGTCATAAACGTGAAAGAGGACATCGACAAGCTCAACACCTTCGTCATGGACTGCATCCGTGCGGTCAAGACAGGCAAGAGAAAGGTCGGTGGTCTCGGATACGTGAAGACTCAGGCTGTAGGTTGCATAGACCGAGGTCGTGGAAGGAACGTGAAAGCCAACAGGAGTAAGACAGAGAGCGAAATCAAGGGGTATCTATCAATCGGCTGTGCTCAGAATGCCTTGCGGACGAGCAGGGCAGCGTACAACACATTGGTGAATACTCTGTAGATGAGCATCCTAGCGCAAGGATTTTGCCGGAATGAAGACGCAAGGTTTTAAATATCCCGGTTGCGGAGTACAGGGACCATCTAATACCTAGATGGTCCTCTGTTCGTCCTAAACCGGACATTATCAATCTGATATAGCTATGCGCAGCAACTTCTGACCGGCAGACTCTGTAACCGAGCACACGGACGTGGGAGAAGGACGGACAGATTCAGGCGACGCCTCTATAACATCATCTGAACATCCGACAATGCATGGATGTTCATATAACCGCATAAGGCGTAGCTCATCAACGAAGTACAGAAATGTGACATTCCGTATGACCACCACCGGTGGCGCACACCACCACTCCCTGACGGATGACTGAAGTTTATGCAACAGGTCTCTTAACCAGAGTAGTTGATCCTGGACGGCTGCGCTGTAGGCGCATTGTCCTGGATCACCTATTCTGGCGAATCCTGTGTCAAATCAGAATCGTAAAGTATTGTGCCGAGCCATCGGTCATGGAACCACCCGAGCACGAGGGTAGTCTTCAGAGGAGAGTTAATTTATGAGTGCTGTTTCCATGCCGCCGGCCTCCCGGAACACTATCCGGGACTCCGGCGGCTTACAACAGCCCTCGAATCAAGCTGCTACAGCTACGTGCCACGCTCTCAGATGAAGACAACGTTATTGCCAAACGAGGTACACGAGGAGGTATCGGTTTATTCAACCCGCCTTATATCAACGCGATATGTCTGGTAATACCAGCAATCTCGCGTATCGGCAAGCGGGTTAAATCATCAGCCTATAGTAAGACAACAGACCTATGAGTGTACCTACAACAACCAAAGTGAATTGCATCACGACTTATCAAGAGTATGAGGTTTAATATCCCGTAAGGTGGAATACCTGTGCCTGCCGATATCTCCGCAGGCACAGGTATCCAGTCACGGGACCGAATCGAGAACATATATCCATGCAACATAATACATGAGATAAGTCATGCGCATTGCAGCGATGTCTGACAAGTTCTGAGAGTTCATCGAGCGTTTCATTGATTCTGAAGCCAAGGATGGGGAAGCGTACGCTTCCTGAGGTTGGCTTCATAACAATGCCACGCCCTTAATCAAAAACTTAAAGCAATGCAACGTATCAGGTTGAGTCAGACTAGGTTATTGCGAGCCGAATGGTGCGCAAGGAGAATAGATTGTACAATACGGTATCAATCATCCTGAAGATCCAGGTGGTTACCTGGATCTGTCAGGACTTAGATACAGTATTAATCAAGACCTTATAGTTACGCAACAGATTCTCTGAGCGCACTCCTATTTACCAATATTTAAGAATTATGAACAGCAAATTACTAAAGAAGCTTGAGGAAATCAAGAAAGAGTACGAAACGTCAGAAGTTTGCATGGGTGAGATGCTTGATTCTATAAGTGCAGACGGATTCTCTATCGAGGATGCTCACTGGTTGTATATGCGTGCAATGGAGTGGGCGAACGGAGATAAGTTCTATATCCACGTCGGAGAAGACGAAGATGTACTGAGTAAGGATGAACTCGAAGAAGCCAATTTGATAGTGCTAGAATAAGCACTATCCCTATTAACCAATACAATAGAATTATGACATACGACGAGATTATCAATGCAGTTGAGAATGGTGCTAAGTTCACCATCAACTTCCAGAAGAGGACATGTAGGATGAATGGTAAGATAGTAATGTCTGAGGAAGATAAGCCGAAAGATACACCTTACCTGACACATGCAGTAGTCCTGTTCGCAATAGAGCAGAGATACAAGGCATACAAGTATTCTGTGCCGTCTGAACGCTCTGAATCACATCGCCGCTACTATTTCAAGGCTTTGCCGGAGAAAGAGCTCTCAGACGAAGATATGATGTACGGGGAGCGACGAGAGGTAGCTAGATGTAAGCTGGAGCTATACATACTGATTCAGCTACTCAGAGGCAACCTCGCATGGGAGAATAGATGGGGAACATGGTTCTGGCGTTCCGAGAACGACAAGGACCTGATAATTCTCAGAGACTGGATTGAGCCAAACAAGGGTGGGGCGTAAGCCTCATCCACAAGAGTTAAATAAATTTTTAGTATAACCAATTTAAATTATTTGAATTATGAAGCAGATTGTAACAATCACTGGTGAGAACTTGAACATCGTAACTAACAATGTAGAGGCTACAGCAGCTACCGGTAAGAAGACCAAGGCGCAGATGCGTCTCGAAGCTCTTAAGGCAGCAGGTGTTGATACTAGTAAATATTTCCCTCTCGGTGACGACCAGCTTATCAAAATCGAAAATGGTGCAGCAGTTCCTGTTGATATGGACGATGCAACCAAGCAGATTGTCGAGGGTGGATACGTAAGTAACTGGAAGCTCTTCCGTCGTTGGGTGATGAGTCAGATGTTCCACATGTTGCGAGACATGGAGAAGGACGGCAAGTCATTCAACGAGGTGTTGCAGAAGAAAGGCTACGAGTACCAGTGGCGCATGTTGGAGAACGAGCTGCATGCTCAGATGAAGATGTGTGACCACAAGGACTACGAGAACACCAAGGCGAGAAATCGCTGGTTCAACGGCTGCGTAGCACACGATATGGCTATTGACTATATTAACAAGCTTCGCAGCTACATTGACGACAAGTGCATCTACACAACCAAGAAAGACAAGGATGGAAAAAAGAAGAAGACATACAAGCATACATGCAAGGGTAATCCTTATATCCGTCTTCAAAACGAAAACATCTTCGTCGCTGACTTGGAGAGAAAGGTATACAAGCCTCTCCGTGACCTTGCCAACAAGATGGGTGCTGTAGAAACCTACAAGGAGCTCTACGATGCCGTTCGCAAGTTCAACAAGAACCGAAAGCATCTCGCGTGGGATACCAAGCAGGCTGATGCGTTCATTACTGCCTACAAGGGTTCAGGTTCCTACTACACGATGAGAAACCTCATCATGTTCCACGGAGCAAGATTCCTGAAGAACGGACGAAAGATGTCAGAGACAAATTCTCTGAAGGAACTTGAGTCTAAAGCCAAGCTCTACGATGAAGAGGGTTGGAAGATGCTCGGTGTACTCAAGCAGCTTATCAAGGACAATAATATCAGCGTCCAGGGCAAGATTCTTGAATGGAAGAAAGCCAAGAGCGAGAACAAGTAATCATCAGACGTAAGGTTCGCCGTCTAAAGAATGGTGGCTCGGCAGAAATTCACAAGAGCTTCTTCAACGAAGGATCTCCTCCAGTCACTACTGGAGGTAATCCTTCGAGCTAAAGCTCTCTAGATCGCACTATTAAAGCAAGGCGCCAGCCGGGAGCCATTCTAGCCCAAAAAGTCGGTTACTGATTCGGTAACCGATTCAAAGTCTAACCAATAAAATTAAGAATTATGAAGGAAATTAATGTAGACACAAGAGAGTATATTAAGGCTCTTATTGACGGGAAGAATGTCGTCGAGGAATCACTTCTAGACGCCATCTTTGACGATTCGCAATATCTCACCAATAAGTTTTTTTCATTGGGATTTGTCGGAGGTGCACCTACAATGATAGAGTATCACGGAAACTACCTATCTATCAGGAAGCTTCGATCGTGGATTACATCAGAGTGGGGTAGAGAGATTGTCAAACGACTGACTGGCGAATCAAAAAATAGCATATACTATTACGATACGAAGCAGTATCTCGACGAACGCCAGGCTGAGCCTTTAATCTATACATTCTTTCTGAGCACAGATTACCTTACAGTAAGATTTCACTACAATGTAAAAGTAGATGAAGATTAGTCAAACAGGTCAGTCGTTAGCAGCGGCTGACTACTCATATCATAACTAAATTTTGTTTAAATGGTTCAAGCCGGTCTGTCGTGAGACACGCCGGTTTTTTGTTCCACAAGTTTAACCAATTTTAAATTAGAATTATGAGTAGAAATTACTGGACATTAGGTAAGGAAGGAATGAATACTCGTCTGTCAAAGGCACAGGCAGCTTATGAGTATGCAGTAGAGAACGTCAGCGACTTGCATGTCAAGATCAGTGATGGCAACACAAAATTGGGAGCAATCCCATCCGTGTCGCTCATTCCGGTCATGGATTGCGGCAACTGTGCAATCTGTGCAAAGAGCTGCTACGACCTGCGCAACGACATGATTTACAAGGAGGTCATCAAGACGAGAGCTATCAATTCTGCCATTCTCCACGAGGATCCTGAGCGATACTTTAAGGAGATTGACGGGTATCTCGACTACAGATTTCCTAGAGCCTTCCGATTCCATATCGGAGGTGATATCCAGAATAAATGGTATCTTGACAAGATGTGCGAGATTGCTCGCAAGCATAAGGATACCAAGTTCCTGGCGTTCACCAAGATGTTCGATGTGTGTAACGAGTACCTTGATGAGGGCAACGTAATCCCTGAGAACATGCATATCCTTTTCAGCGGATGGCTTGGTCTCAAGATGGATAACCGCCACGGATTCCCGGAGGCGCATCCTATCTTCGAGAGCGGAACGTCTGCTCCGGAAGGAACACGTCTGTGTACCGGAAACTGCACAGAGTGCCTGAAGGAAGATAGGCTATGCTGGTCCATCGGCAAGGGCCAGGCGGT
This sequence comes from Segatella copri, assembly GCA_021618535.1. Lineage (GTDB taxonomy): Bacteria > Bacteroidota > Bacteroidia > Bacteroidales > Bacteroidaceae > Prevotella > Prevotella copri_O. Next base: position 41,255 of record JAJWAL010000004.1, on the reverse strand, counting down.
AGGATTCCTTGCACACTAGCCAAAATCCTCGTCAGTAATGACGGGGTACTATGTTTAACCAATTAAAATTTTGAATTATGGCAACAGCAAGAAGAGGTACAAGAATGCTCAAAGCTTCTGACATCATGAAGAGAAAGGGCATTGTCCAGAAACAGATGGACATGAACAAGTTCAACGAGGTTATAGAGAATTTCTTTATGACCCACGAGCCTAAGGATACGATTCTCCTTACGCCGAAGAGATTCATCGAGATGGATAACCCGCCAGAGGGAGACTTCATCGACTATCTCGATGTCAGCGTGTGGGAGAAGAAGAGTGAGGACCCGGATGACCCGTTCGACTTCATAGACTATCAGTTCATGAAGAAGAACGGAATGCTCCGTCCTATCCTTATGGTGAACGAGCCATTCATCGGCAATGCTGCCGGGTGGCTGAGAGATTTTTGTGGATTCACTGTGAAGAGCAGAACACGAAAGAAGAAGAAGGAATACATCGTGTCTCTGCCGGTGTAAAACCGAACAAGGCGTGGAATATTATTGTTTCACGCTCCTAGTATTAACCAATTAAATAGAAATATGGAAGATTTAGAAAGATTCAAGAAGTTCGTCAGAGAGAACAATCCTATGGTTCCTGACTTATTGCAGGAGTTTGAGTCAGTCCGCAAGATTGATTCCGTAGAGGATATCGATGATTGCGATTGGATTCACCTTATGGATGAGTACGATGCAGCAAACATCACATGGAAGGCTCAGGTTATGGCACAGGAAGCCGAAGATGCACTCGGCAGCGATGAATATACCTGTCATATTCAGGAGTATCCAAAGACTGGTCGCCTAGGTGTTATCATCGATGGAACACAAGAGTTCCTTGGCAATAAGAGCGAGTGCGAGAATTATCTTCAGGGTTTCCTGAGAGCCCTGGAAATCAAAAAGGAGAATCAGTAGCCAAACAAGCCTGCCGGAAGCGGCGGGCATCAAGTTAAACCAAAATATTAAGATTATGGATAGAAAAGTATTGAAAGACAAGATTGACGAGCTACGTTCAACTGCCAAGATGGAGCTTGCTTGCACCATCCGCGAGATTATGAGAGAGCACAATGTGCTAAAGAAAGAACTTGGCTGGCCTATAGTTATCAACAATAGCAGCCTTGTAGATATCGTAGAGGTAGGTAGTGACGATACCGATATTCCGGTTTTCGCTATAAATGTTGGTGTTGGTTACAAAGAGCCTCATAAGGTAAGCGCATTGGACGATTGCGTATCGATCGAGCTGCTCTCTGACATTGCGACCGGGTTGAACAACGAACTGAATGGCTACGCCAGCACTTATGTGGCAAAGTACAGATTTCTGTACGAAGACGGAACTACTGCTGACATGGATGAGCCTTATGTATTCCTTGCAGAATCAGAAAGAGATGCCGAAGATAAGGCAAATGACTATGCGAGCGTATGGAACGAATGGAATGATGATACGATAGAACTCGTATCAGTCGAGAAGCAGACCGCTTCGGAAGGTTAAATTAGCGTTAAAAACGGCAAAGGTGATGGTTTATATTATAAACTTTTCGTATCTTTGCCCCTAGTAACCAAAATTATAGAATTATGACAGAAGAAATAAGAATCAAAACAAGAGATTGGGAGAGACTTCTGAGCTATACACAGCAGCAGAAGTACAAGACTGCCATCAAGCAGGGTTGGTTCGCAGACTATCACAGCAATGCATGGAGGCATGACACATTCTATGGTGCTTATATCTGGAAATACCCGAAGCTTATTAAGGTTGTAAGAATGTTCGAGGAGATGCTAGGACATAAGCCATTATGGGAAGACATCACCGACGACAATCTGCGCGACCTCTATGAGAAGATTCAGGAGAACTACGCTCCTAACTCGGCAAAGACCGTATGCGCAACCATCAAGGCTGTGATACGCGAGAATGATGCAACCAGGGAAATTCCTAGTCCTACGTTCGGCAGAATACTTAGAGCGAAGGCAGTACCGGTCCAGTCTGTATATCTCTCTGATGAGGAGATAAACAGAATCATCAAGTACAATCCTCACGGGAAAACAAAAAGATATGTTCAGAGAATGTTTATCATGGAATGTCTCTGTGGCGCACGTTACAGCGACTGCCAGAGAATGACGGAAGAGAACATAGATGATACCGGACACTTCCTCGTCTATGTTACTCAGAAAACAAAGACCGAGGTAAGGGTTCCACTTCACAAGAAGCTCCGTAAGTTCCTCGTATGCGGTACTGGTGACGAGCCTCTTCCGGGTGAGATAGGTGAAAGGACGTTCAATAGAGCACTCCGCGATATCTGTCGTGACTGCGGAATAGATACGAATACAAAGGTGTTCAAAGCCGGAAAGGAAGAGACTGGAAAGAAGTATCGGTTCGTATCATCCCATACCGGCAGACGCTCGTTCGCAACGAATCTCTCAAAGAAGGGAGTGCCTCTTGAGCAGATTGCCGTCATGATGGGACATACCAGTAACGGCATGCCTAATATACAAATGACGCAGCGCTACATTGTCGGTAAGACCGAGATTGACAGCAATACACTGAGATTGTTCGGCGTCTATGAAGAAGACCTCGATAACGGTCTAGATGAGGATTAAGCTAAAACTGGAGGTGGCCAGCTGCCATCTCCTGCCATTGTTTAACCAATTAAAATAATGAATATGGTAGAAGATTATACAGTAGAAGAGTTGAATAAACTCATCAATGAGTGCCGGAAGAAGTACGAAAAGCTAGAAAAGGAGACCGTTATGAAGGCTCTGACTGGCGAGATTGGTACGAACTCCGCAATGGTGGAAGAGTTGGAGATTCTCAACATCCACTATCACGATGAAATGGACGAGTACGATATCACTGCACCTGACCTGAATCCAGATCTTATCGAGAACTTCAAGATGGCAGAGCGTAATGGCAAGAACGTCATCTTCGAGGCACAGGAATATCTTAAGATTCTGGGAATGTGCGAAGAGATGTTCAACCAGAAGATGTGGGTCAACGAAGATGGCCACATATGCGATGAAGAAGGTAATAGACTTTCCGCCGACAGAGAGCATCGTGTTTTCGAAGTTGTTAAGTGCGGAAAATAAGATATTTCTAGTTTTTCATAGCTAGATTGTTTAAATGATTGTCCTCTCTTGCCCGTGAGGGTAGGAGGGGATTTTTTAAAACGGCCCCGATTAGCCAAAAATAGGGAGCTTCGGCTCCTGCAATTAATAACTTTTTTTTTAAAAAAAATATGGCAAATTGGGCATCAACAAGCTATCGTATTGAAGGCAACCAGAAGGACCTTCAGGAGTTAAGCAACCTTTGCAAGGCGTTTATGAACAAAGAGCGTCTTGTAATGGAGGAAGGAGCGCCTGAGAACTGGGAAGGAAACATCATCCTGGCTCTTGGCGAGGAAATTGGTGACAGCTACATTCGTGGATTCATCCAGTATCTTGAGCTGTCAGATGGTCTCTTGAGCATCGATGCAGAGGAGGCATGGGGAGCAACGGACTTCAATAAGCTCCTCGAAAAACACTATGACGGCATGAAGGTGTATTTCATAGTGGAAGAGGAAATGTGTGAGGTCTATGCTACAAACGACGCAGAAGGCAAATACTTCAACTGTCGCTCTGTATTGACTTCGTATGTAGATGGAGAATATCACAGAGAAGAGTTTAAGAATAAAAACGAGGCATTAAAGTATGCAGCGAAACTCATTGGTCGTGATTCTGTCACAAAGTTAGAAGTTGCAAAGTGGAACGAGGAACGCAAGAATAAAGGCGTTTTTGAATACATAAACATCAATGGATGTGATATTATTGACGAGTAATAATTTAAGCCCTACGCATCACGGATAAGCGGATTATATGGAAAGAAAGACAAAGCATCTTACCCTTCTTCCCGATGGTGTTTCCTTACTATTCGATTTCAGTAAGTGCGATAATTATGCAGAGGCGATTCTTGCTGACTACATATATTGTCCAACGGACGAGCAATTAAAGGAATCGATTTCTCTCTGTTTTCCAGGTAACGTTTCTGATCAAGAAAAAGTATTTGGGAATCTGAAATCGAAATTTTCGAAAATTATTCCCGGCAGAAGAAATGTGTATTACGTGGCTGTTTACAACGAGAACCACGAAAAGATTGCGGTCGTTACAAGCAACTTCTTCGGTCGTCCAGGATTGTTTTATGCAAATTTGAGAATTGATGCCGACTTGTTTGGAGATAGAGATGAGGCAGAGGAACTAATAAGGAAAGTTAAATCGAACGGAATTTGTAACAAGCAGCGATATTTAGCTATGAAGAAAGAATCTTCTGATGTACAATATAAGATAATAGAATGGAAGTTCTAGACTATAAATAGCCGATTATTCACTTGTAGATAGGCGGCTATTTTATTAAGATAACCACCGAAAAAGCAACAAAAATCACACTTTTTTCTTAAACTACGTTAATTGTAAACATTCTGTACTTTAATGAATGACACGATTAGCTGTTTTTACTTCGCTTGAAACCTTTAGCTATACCATTATATTTAAAATGTTTGTCCTCACTTTTTACTTTAATAAGTCCGGTTTATGGCATAAACTAAACTATTGCACGGAATAGAAAATCGTAGTATCTTTGCAGTGCTTGTTAGGAGTAACGCACTAAACAGCGGACATATGAGTATAATTAAGTGAATATTCACTTCCCTATACAACCCTATCCAGAGTTCGGAGCGTTACACGAACAAAGGATAGGGTTTTCACTTTTCCTATTCCTTTGTTTGATTAAACAGGTAGTCTTGGTGGCTTGTCGGCTAAATACACTCGGCTACACAGACTTAAAACCCACGTCACAAGAGGTGCATGGTGACACCGCAGGAACTGAAGGCAGAAGGCGGGCAGGGCTAGGCGTACCTAGAAAGCTGCTTAGATTAGGTGCTGTACGATTTGGCAACCGATCCGACCGAAGGGGCTCATTATACTGGGTTCATGCAACTTCGAGTGGAATATTCCTACCAAGCTCTCATCGTTTCAATGACTGATGGGGGTAAGGGGGAGAACCACTCTCTCAGAGGTCTATTGCCTGTTTCATATAACCTTTTTAAAAAGAATATTAATATCATAAATTGTAGAGATTATGAAGTATGATACAAGACAGATAGGAATAAAGTCACCTGACGGCTTGCTCGTAGAGAAATGTAAGATGACACTTGACGAGCTTACCAGCCGTCGATTGGCGTTAGGTAACAAATACCGGGAAGATATGAATGATCTGGCAATCGAGTACGCAGTAAGAAATTCCAAGTTTCGTGTTGGAGATATTGTAAAAGTCGGAATCGGTAGTCCTATATATGAAGATATACCTTGTGAGATTATAGAGGTGTTTGGTAGCTATAAAGCCATGATGGCACAAGGACGCCCGGCAATCATGTATGTTGTCAAAGATTACAATTACAGAGAATATCACCAGGTTGCGCAAAATCAGATTGTCTGCAAACTTTCATAATGTCAGGAATATGGCATTTAGTTAAATACTACAAACATTAGTAACATGGCAAGAATAACAAGAAACAAAGCTGCCGAGATACTGGGAGTATCAAGACAGACTATCAGCAACTACATCAAGGAAGGCATCCTTGGAAGCTACGTAGGCGAACACGGCATCCTGTATGTCAACAGCGAGGATATCGAGAAATATGCTCAGAAATACAAGATGATTGCTGCAAACGAGAAGATGATTGACGAGAAGCTCAAGGAAGTCGAGTTTCGCAAGCGCGCAATCAACATCGAGCTCACTGAACTGAGAGACAGAGCTACCGCAAACGGCAAGCTTGCTGCAAACGCCGTAGGCATGCTGTTCGGTGTAATCAATTCAATGTCGCATCTTGGTGTATTACCGAATCTGGCCTATCGTGAGTCCAATCTTCTGAAGGACATAATTAACGGAATGACCTATGACGAGCTGTCGGTCAAGTACGGCGTGTCTGCAACGAGAATCAGGCAGATTGCAGAAAAGACTTGCAACAAACTCGCCTACAACGAGAATATTGCCATTGCTGAGCTCTCAACGAACAGAGCCTTGAAGTATGAGGTTGAGCGCCTGAAGAAGGTAATCAAGTCGATACAGGTAAGCTTCGATGAATACCGGCGCGCGAAAGGTGACAAGCCAGTCAGTAGCGCAGTTCTTCCTCCGCTGATCCTTTCTAGGGATATAAAGGACTGTGGCTTCTCTGTCCGCATCCTGAATGCACTCAAAGGCTTCGACGTATATACCGTAGGCGACTTGGTTCGTAATCTCCGGGGAAGGTCAGAGCTTATGAAACTCAGGAATCTCGGCAGGAAGAGCGTCTGGGCTATCCTTGACTTCGTTGAGGAAAACAATCTTGACTTCAAGGAGAACGGAGAGTCTGATGAAGACTTCTACATCAGACTCAATAACAAGTTGTCAAACCAAAAAGATTAAGTATATGAAAATAAGACTAAACAAGAGTACTGACCGTCTGGAAATCAGAACCGAAAAGAGAATGATTGCCTTCAGTTGCGATATTCTGAAAGGTTCTTATTACCTAGTACCGACTGTAAGATTTGACGTCAGTAGGGCATACGGAGAGAAGAGCATCTGGTTCTTCTTCCTAGGTGCTTTTGTGTTGATTGATATTTTTAAAATAAAAGACTAAGTATATTTTTTTAAATTTTTAAACATTATGAGTGTAAAAAACATTATTTTGGCATCAGTACTCGCAATAGTAGTACTCGCCGCAGGTTCAGTTATCGGTTGTTATTTCCATTACAACAACCAGGAAATCTCACTTCGCCAGCAGTCAGAGGCTCAGCGTGGCAAGATTGAGGGTGTTCACGACAAGATGTGGAAGGTTCTTCAGCAGAAGGCACAGGTTACGGATGAGTACAAGTCCGCATTCGAGTCCATCTATCCGAAACTTATCGAGGGCAGATACTCAAAGGGAGACGGCTCTCTTATGAAGTGGATCAAGGAAAGTAATCCTAACTTCGACGTTTCGCTCTACAAGGACCTCATGCAGTCAATAGAGATTCAGCGCTCCGAGTTTCAGACATCACAGGAGAGAATGCTCGATATCATCCGTGAGCACGAGACGCTCGTGAAGACATATCCGGCAAAATGGTTCATCTCCGATACAAAACCTATCGAATACAAGGTTATCTCCTCATCCAAGACAAAGATGATCATGCAGCTTGGAGAGGATAACGACGTAGACCTGTTCAAGAAATAACAGCTTATGGAAATATTCATATTTCTAATCCCATTCGTGGTTGCTGCTTTCCTGTTGATTTTCTTCAGGAAGCAGACCACCTGGTGGGAATACGCAGTACTTATTGTTCCTTCCATCCTCATAGGCATCCTCATGGAGTTCGTGTTCAAGCAGTCCAATGCTGCTGACACGGAGTATCTCGGAAGCTACGTTACAAGAATCCGTCATTACGATGCCTGGAATGAGTACATACACCGCACGTGTACAAGGACCGTTGGAAGCGGAAAGAATCAACGTACGGAAACATACGATTGTTCGTACGTAGACAATCACCCTGAACGTTGGACTTATTTTGATGCTAGGAACAAGGAAGAATACTTCATGACCGACAACGAGTTTAATGTAGTCAGAAAGATTCTCGGAACCCAAAGCGTGTTCATTGATATGCACAGGGATTACTACACTAAGGATGGCGATGCTCAGGAATGGGCGTGGGATGGCTCCATTGAGAACTCGTACACATTATCTTCCGAGCACGATTATAAGAATAAAGTGAAAGCATCACGTTCTATTTTTAAGTTTGAGGATATAGATTATCAGCAGGCGCGAAAGCTTGGACTGTTCGAGTATCCGGATATCGTTCTTTACGACCAGAATCCTGTTCTCGGACTGAAGATCCCGAAAAATCAGGAGAAGGCGATGAGATGGCTGAACGGATACTATGGCGAGCGGAAGCAGTTTAGGGTGTTCGTCCTGTTGTTTATGAACAAGCCGGAAGAAATCGTTGAAAAGCAGCGCTCATACTGGCAGGGCGGCAATAAGAATGAGCTTGTCGTGTGCGTTGGTATTGACAAAAACAAGAATGTCAAGTGGTGCAACGCATTTTCATGGTGTGATAGCCCGGTCGTAGGCGTTAAGAGTAGAGACTGGTTTATGAGCAATCCTGTAAATCTCGAAAAGTACGCCGAGTATATCGGTCCCATTGTAGAAAAGGAATGGCACAGAAAGAACTTCGAGGATTTTGACTATCTCACAATTGAACTTACCGACGTACAGTACTGGGCCATCATTATTATCTTGCTTATATTCAATATTGTAATGAGCTCCTGGATTGTAACCAATAATTATAAAAACGATTTGTAGCGTATGAAAGAAAGATTAAAAATGATTTTCGACCGCATCGACATCTTCGTCGTGTGCATTGTCTTCGGGTGCTGCCTCACTGTAGCGGAGGTATTCATAGGAACCTGGGGAGGGTTTGTTCTTTTGTTTATAATGACTTCCCTTATTACTGAAGTCTGCTACACCCTCCGCTGTAACGAGAAACTGAAAATAGAGCTGATAGAGACAAAGGAAAATCTGAAGAAGGCTGAGAAAGAGTCGGATACTGCAAACCATCAGATCGTCAAGAAGAGTAGAATTATCCGATTCTACGTCTTACTGGAAATGTTGTGGAGGGAGAGATGGAAATGCGAACACGCAAAGGTTAATTACTGCAAGCACAGGATAACATTAAGACAACTTATCGATGCGATGAATCATTCCGATAAGAGGTGTGATGAGATTTCCAATATAATCTTTGAGCTTACCAAGTATTTGAACAAACTCGACAAATAGATACTTGTCACAAAACAACTTTCCCCACGCCATCGGCAAATGACGTGGGGATTTTCTTTGTTAACCGTTCAGATAGTCGATGACTTTTCGGTTCGCCTCGTCTATCTTCTTATTGTCGAACTGAATATAGAGGTCGGTGGTGGATGAATCCCATTCACTATGGCCCAGAGCCTTGCCGATAACTTCCTTCGGAATATCGATGCTCGCAGCTATGGTAGCCCAGCTTCTTCTGGCCGTATACCATACTATGTCCTTGTGGAGCGGTTTGATTTCTTTCTTGATCAAGGCGCCACGCTTGTTTTTCTTCATTTCTGTTGGTCCGATTCTCTTCAGGTAATCTCCTAGCGTTCTTCGGAAGCTTGATTCCTTCGTTCCGTCATCCAGGATACACAGAAGATGCTTTTTTCCCTTATACTTCTTGATGATTTCCATCGCTTCCGGCTCAACCTTGATGTCGTAGAGTCTGCCGGTCTTGTTGCGCTTGTATTGAATGCGCCCTTTCTTGATGCAGTCGGCAGGAAGTTCGAGCAGGTCGGAGAGGTTGATGCCTATCAGATAGAACCCGAGCATAAACAAGTCACGGTACTTTTCCATGAAAGGCTCTACCGGAAAGTCACGATACTCCCTCATCTCCTCGGCACTCAGATACAGGTACTGCTGACGCTCCGTCTTGATGGAAAACTTACGGAAAGGATATTTGGTGGTAATCTCGTTATCTATGGCCCAGTTGAACACCGTACGTATATTTCTGAGGTCGATGGCTATTCCACCGCTCATTCGGCCTTTCAGGAGCTCGTGTGCCTGGAATCTTTCGAGCCAGTCCCTGTCGATGTTGTCGAAGTCGGCATGCTCATCGAATGATTCGATCCTCTTCCTTGTTCTTAGAAATATCTCCTTGGTGCTGTCCTTGGCCTTGGTCTTGATGAACTCATCGATGTAGTAGAGGATATTCTTCTCTACAGAAGCTGCCCTTCCGTTTATGATGGCTTTGATTTCGTCCTTCATCCTTGCTGCCGGAAGATCACCATTCATATAGACATATTCTTCCACGGACGCAAATAGCCTTGCTAGCATGGCCGTCTTGGCTCTTGCGTTCGGAACACTCTTCGGGAATACCATCCCGCTGAACTTGACGGTACTCGTGATGCCGGTATAGACCTGGAATCTCTTTCCCTGATAACTGATGATGAAGAAAACCTTTAGGGACTTTCCTTCAACGTACGTCTTGATGCTATTCATACTTACTCACAGATTTTACTCACAACTCAATTTTACTCACATATTACTCACAAAACTACTCATATTGGCGTACATTATGCACGATTTTGTACCTATTTTGTGGGTGAAAATTATGATTTTTGATTATGTTTTTATAGTGAAAAACGATGTAAGTGGCTGATTATCAATACTTGAGCGAGATACGGGAGTCGAACCCGCCTCACAGGCTTGGGAAGCCCGTGCACTACCGATGTGCTAATCTCGCGAAGGAAAATACTAACTCCTTTCACAAGAAAGAGCCACGAGCGGGACTCGAACCCGCGACCCACGCATTACGAATGCGTTGCTCTACCAACTGAGCCATCATGGCTTTTTGCCCAAAAGCAGATGCAAAGGTAATGAATATTTTTTGAAATAAGAAATTATTGCCTAAACTTTTCTCGTGGTTAACTCTTATTAACTAAAGTTCGTTGGTTGCTATACCGGGTTCATAACAAAAGAGGGACTATCGCCAGTGGATAGTCCCTCTTCAGATTATAGTTTCTTGAATGTCAATTCTTCTTTTTTCGAATTTTTGCCTACCGAGATGGTGTCGCCTGGCTTCATTGTGCCATCGAGTAACATCTCGCAAACGGAATCTTCGATGTAGGTCTGGATGGCGCGGCGGAGTGGGCGGGCACCAAACTGTACATCGTATCCCTTCTTGGCTACCATCTCCTTTGCCTTTTCGGTAATCTGGAAATGGTATCCCAAGTCTTCTATTCTCTTGACCAGTCCTTCCAGGTCAAGGTCGATGATGCGCTTGATGGCATTGAGATCCAACTGGTCGAAGGTGATGATGTCATCGAGACGGTTCAGAAACTCTGGAGCAAACTGCTTGCTCAGACTCTTCTGGACGATGCTGCGGGCATACTCCTTGTCTTTCTCATCCATCGCCAATCCGCCTTTTATACCTGCAGAAGTAAAGCCGACGCCTCTGCCGAAATCTTTCAGCTGGCGGGTTCCTGCATTAGAGGTCATGATGATGATGGTGTTGCGGAAGTCGATGAGTCTGCCGTTGCCATCGGTAAGTCTGCCTTCGTCGAGTACCTGTAAGAGCAGGTTGAATACCTTGCTGTTGGCTTTCTCGATTTCGTCGAGCAATACGATGCTGTATGGTTTGCGGCGTACCTTTTCGGTCAGCTGTCCACCTTCGTTATAGCCTACGTATCCTGGAGGTGCACCTACCAGACGTGAGGTGTTGAAACTCTCGGAGAATTCGCTCATGTCTATTCTGATGAGTGAATCTTTCGAACCAAACATTTCCTCGGCAAGTTTCTGGGCAAGATAGGTCTTACCTACACCTGTAGGACCCAGGAACATGAATACGCCAATAGGATGGTTAGGGTCGCGCAAGCCTACACGGTTCCTCAGAATGGTCTTTACCATCTTGTTGATGGCATTATCCTGAGCAATCACCTTGTGCTTCAGGTTGTGTTCCAGATCTTTCAGACGTTTGCTTTCACCCTCTGCCATGCGTTGGGCCGGTACGCCGGTCATCATGCTGATAACGTTGGCAATGTCTTCGGCTGTCACCTCAACATATTCGCCAATCTCTCCCTGCTGCCATTGCGCCTTCATGTCCTCAATCTCTTTCTCAATCTTGGTCTGGGCATCTCTGCATGAGGCTGCCATCTCGAAGTTCTGGTTTGCTACAGCCTGCTGCTTCTTGCTGATTATCTTTTTCAGTTCTTTTTCCAGCTTGATATATGGAGCAGGAACACTTGCATTATTAATATGTACGCGCGAGCCGGCTTCATCTATCACGTCGATAGCCTTGTCTGGGAAGTGGCGGTCGGTGATATAGCGCTCTGTCAGTTTGACACATGTCTCGAGAGCCTCGTCTGTATATCTCACACAGTGATGCTTCTCGTAATGTTCCTTGATGTTGTGCAGTATCAGCAGGGTCTCTTCGCGTGTAGTTGGTTCAACGATAACCTTCTGGAAACGGCGCTCCAAGGCTCCGTCCTTCTCAATGCTCTTGCGATACTCATCGAGCGTGGTGGCACCGATACACTGGATGATACCTCTTGCCAGGGCTGGTTTCAGAATGTTGGCGGCATCCATGCTTCCTTCGCCGGAACCTGCGCCTATCATGGTGTGAATCTCATCTATGAAGATGATGATCTCCGGATGGTCCTCCAGTTCCTTGATGACATTCTTGATGCGCTCTTCAAACTGTCCGCGGAATTTGGTTCCTGCAACGATGGCTGTCAGGTCGAGACTTACCAGACGCTTGTTGAAGAACATAGGTGATGTTTCCTGGTTGTTGATGAGTTGTGCCAGTCCTTCTACGATGGCACTCTTTCCTACGCCCGGTTCACCTATTAATACTGGATTGTTCTTCTTTCTGCGACCCAGAATCTCGAGCACGCGCTGAATTTCTTTCTCTCTGCCTACAACCGGGTCCAGTTTTCCTTCGGCTGCAGCCTTTGTCAGGTCGAAGCTGAATTTGTCGATGGTAGGGGTGCTGCTTTTTTTGCGCTGAGCTCCATTCGGACGGGTAGACATTCTCATCGGGTTCTGGTCCTTGTCCATATCGAATGGCTCTTCGTCTGGTTCCATCATGTCGTTCTGCTCGTTGTAGTCATCTTCAGCTTCTATTCCGCCAGCCATCTCCAGGTTCTCTGCTTCCTCCTGCTTTTCTGCAGCAGGTGTTTCTGATTCTGGTGTTTGAGGTTCCATATTGAAATCCTTCGGCTCTTCTGCCTTCTGTTCGTCATCCTTATCAGAAGGATAGAGTATTTCGATGGCACGGTCGTAGCTTAAGCCCAGTTGACGGAGCCAGTTGGCAACAGGGTTCTTGTCGTTTCTCAGAATGGCAAGCAGCAAATGTCTTGGCTCTACTATCTTGGAGTGCTCATAGTTGTTGGCCTCGCGGATAGAGTCTCTGATAATGCTGTCTGTTATCTGATTGAACGGGATATGGTTGTTTTCCTTCACGTTATCGGAAGGAGTTTCTTCCAAATGCTCTTCCAGTTTGCTGGTAAGGACATCGCTGAAAGCCATCGGACTGATGTCTGCGCCCTCCAGAAGCTTGTTGACATCGCTGTCGTTCTGACTGATCAGACTTATCATCAGATGCTCCACGCAGATCTCGCTACCCAAGGTGCGTGCTGCTTCTTTGCTGCTTCTGTTCAGTATGTCCTGTATATGTGAAAACGGATTTATCATATTTGCTTATATTTTTAAAAATCTCAGTGCAAAAGTACACATTATTTTCAATAATAGCAAATGATATGCCAACTTTTTTGCTTTCTTAAAATACAAATAATGCTAAAATAATGCGATTTTTCGCCTATAAAGCGTTTTGGTATCATTTTTTTTTGTATCTTTGTCGGGAATTTCAAAAGGGTAAAACGTCTTAGAACGCAAGGAAATGCCCTTAAACGCGATTTCCGGATGGAAAACAGGCGTTTTGAAAGTAACGAATAAACAATAATACATTAATATAAGAAATGGACGAAAATCAGACAATGGATCATGATAGAATCATGAAGATCAACATTGAGGAGGAGATGAAGTCGAGCTACATCGATTATTCGATGTCAGTTATCGTGGCTCGTGCCCTTCCTGATGTACGCGATGGTTTCAAGCCTGTGCACCGCCGTATTCTTTACGGTATGCTCGGCATTGGAAACACCAGTGACAAACCTTATAAGAAATGTGCGCGTGTTGTTGGTGAGGTGCTCGGTAAGTATCACCCTCACGGTGACTCTTCTGTTTACGGCGCTCTGGTGCGTATGGGACAGGAGTGGAACATGCGTTATACCTTGATTGACGGACAGGGTAACTTCGGTTCTGTTGATGGTGACTCTCCTGCTGCCATGCGTTATACAGAGTGCCGCCTCTCCAAGATGGGTGAGCATATCATGGATGACCTTGACAAGGAAACGGTTGATATGACCAACAACTTCGATGATACCCTGCAGGAACCTACCGTGATGCCTACCAAGATTCCTAATCTTCTGGTAAATGGTGGTAACGGTATTGCCGTAGGTATGGCTACCAATATGCCTACCCACAACCTGGGTGAGGTAATTGACGGTTGCTGTGCATATATCGATAATCCTGACATCGACACCGATGGATTGATGCAGTATATCCCTGCTCCTGACTTCCCAACCGGTGCTACCATCTATGGTATCCAGGGTGTGAAGGATGCATACGAAACGGGTCGAGGCAGAATCGTGGTTCGTGCCACTGCCGAGATTGAAAGTGGTGAAAACCATGATAAGATTGTTATCACCGAGATTCCTTATGGTGTTAACAAGGAGCAGCTCGTGATGGCTATTGCTGACCTTGCCAAGGAAGGCAGAGTAGATGGCATCGCTAACGTAAACGATGAGTCTGGCCGTCAGGGTATGCGTATCGTGGTAGATGTAAAGCGTGATGCTAATGCTAATGTTCTTTTGAATAAACTCTTTAAGCTGACTGCTCTTCAGAGTTCATTCTCAGTGAATTGCATCGCTCTTGTTAATGGCCGTCCACGTCTTTTGAGCTTGAAGGAGTGTGTGAAGTATTTCGTAGAGCATCGTCATGATATTACGATCCGCCGCACCCAGTTCGAACTGAAGAAGGCTCAGGAGCGTGCTCATATTCTCGAGGGCTTGATCATTGCCTGCGACAACATCGACGAGGTGGTACATATTATCAGAGCCAGCAAGACTCCTTCTGATGCTCAGCGCAACTTGGAGAAGCGCTTCGAACTCGATGAACTTCAGAGTAAGGCCATCGTGGATATGCGCCTCAGCCAGTTGACAGGCTTGCGTCTGGAGCAGTTGCACAATGAATTCAATGAGTTGATGAAGACTATCGACTACTTGAACCAGATTCTGAACGATCCTGAGCTCTGCAAGAAGGTAATGAAGGATGAACTCAACGAGGTGAAGGAGAAGTATGGTGACGCACGTCGCACCATGATTAAACCAGATGACCATGAGTTCAATCCAGAAGACTTCTATCCAAACGACCCAGTGGTTATCACCGTGAGTCATCTCGGATATATCAAGCGCACCCCATTGTCAGAGTTCCGTGAGCAGGCTCGTGGTGGAGTAGGTTCTAAGGGTGCCCGTACCCGTGATAAGGACTTCACCGAGTATATCTATCCTGCTACCATGCACCAGACCATGCTGTTCTTCACCAAGAAGGGCCGCTGCTACTGGTTGAAGTGTTACGAGATTCCTGAGGGCGACCGCAATTCCAAGGGTCGTGCTATCCAGAACCTCCTCAACATCGAGAGCGATGACCAGGTGAATGCATTCCTCCGTCTGAGAGGATTGAATGATGCTGAGTTCATCAACAACCATTATGTAGTCTTCGCTACCAAGAATGGTACCGTGAAGAAGACTTGTCTGGAGGCATATTCCCGTCCACGTGCCAACGGTGTGATTGCTATCAACATCGTAGAGGGCGATGAGGTGGTAGATGTTCGTCTGACAAATGGTCATAACGAACTGATTATTGCCAATCGCAATGGTCGAGCAGTCCGTTTCGACGAGAACGAGATCCGTACAATGGGCCGTACGTCTACCGGTGTTCGTGGTATGCGCCTCGATGAGGGTAATGATGCTGTAGTAGGTATGATTGTTGTCAACGATCCTGAGAAGGAAACCGTGATGGTAGTGAGCGAGCAGGGTTATGGTAAGCGTTCTGATGTACTCGATTACCGCGTTACCAAGCGTGGCGGTAAGGGTGTGAAGACCCTGAATATTACCGACAAGACCGGTCGACTGGTAGCTATCAAGAACGTAACCGATGATAACGACCTCATGATTATCAACCAGAGTGGTATCGTGATTCGTCTTGCCGTAGCCGATTGCCGTGTTATGGGCCGTGCTACTCAGGGTGTGCGCCTCATCAATCTTGCCAAGAAGAATGATGTCATTGCCAGCGTATGCAAGGTGATGAGTTCAGAGCTCGAGGCTTCTGTAGAAGAGGAGAGCCGTTCTGCCTGGGCTAAGAAGAGCGAGGAGATAGAGAATGATACCGTAGGTGCCAAGACTGCTGAAGAGGCTGCTGAGGCTGAGGCTCATCTCGCTGACGAAGCATCTGAAGCTGAGGATACCGATTCGGGCAACGTAGATTTCGAATAAAAGAAAAGACGCGTAAAAAATAAATAACAACAACTTTTAAACTCATTAAGAAAAATGAAAAAGTTTTTAGTAGCTGCAATGATGGTACTAGGTGCCACATCAGCATTCGCAGGCGACAGTGACGCTCTCAAGGCTGTCATGAAGGCTAAGTCTTATGCCGAGGCTGAGGCTTTGGTTAAGCAGAATTTGGGTCAGATGGCTAACGATGCAGAGAAGGCCAAGGCTTACAACAAGCTCGTTGATCTCGCTATGAAGCAGTTCAACGACCAGCAGAGCATCCAGCAGACCAATCAGATCATGAAGAAGAACGACCCGGTTGACGAGGCTGCTATGTCTGAGGGCGCTTACAATGCATTGATCAATGCTATTGAGTGCTACAAGTACGACCAGCTTCCTAATGCTAAGGGTAAGGTTGCTCCTAAGTTTAACAACAACGCTAGCCGTGTATGGGGTGCTCGTGTTCAGCTCGTTAATGCGGGTCAGACTGCAGCCCAGAACAATAAGGCTGATGAGGTATTGAAGTATTGGGGTGCATTCCTCGATACAGACAATGAGCCTCTCTTCGCTTCTGTAGACCAGAAGCAGAAGGATGGCGAGAAGGACTATATCGGTCAGGTTGCTCTCTTTGCAGCCCGTTATGCATACCAGGCTAAGGATGCTGCCCGTTGCGAGAAGTATTGCGACATCGCCATGAAGAGTGAGAAGGAGGCTAAGGATGCCCTCAACCTCAAGCTCTATGTGATGAAGGACGGCTTGAAGACTCACGAGGATTCTCTTGCCTATGTTAACAAGCTCAAGGATATCTTTGCAAAGGACGAGACCAATGAGGTTGTACTCGATGGTTTGAACTCTATGTACTCTTCATTGAAGATGGAGAAGGAGCAGACTGAACTTTTGGACGCAGCTATTGCAAAGAACCCTAACAACTTTGTAGCTCTTGCCAACAAGGGTATGATGTATATCCAGAAGAACGATGCAGACAACGCTATCAAGTGTTTGAAGCAGGCTCTTGCTGCAAAGGAGGATAACGTAGTTGTTCTTACTTATCTGGGTGCATGCTACAACAGCAAGGCTGGTAACTTGCAGGATCCTAACGGCCGCAAGGTTGTTTACCAGGAGGCTATCAAGGTTCTCGACAAGGCTAAGCAGCTCGATCCAGAGAAGGCTCAGGCTAACTGGGGTTACACCCGTTACCAGGCTTACTATGGCTACTATGGTCCTAACGCAGCAGAGACCAAGCAGGCTGAGGCTGAGAGCAAGTAAAGTTTAAGCTTCAAATAAGTATTTGATTCTCATAGGGGGATGTCACCTAGTGTGGCATCCCTTTTTTTTTTGACATAGGGTTGTTCCGGTAAGATAACAAATAGGACTGTGTTTTTTGTGGCAAAATGATTGATAAAAACATCAGCGAGTAATGTTGGTTTGCTGTAGGCGCCCATCAGCTGGTCTGCGCATGCACAACAGGTGTTGTGCGAGCGCATATCAGCTGTTATGCAAGCGCACAACAGCTGTTGTGCGGCCTACGGAGTTAACTTCTCCGATAACCTATACTATCTTTTCCGACAACTTCATCTGTCTTTTCCGATAACTTCTTCCGTATTCAGCGATTGTATCTTACGCTTGTGTGCATTTATTGAAGTTGTTCATGTGTCGTAAAAATCTTCTTGGTATGTCCGTCTTCCATAAAAATAGGCTGAGCCATCATGCGATGACTCAGCCTTAATTCTTTTTTATCAATTCAGAACTTTACTGCTGAACAGGAATCTTCTTGACGCGACGCTCGTGACGGCCACCCTCAAATGTTGTGGCAAAGAACTCGTCGAGAATAGCCTCGGCGGTCTTGTTGTCTACGAAACGACCTGGAAGTACCAATACGTTGGCATCGTTGTGCTGACGAACCAAATGAGCAATCTCCTTGCACCATGCCAATCCGGCACGTACACCCTGATGCTTATTCAATGTCATGGCGATACCTTCGCCGCTGCCGCAAATGCCGATACCTGGATATACTTCGCCGCTCTCAATGCCATTAGCAAGAGCATGACCGAAGTCAGGATAGTCTACACTCGCATCGCTGTATGTACCATAATCCTTTACAGGATAACCCTTCTTTTCCAAATATTCCAAAACGAATTGCTTCAATGGAAAACCTGCGTGATCGCATGCAATACCAACTGTCTTTACTTCCATAATACTTAAGTTTTTAAGTGAAGAACGAAGAGCAAACTCTTCATTACATCACAAGGTTAATATAAAAGAGTGATAGGAGTTAGATGCTGTAAACCAGATGATTGCCTGATGACAAAAACTGATACCAAACTTCTAACTCCTAACTTATCAAACTAATTAAGCTTCAGCCAAGAAAGCCTTTACCTGCTTGTAAACGTTCTCGCCTGTGTAACCGAGCTTCTCATCAAGTACCTTGTAAGGAGCTGAGAAACCGAAGCTCTCCATACCCCAAACCTTACCATTAGCGCCTACGAGACCCTGGAGTGTTACAGGAAGACCGGCAGTCATACCGAAGATCTTAGCGTTCTTTGGCAATACGCTCTCCTGATATTCCTTGCTCTGACCACGGAACAAGCCCTCTGATGGAGCACTTACCACGCGAACCTTGATGCCGTCAGCACGCAAAGCATCGCAACCAGCCTCCAATGTAGAAACCTCAGAACCGCTAGCTACCAAGATAACGTCTGGATTCTCGTCGCTGCCTGCTACGATGTAAGCACCCTTAGCAGCCTGCTCGTAGTCTGTTCCCTCTGGCAACTTGGCAATGCCCTGGCGAGAGAAGATCAAAGCTGTAGGAGTCTCAACATTCTCCATAGCGAGCTTCCAGCAAACTGTAGTCTCGTCAGCATCAGCTGGACGGAATACGCGAACGCTGTCCTTACCTGCGTGGTTCTTTAACTTCTCCATGAGGCGAATCTGTGCCTCCTGCTCAACTGGCTCGTGAGTAGGTCCATCCTCACCAACGCGGAATGCATCGTGAGTCCAGATGAACTTCACTGGAACCTGCATCAGGGCTGCAATACGAACTGCTGGCTTCATATAATCAGAGAATACGAAGAATGTACCCATTGCTGCAACCACACCACCGTGGAGCATCATACCGATACACATATCAGCCATAGTCAACTCTGCAACACCAGCCTGGAAGAAAGCACCTGAGAAGTCACCGCGAACGATGCTCTTGGTCTTCTTCAAGAAACCGTCTGTCTTATCTGAGTTAGAAAGGTCAGCAGAAGCACAGATCATGTTAGGAACCTGCTCTGCCAAAACACCGAGACAAGCAGCAGATGCTGCACGTGTAGCTGAACCAGCCTTCTGCTCAACCTTGCTCCAGTCTACCTTAGGAGCCTTGCCGCTGAACCACTCATCCATCTGGGCAGCCTTCTCTGGGTTAGCCTTGCGCCACTCAGCCTCTGCAGCCTTGCGCTCAGCTACGATCTTCTTCAACTCCTCAGCACGCTTAGCGTAGATTTCCTTTACATCGTCGAAGATAACGAATGCATTCTCAGGATCACCACCGAGGTGCTTGATTGTATTTATGTATGCGTCGCCACCGAGAGGAGCACCGTGAGTATTGATGCAAGCCTCGTAGCTTGTGCCGTCTGCGCGGAGAGCACCCTTACCCATTACGGTCTTACCGATGATGAGGGTAGGGCGATCCTGCTCCTTCTGGGCAGCATCGAGCGCCTCACGAATCTGAGCTACGTCGTTACCGTTGATCTTGATGACATTCCAGCCCCAAGCCTTGTACTTCATCTCAGTATCCTCGTTCATTACAACGCCACACTCTGTAGAGAGCTGGATGTCGTTAGAATCGTAGAACATGATGAGGTTGTTCAGACCGAGGTTACCGGCGATACGACCAACACCCTGAGAAATCTCTTCTTCTACAGCACCATCAGAGATGTATGCGTAGATCTTGTGCTGCATCATGGTTGAACCCAGACGAGCCTCGAGGAACTTCTCTGCAACAGCTGCACCAGCTGCGAGGGCATGACCCTGACCGAGAGGACCTGATGAGTTCTCGATACCACGCTGAAGGTCGAGCTCTGGGTGACCAGGAGTTACAGAACCCCACTGGCGGAACTGCTTGAGGTCTTCCATAGAGAAGAAACCACGCAAAGCCAAACCAGCATAGAGCATTGGACTCATGTGACCAGGGTCGAGGAAGAAACGATCACGACCTGTCCATGTTGGATCTGCTGGATCATAAACCAGGTACTCAGAGAAGAGCACGTTGATGAAGTCAGAACCACCCATAGCACCACCTGGGTGACCGGAATTTGCCTTTTCTACCATTGAAGCAGCCAAGATACGGATGTTATCAGCTGCATGATTCATTACTTTAATGTCGTTCATAATTTTATATTTATTATTGTTGTTATTTCTGCTGAAATATTCTTGTTTTTCTAGCTCTGAAGGCTACTCAAAAGAAGGATACTTCCTTTTCTTGCCTTCAAAGATACTATTTTATTTTCAAAACTACGATAGATTTTGCAGGAATTTTTACCTTAAGGGTGTTTTTCTTTACTTTTGCATCCTTAAAAACTGCAGGCTTCACTACATCCGGGTGTGCAAAGTCGTTGTAATCGCTCACCTTGTTGCAGGAAAGAATCTGTCCTGTTACAGTTTTTGGAGCAGCTGCACCATCCAGATTAAACTCTACCTGCTGAGCCTTGTCAAGACTGACATTGGCAAGAGCAACCACAATGGTTCCATCTGCCTTCTTGGCTGCTGAAGTAGATACCAATGGAATCTTTCTTCCATCTCTTGCGTGATCATCGCCGCGAACATCCATAGAGTCGCACTTTACATCCATTGGGAGATAGGTTGCCTCCTGGAAGTCCTTGTACATGTTGAATACATGATAGGTTGGAGTCAGAACCATGTGACCTGTTCCCTTTGTATCTGTCAGGATCATTGACTGGAGTACGTTGACAATCTGTGCGATATTGGTCATCTTCACACGCTCTGTATGGCGGTGGAATACATTCAGCGAGAGTGCTGCAACGAAGGCATCGCGCATACAGTTCTGCTGATAGAGGTGGCCCTTGATAGTGCCAGGCTCCTCATCCCACCAGGTTCCCCATTCGTCAACGAGGAGGGCTACCTGCTTCTTTGGATCAGCCTTGTCCATGATAGCCTCGTGCTTCTTGATGACATCTTCTATGCCGAGCGCCTTGCCCATAGTCCAGTAGTAATCCTCATTGTTGAACTTGGTGGCAGAACCCTTGCTGCCTGTCCAGCCTGTTACTGTATAATAATGTAGAGAGATGGCGTTGGCACGGTTGCCGATACGGTCCATCAATACCTTAGTCCAGTTATAATCGTAATCGCTCGCTCCAGATGCAATCTTATAGAGCTGGTTCCCGTCATAGTTGCGGCAATAAACAGAGTAGCGGCGGAAGAGATCTGAATAATATTCAGGACGCATGTTGCCACCGCAGCCCCAACTTTCGTTACCAACACCGAGGTATTTTACCTTCCAAGCCTTGTCGCGGCCGTTCTGTCGGCGGAGTTTTGCCATAGGAGTATCTCCATCGCTTGTCATATATTCCACCCACTTTGCCAATTCCTCAACAGTGCCGGAACCCACGTTACCGCTGATGTAAGGCTCACAACCCAACATCTCACAGAGATTCAGAAACTCGTGTGTACCGAAAGAGTTGTCCTCAATGGTTCCACCCCAGTTGTTGTTCTGCATCTTTGGTCGCTTCTCACGTGGACCGATACCATCCATCCAGTGATACTCGTCAGCGAAGCATCCTCCAGGCCATCTTAATACAGGCACTTTTAGGTCCTTGAGGGCTTGGAGCACGTCGTTGCGGTACCCCTGAGTGTTAGGAATCTTAGAATCAGGACCTACCCAAAGACCACCATAGATGCAACTTCCGAGATGCTCGGCAAACTGGCCATAAATCTCTTTATTGATTTTCTGTGTTCCCTGGTTGGCATGGATTGTTCCTGTTACATCCTGAGCTTGTGCTGAGAATGCAACTGCTGTTGAAAGCAATGTGGTAGCGAAAAGTTTCTTCATCATTGTTCTTATTAATTGTTGTCGATTTTAAGTATAATACGTTTGTGGAGGAGGAATCCCCACAAACGTATTTATCGTTTATTTATTTTTTGTTCTCAACTGCTGCCTTTTCGATTGCAAGACCAGCTTTGTAGGTTTCAATATATTTATCAAAACCGGCTACATCTTCGGCAGTAGGTGCAATCTCTACACCAGTATTGCCTGCAAATACCTTCTTGTCGAGATAATCTGCCAGACTCAACTTCTCTTCGTTGTTAACGAGATAACCTGCGAGCAGGGCGATACCCCATGCACCACCTTCGCCTGCTGTTTCCATGACAGAGATAGGGGAGTTAATGGCTGCAGCGAGGATGCGCTGACCTACACCCTTGGTCTTGAACAAACCGCCATGACCTGTGATGCGATCTACCTGTACCTTCTCGTCCTTGAACAATACATCGTTACCAATCTTCAATACAGCTACTGAAGCATAGAGGTTGGCACGCATGAAGTTGGCAAGGTTGAAGTGGTCGTTGGCAGAACGTACGAACATAGGGCGACCTTCTGCAAGACCTGTTACAGGCTCACCAGAGATATAGTTGTAAGCAATCAATCCTCCGCAATCAGCATCGCCTTCAAGAGCGTGGTTGTAGAGCTTGCCGAATACCTCGTTCATATCTACTGGAACACCGAGCAACTCCTGATACTGCTTGAACAAACCTACCCATGCATTGAGGTCGGAAGTACAGTTGTTGCAGTGAACCATTGCTACAGGACTGCCGTCTGGAGTAGTCACCATATCAATGACTTCGTAAGGTTGGCTCAAGGCTTTCTCCAATACAATCATAGAGAAAGAAGATGTACCTGCACTGACGTTACCTGTGCGCTGACGTACAGCGTTGGTAGCTACCATACCAGTACCTGCATCACCTTCTGGAGGACAGAGTGGGGTGCCTGCCTGGAGTGTGCCTGATGGGTCGAGCTTCTTTGCACCTTCCTCAGTCAATACGCCAGCATCTTCGCCTGCGTTCAGTACCTCAGGGAGAATGTCGAGAATCTTCCAGCCCAGGTTCTTAGGCTCGATGAGCTTATCGAACTTAGCTACCATCTCTGCATCGTAGTTGTTGGTGTTAGAGTCGATAGGGAGCATACCTGATGCATCGCCTACGCCCAAAACCTTCTTGCCTGTGAGCTGCCAGTGGATATAACCGGCGAGAGTGGTAAGGAAGTTAATCTTGTTGATGTGGTCCTCACCATTCAGGATAGCCTGATATACGTGAGAGATACTCCAACGCAATGGGATGTTGAAGTGGAAGAGCTCTGAAAGTTCAGCTGCAGCCTTGGCTGTATTGGTGTTACGCCATGTGCGGAAAGGAACGAGAATGTTCTCATCCTTACCGAAAGCCATGTAGCCGTGCATCATCGCAGAAATACCGATGGCAGCCAACTGCTTGATTTCGCAGTCGTACTCAGCCTTCACGTTCTTGCGGAGGTCGGCATAGCAATCCTGCAAACCTTTCCAGATTGTGTCGATGCTGTAAGTCCAGAGACCATCAACCAACTGGTTTTCCCACTCAAAGCTACCCTGTGCGATAGGGTTGTTGTCGGTGTCGATCAAGACAGCCTTGATTCTGGTAGAGCCAAACTCGATACCGAGAATGGCCTTACCTGATTCTATAATAGTTTTTGCGCTCATTATTGATTCTTTCTTTAATGTAAGGAACAAAGAGAAAAGCAATGGAATTCTTCACTCTTCGTTCTTCACTCTTCACTTAAATTATCTCAACGCCTTGTTGAGCATGTAGTAAATCTCGTTGTTGCGGAGCTGCTGCTTGAAGCTGCTGATAGTTGTGTTCTTGTCGATGTTGACGAACTCAATACCGAGAATCTCGCAGAAGTCTTCCCAGTACTCAGCAGTGATATCGTAAGAGAATGCACTGTGGTGAGTACCACCAGCGAGGATCCAAGCACCTGCACCAATCTCGAAGGTTGGCTGTGGAACCCAGAGAGCTGAAGCTACAGGGAGCTTAGGCATTGCCTTTGGCTCGATGCACTCAACCTCACTTGCGATGAGACGGAAACGGTTGCCGAGGTCAACTACAGTTGCCTTAACACCCTTACCTGTCTTAGATGTGAATACGAGACGAGCTGTCTGCTGCTTGCGGATACCGATGCCGAGGAAGTGAACCTCGAGCTTTGGCTTGTCTGTTGCGATCAATGGGCAAACCTCGAGCATGTGGCTCTGAAGGCTAGATGTGCGGTCGGCAGCGAAGTTGAGTGTGTAGTCCTCGAGGAATGAGCAACCCTTCTCCAAGCCCTGGTTCATTACCCAGAGTGTGCGGTAGAGGCAAGCTGTCTTCCAGTCACCCTCAGCACCGAAACCATAACCCTCTGCCATCAGGCGCTGTGAAGCCAAACCAGGAATCTGGTCGAAACCGCAGAAGTTTGGATCGTCGATGTCAGCATCGCCGAGGTCATCGAAGTTGGTTGTGAATGCTACTGCATTCTCATCCTTCAATACGCGACGGAGAGCGATCTCAGCCTTAGCTGCGTTCTTCACCTTCTCCCAATAAACTTCCTCGCCAGACTCATCGATCTTGATGGTGTACTCCTTCTTGTACTCCTCAACGAGAGCATCAGCTTCTGCATCAGTTACCTTCTTGTAGTACTCCATGAGTGAAGATACTGGGTAGTAATCTACATGGTAACCCAAGCGCTGCTCGAACTCTACACGGTCGCCATCTGTTACGGCAACGTTGTTCATGTTCATACCGAACATCAAGCAGCGTACGTTGTGAGCATCAGCAACACCAGCAGCTACGCGAGCCCATGTTGCAATCTGCTTCTGAGCCTCTTCGCTCTTCCAGTAACCTACAACTACCTTTCTAGGGATGCGCATACGGGTGCAGATGTGACCGAACTCGATGTCGCCGTGGGCTGACTGGTTGAGGTTCATGAAATCCATATCGATAGAATCCCAAGGGAGTTCTGCATTGTACTGAGTGTGGAAGTGGAGGAGAGGCTTCTCGAGAGCCTGCAAGCCCTTGATCCACATCTTAGCTGGAGAGAAGGTGTGCATCCATGTGATGATACCTACGCACTTCTCATCGTTGTTGGCAGCCTTCATGACAGCCTCTACTTCAGCAGAAGAGTTAGCTGTGCCCTTGTAAACTACCTTGATTGGGATGATGCCACTGTTGTTCAGACCATCTACCATGTCCTTTGAGTGACCATCAACTATCTTAACTGTTTCGCCTCCGTAAAGAAGCTGTGCACCAGTTACAAACCATACCTCTAAATTTTCAAATGCTTTAATCATGATTGTTTGTTGTATTAATTGTTATTGTTATGTGATTTATTATCTTTATTTGAAACACTGTTGATTAGTGCTTTTTCTGTCCGTAGTAAGCGTTAGGACCGTGCTTGCGGTTGAAGTGCTTCTCTACGAGCAATGGGTTCATGGTGGTGTTTGGATTCACAGAGAATGAGATGAAAGCCATCTTTGCTACCTGTTCAGCTACTACTGCGTGATAAACAGCCTGGTCAGCATCCTTACCCCATGTAAAAGGACCATGGTTCTTAACCAATACGCCAGGAGTATGAACTGGGTTGATGTTATCTTTCTTGAAACGGTCAACGATGACAACACCTGTGTTGTGCTCATATTCTGCCATCATATCCTCTGTCATCGCATCAGTGCAAGGGATGCAATCGTGGAAGTAATCAGCATGAGTTGTACCAATGTTAGGGATGTCCAAGCCAGCCTGTGCCCAAGCGGTAGCATAAGTAGAGTGAGTATGAACTACGCCACCCAACTCTGGGAATGCGCGGTAGAGAACCAAGTGGGTTGGTGTATCAGATGATGGATTCAGATCGCCTTCTACTACCTTACCTGTTTCCAAGTCTACCACTACCATATCGCTAGCCTTCATGGTGTCATAATCGACGCCTGATGGTTTGATGACAACCAGACCTTTCTCGCGGTCGATGCCACTCACATTACCCCATGTAAAGAGCACGAGGTTGTGCTTAACGAGATCAAGGTTTGCCTTGAACACTTTTTCTTTTAATTCTTCTAACATAATATCTTTTGTTTTAAGTTATTTATTCTATTTCAAGTTGAACGATGGGTCTTCCTCGTATGCTTTCTTGTTGAAGCGGTAGAGGGCGGCGCCTCGTTTCGAGTTGACTTTATCGATGAGTTCTGTTTTCTCGATGAAGTCGATATCCTTCACGCGTTTGCGGAAGTTGCGCTTATCAATCTCTTCGCCTATTACTGCCTCGAATACGTGCTGAAGCTGTGTCAGCGTAAAGAGGTCTGGGAGGAGTTTGAAGCTTAATGGCTCATGATTGATGCGGCGGCGTATCTGTGCGATAGCGTTGCGGATCATGAGTTTGTGGTCTGAGTAAAGTTCTGGAAGTTCGTTCAGACTCACCCATTCCAATCCGTGTTCTACACGGAGGCTGTCATCATAGTCTTTCACATTGATGAGAGTGCAATAGGCGATAGAGATAACTCGCTCACCTGGGTCACGGTCGATGCGGCCGAAAGCTCCTACTTGTCTTATATAGAGGTTTTTCATTCCAGTAAGTTCCAGGATGACTCTGTTAGCTGCATCTTCTAGATTTTCTGTTGCGCCAACGAAACCACCATAGAGTGACCATTCGCCTCTTCCCGGGTCCATCTTGCGTTTGCCTATCAGTACCTGGAGGTTACTACCGTCGAAACCGAAAATGATACAATCGACGGATACTAATACTTTGGAGTATTCATTATAAAACTGGGTCATGGTCTTTCTGCTGTTTTGATGTAATGATTCAATGTATGTATAGTTGTGTTCTTTTGCTTGCTCTTCATAGAGCAGCTTCGAGAGGAAAATCAAGGAGTAAGAAGGAGAAGAAAGGATCGCGGATTTTTTCAACAGAAACAGTTTTGTCTGATCTTTGAGAAAATTCCAGACTCCTCGCTTCTTACTCCTGACGTGAATAATATTTTACCAGAAGTATGCGTAGAATGCTGCGCAGAGGCCGATTACTACGAGGGTACCGATAATATCGAAGGCACCCCAGCTTTCACGGATAGACTTCTTGAAGTCTGATGTGAAGGTGATTGCCTCTACCTGCTCCTTGCTAGGAGCTGGAGTGAAGCAGCTCACTACTACCATGAAGATGATGAGGAAGACGAGCAACCAGCACTCGAATACGAGCCAGTTGGTCTGCCAGAACCATGCGGTGTAATCCCAGAATGCACCATCCATTGTTGCCTTACCTGTGTCAGTAATAACGTTGGTAACGAGGCGGAGCATACCGATGAGGAAACCGGTAATCATGGTGTATTCACCTGCCTTTGGAGTAATCTTCTTGAAGAAGATACCCATTGCAAATACGGCTACCATGGCTGGAGCCAGGAGTGACTGGATACCCTGGAGATAGTTGTACAAAGTATCCATCTTCATCATGATTGGCAACCATGCGAAACCGAGAACTACAACTACTACGGTAGCGATACGGCCAACGAGTACGTAGTGAGCCTCAGACATGCCCTTCTTCAATGGCTTGTAGAAGTCCTCAGTGAAGAGGGTAGCACAGCTGTTGAAGAATGCTGCCAATGAAGCAACCAATGCGCAGATGAAACCGATTGTTACGATACCCTTGATACCTGCAGGAAGAACGGTTTTTACCATGATGGCGAAGGCTGCGTCAGTCTCGTTCATCTGGATAGCGCCCTTCTGAGCCAAGGCTGCTGCAATCATACCTGGAATGAGGAACATGAAGCAAGGGAGAACCTTGAAGAAACCGGCTGCGATAGTACCGCGGCGAGCACGCTTCATAACCTCTACGTTGCTCTCGCCAGGAACCTGACCGAGTACACGCTGAACGATGTGCTGGTCTGTACACCAGTACCAGAAACCAATGATGGTTGCACCGATGAATACTACGAAACCAGGATACTCCTGATACATAGAGTCACCTGCCTCCCAGTGGAACATGTGGGTTGTACCGTAGCCGTTGTTCAACTTGCCGCAGTAATCCATCATGTCGGCCCAACCGGCAGAGATGCTGCCACCGCCAAGGGTAGAGAGACCGAGGAAGAGTACGAGGAAAGAACCGATGACGAGGATAGGAGTCTGGATGGTTGACAATGTCATCACACCCTTCATACCACCGAATACGGTGAAGATGGTGGTGAGGATAATCAAGCCGATGGCACCAGCCCAGAAGTTCAAGCCCCAAAGATATTCGAAGAAGATACCACCCGTAAGGGCTGTAACGCTCACCTTAGTAAGGATGTAAGCTACGAGGGTGATGATAGAGAGCCATGAACCTGTGCGCTGGGTATAGCGGAACTTCAGGAAGTCTGGCATGGTGATGATCTTACCCATCTTGTTGATGAGCAACTGGTAGAAAGGTACGAACAGCCAACCCAAGATGAGGATCATCCAACCCTGCATCTCCCAGTGTGCCATACCGACACCACTCTTGGCACCTGTACCAGCCAAACCAACGAGGTGCTCAGAACCAATGTTGGCAGCAAAAATAGCCATACCGATTACATACCATGGCTCACCCTTACCGAAGAGGTAAGCAGAAGAGTCTTCACCTTTCTGAGCCTTTCTGTCTTTCACAATCGCATGCCAGACAGCCCAAATCACGCCGATTACACCAATGGCGAGTACAGCCCAATCAAGCCATACGAATTCTGTTGAATTCCAATTCATAATTACTATAAGATTGTTTGTTTATTATTATTTGTTTATTCTTTTCTTTTATTGGATGCTTATTATGTTAGTTTCTTATCCAGCACATTTCGTTTTTTGTCATTGCAAAAACTTCTTGTTGGATGTTAGCTGTTCCGGCGGACTTTATCCGCCGGTTCGCTAACTTTTAAACTAACTTAAGCTTACTTTTTAACGCTGAATTTGTAAGCGAGGTGAGAATAGTATTTCTCTCCTGGCTTCAATGTGGCATCTGTCCAATCCTTTACACCCTGAGTAATCTTGGTTGGAGAATCAGGATATTTCTGGCTCTCGAAGCAAACGCTTACGTGTTTAGGATACTTGATGCCATGCTTGCAGGCAATACCTGTGCCTTGGAAGTTACCGGTGTAAACCTGAATGCCTGGCTCGTTGGTAAATACTTCAAGAAGGATACCGCTCTTTGGTGAGTAGAGGCTTGCGCAAACTGTTTTGTCATCGCCCTTACCATCCTTATATGTGTTCAAACACCAGTTGTGGTCGTAACCTGTGGCATTCTTAATCTGATCAAAGTTATAATCAACCTTCTTGCCGATTTCTGCAGGTTTTCGGAAATCCATAGGGGTTCCATCGACACTCTTGATTTCACCAGTTGGGATGTAAAGTGAATCTGCAGGAGTAAACTTATCTGCATTGATGTACATTACCTGATCGAAACCTTCCTTAGATGGATCGCCGTTCAAGTTGAAGTAACTATGGTTGGTCATGTTGACAACGGTCTCTTTGTCTGTTGTAGCGCCAAACTCGATGTCGAGTGTATTGTCACTCTTGACTGTATATTTAGCTGTTGCTGTTACGTTGCCAGGGAAACCATTCTCGCCATCCTTCGCATTGATAGTGAAGGTAACGGATGAGTCGTTCTTCTCTGTAATGTCGTAAACCTGGTTCAACCATCCTGTAGCACCACCACCATGCAGGCAGTTGCCATTATCATTTGCCTTCAACTGGTATGTTGAACCAGCAAGTGAAAGTTTAGCATCCTTGATACGGTTGGCATAACGTCCTACAGAAGAACCATAATCTGAAGGAGAGTTAAGGGTGTCAGCATACTGATGGATATTATCATAACCAAGAACCACATCTGTTGGCTTTCCGTCCTTGTCAGGAACGGAAATGGAAACAACGCGTCCACCATAATTGGTGAGGCAAACTTCCATGCCGTTTGCATTCTTGAGAGTTACTAACTCAGTCTTCTTGCCCAATACTGTTGAATCGAAATCTGCTGGATTCAAACCAGATTGTGTGAGACTTGCATTGCTGCTTGATGAACAAGCTGAGAGGGTAGCGATAGCCGCAAAACCAACTCCCATAAATAGGGTCTTAAATGTACTCATTTTTAGGCTGTTTTTTATTGTTTATTCATTTTGGGTGTAAAATTACAATTTTATTTCGAATCTGCAAGCGTTTTCCCTAACTTTTTTTCTTCTAAAGTGTCTTTTTAACACTATTTGTATGAAAACGCCTGTTTTTGTCTTATTTGGGACAAAAAAAACTGCAGTTAGCAAATACTAACTGCAGTTCCTTATATTATATATAATGTATATATTAGCAAACCTTGTGAGACCCCTCAGAGATGATTACAGGGTAAATCTCTGGAGCATGACCATATTTAGCTGTGAACTTAGCTGTAACGTCCTCAACGAACTTGTCGTAGATATCGTCCTTTACCAGGTTGATAGTGCAGCCACCGAAGCCACCGCCCATGATACGGCTACCGGTAACACCGTTCTCCTTAGCAACCTCGTTTAAGAAGTCGAGTTCCTCGCAGCTTACTTCGTATTCCTTGCTCAAACCATGGTGAGTCTCGTACATCTTCTGACCTACTGTCTCGTAGTCGCCCTTCTCAAGAGCATCGCAGACAGCCAAAACGCGGTCCTTCTCGCCCAATACGAAGTGAGCGCGGCTGTAATCCTCTTCGCCTACCTCAGCGCGAACCTCCTCCAACTGCTCCCATGTGCAATCACGGAGAGTTTCGAACTTAGCTTCTGGGTGCTTTGCTGCAATGTGCTTAACAACATTTTCGCAAGAGTTGCGGCGGTCGTTGTATGGAGAACCTGCCAACTCGTGCTTTACCTTAGAGTTTACCAGGCAGAGCTTGTAGCCCTTAGGTTCGAATGGGAAGTATTCAAATTCGCGGCTGTTGCAATCGAGGCGCATCAACTTACCTTCCTTGCCGAAAACAGAAGCAAACTGGTCCATGATACCGCAGTTAACACCTACATACTTGTGTTCAGTAGCCTGGCCTGCGAGAACGAGATCCCATTTAGAAACCTTGTTGTCACCAAAGAGGTCGTTCAAAGCAAAAGCAAAACAGCTTTCAAGAGCTGCAGAAGAAGACATACCTGCACCGAGAGGCACATCACCATAGAATGCTGCATTGAAACCCTTCACGTCAACGCCCAAAGCTTTCATCTCCTGGCAGATACCATAGATGTAGCGTGCCCATGAAGCGCGAGGACCCTCAGGATCATTTACCTTGAATTCTACACGGTCCTTCAAGTCGATAGAGTAGAGCATCACAGTCTCTGTTCCGTTAGGACGGATCTCTGCCATAATACCTTTATCTACTGCACCTGGGAAAACGAATCCACCATTATAATCGGTATGCTCGCCAATCAGGTTTATACGACCAGGTGACATATATATATTACCTGTTTTGCCATCGAAATGCTTGATGAAGCGGCTTCTTACTTTTTCAATATCCATAATTAGTTAAGTTTTTGTTGTTACTAAAGATTTGTTTATATGATTTAGCCCCAAGACTATTTAAGCCTTAGGGCTAGTATGTTTCGTGTTATTAATCAACAGGAATATCCTTGTTGATGTTCTTGCAACCAGCTACAGCATAGAAGAACATGTATGCCATACAGATGAGAGGCACAATGTAACTAGCCATATAGCCAGCGTTGTCTGCGATGAAGTTTTGTACCAATGGCATCAATCCGCCACCTACTACCATCATCATGAAGATACCTGAAGCCTGGGCTGTATACTTGCCAAGACCCTCAGTAGCAAGGTTGAAGATAGAAGACCACATGATAGAAGTGCAGAGACCGCAGAGTACCAGGAACATGGCAGCGATAGGCACTGTTACCATCTGGAATGATGTACCTGTAAATACAGGCATTTCTACTGTTGTTGACTTGCCGAGAAGTACGGCGAGGACGATAAAGATCATACCTGCACCATTGGCAATCATCATCATCATGCGGCTAGATACCTTGTCAGCAATAAAACTGGAGCAAAGACGACCAACCAGCATCAGAAGCCAGTATGTACCTGCAACGAAACCACCGATAGCTGCTGCATTTGCCAAGGCTGTACCATTGATGAAACCACCACCATTTGCTGTTGTATCAGAAATGTAGAAGTTCAATGTTCCAGGAATGCCTACCTCAACACCTACATAAACGAAGATTGCGATAACGCCGAGGTTGAAGTGGCGGAAAGCCCATGGTGAATGCTCGAATACAGTCTTGTCTGTAGTCTTACCCATCTCTGGATCCTGGATAGGGATGAAGTTCAAGATAACGAATGCTGCTGCGAATACGGCAAGGGCAATGTAAAGTACGAGGTTCACATCTACCATTTTGGTATTAGCAGTAACAGTACCGATAAGGGCACCTACGAGCATTGGGGTTAAAGTTCCGGATAAACTGTTCAATGTACCACCGATGAGGTTCAACTGGTTACCGCGGTTACCACCACCACCGATGAGGTTCAACATTGGGTTTACAACAGTATTCAAAATACAAACTGCGAAACCTGAGATGAACGCACCGAAGAGGTAAACGGCGAAGCCTGAGATGTCGGCACCGAACTTACCGGAAAGGAACTGGATGAGCACGCCTACGAATCCGGTAGCGATACCGGTGAGGGCTGTCTTCTTGTAACCGATCTTGGTGAGCAACTTACCTGCAGGGATACCCATGAAGAGGTAAGCCAAGAAGTTCATGGCGTTACCCAACATACCGATCATGTTAGCACTTCCGCTGTCAGCGAATACATTTTTCCAAATAACTCCGATAGGAGCAGCCAAATTCGTTACGAACGAAATCATGGCGTAGAGGAACATCATCGTGATAATGGCGATGATATTGCCATTTTTACTTTGGTTTTCCATTTTTTTTGATAGTTGATATTGTTATTTGTTATTATTATTTGCGAAAAGCTTGTTTATACTCTTTTTGAAGAGGTTATTAATTCTCTTTTATGGTAAAGAGGTTGCTACTCTTTTCTTCTAAGAGGTTGTTTCTTCTATAAAGACGTTAAGACTTCTCTTTAAGATTGTTGTCGCGCTGGATGAGTTTTGTCATTCAAGCGCGAAAATGGAGCAAGTGCTGTTTAGAGTACTTGCTCCATGATTTATTCTGATTTATTTGTCAATTCCAAACTTATAGATTGTCTTCTGGGTGTATGTTTCACCCGGATTTAATCTGCAACTTGGGAAATAGGTGTGATTTGGAGTGTCTGGGAACTTCTGTGCCTCGAAGCAGACTGCACTGCGACGTGGGAATGTTGCACCAAACTGTCCTGAGATACCTGCAAGGAAATTACCTGTGTACATCTGCAAACCTGGTTCTGTGGTATAAACCTCCATGGTACGGCAGCTTACAGGGTCTTTTATGCGGGCAGCGAAACTCAACTCGCCTTCTTCTGTCTTGTTCAATACATAGTTGTGGTCATAGCCCTGACCATTCTTGATCTGCTCGTTGTCTGCATTGATGTCCTGACCAATTGGCTTTGGTGTACGGAAATCGAATGGTGTGCCCTCAACCTTCAAAATCTCACCTGTAGGGATAGAATACTCATCGATAGGGAGATAGTAGTTTGCGTTCACCTCACAGATGATATTGTCAACTGTTGGGGTAGGATTAGCAATACCCTGGATTGAGAAGAAAGCGTGATGTGTCAGGTTGCAGATGGTTGTCTTGTTGGTTGTAGCCTGATACTTGATAACGAACTCATTGTCGTCGGTCAATGTGTAAGCTACCCAAACTGTCAACTCACCAGTGAAGCCTTCTTCACCATAAGGGCTCGTGTATTTCAATACGACAGCGCTATCACTCATGCGGGTTGCATCCCAAACCTTGGTGTGGAAACCTGTAGGTCCACCATGCAGGTGGTTGGGACCATCGTTGCATGCCAAGTGATACTCCTTGCCGTGAAGTATGAACTTGCCTTCTTTAATACGGTTGCCATAACGACCGATGAGCACACTCAAGAATGGCTCTGGTGAGTTGATGACGTCCTGTATGTTGTCATGACCCTGGATGAGGTTGGCATAGTTGCCATCCTTGTCAGGCATCATGATGGCTACGACTGCTCCACCATAGTTAGTCACTGCAACTTCGTTGCCTTGCTTGTTTCTTAACACGAAGAGATCAGTCTTCTTGCCATTCACTGTGGTCTGAAAATCTTCTCTTTTCAAACCACACTTATTTGCTGGTTCTGTATTCATAATATCTCACTTTTTTTAGTTACCTTACTTTGGTTTAAGTAATGTACTGCAAAGTAACTAAAAAAAAATGAGTATTACAAATATTTTATGAACTTTTTGATTTAAAAAATCCTAAAATGATTCTGATAGCAAATCGGCAACGACGTAACTTGATCCGCCAATAAAGATAAAATCATCTTTTTTTGCGTTTGATACAGCTGCGTTAAATGCTTGTGAGATAGTTTGATAGCATGTTCCGTTCAAGCCGTGCTTTTGTGCGTATCCGTATAATTTGTCTACCGGTATCGCTCTTTTTGTTGATGGCTGTGTCCAATAGAAAATCGTGCTTTCTTTTGGCAACTTTTCTAATAGTCCCATTACATGCTCTACATCTTTGTCGTCAACCATTCCGAAGACAATATGTTTCGTATCGGCTTTGACGGATGCAATCTGAGGTTCCAGATACTCCCATCCGGCAAGGTTATGTCCCGTATCACAGATGGTGAGAGGGTGCTCGTTGAGTTTTTCCCATCTGCCACGTAAGCCTGTCAGCTCGCATACATGTTCGAAGCCGTTCTTTATGCTTTCATCTTTGATTTCTATTCCTTCTTCCTTCAGGCATTCTACGGCTGCGGATATGGTGCAGAAGTTCTTTTTCTGATAGTTGCCTTTCAGTTCAAAGTTCATGTCTGCGTCAGTTGCATGTGCAAAATGGATAGGAGAATTCTGCTCATGGGCTTTCTTGATGAACACAGGTTGGGTCTCTTCGTTCCATTCGCCAATAACGACAGGAATCTGTGGCTTGATGATACCCGCCTTTTCGCCTGCAATCTCGCCGAGTGTATTCCCGAGGAATTGGGTGTGGTCAAAACTGATGTTCGTGATAACGGATAGGATAGGAGTGATGATGTTGGTACTATCCAGTCTTCCTCCCAATCCAACTTCGATGACGGCAAAGTCTACCTTTTGTTCTGCAAAATACTGAAATGCCATCATGGTGGTCAGTTCAAAGAACGAAGGATGTAGCGGTTCGAAGAATTTCCGGTTGTTTTCTACAAAGTCGATTACATACTCTTCGCTTACCATTTCACCATTTACGCGAATGCGTTCTCTGAAATCTACAAGATGTGGAGATGTGAACAGGCCGACCTTATAGCCCTGGCTCTGCAGGATTGCTGCAAGGGTATGGGATGATGAACCTTTTCCGTTGGTTCCTGCAATGTGGATACATTTATATTGGTTATGAGGATGTCCGAAGTGTTCATCCATTTTATACATCGTATCAAGCCCAGGTTTGTATGCCTTGGCTCCAATCTTTTCAAAAACCGGCGTGCTGGTGAAAAGATATTCAACAGTTTCTTGATAATTCATGTTATATGTTATACCTTATTATATATACAGATAATCCCCGAAAAGAGCGAACCGTTCTTTCGAAGATAGTTCGCCCTCTTCGGGGATTGCTCTTTATAGTTTATTTTCTGAAGAGGTTCTTGAAGCTTTCAAAGAGAGATTTCTTCTCTGCATTATCTGCTTTGAAATTATCGCATTCCTTGAATTTCACAACAAGATCCTTTTCTTCCTTGGTCAGAGAGGTAGGTACGAAAACGGTAATATTGACGATAATATCACCACGGCCATAACCATATCCCTTAATAGCCGGCATACCTTTGCCACGCAAACGAATCTGTTTGCCAGGTTGTGTGCCTGGTTCTATTTTGATCTTTGTCTTGCCATCCAAGGTAGGTACTTCTACTTCTCCACCCAATGTGGCTGTTGCAAAATCAAGAACAAGATTATGGTATAAGTCCTGACCAACACGCTCGAAATCATCGTTCTTTTCTACGCTTACCATTACCTGTAGGTTTCCGTAGAGACCATTGTGCTTGCCTTGGTTACCCTTTCCTTCAACGGTAACAACCATATCGTTGTCGACACCTGCAGGAATATTGATTTCTACGAGTTCCTCGCCCTTCACGATTCCGTCGCCACCGCATTCCTTACATTTGTTCTTGATGATAGTTCCCTCACCGCCACACTTTGTACAGGCAGCCTGAGTTTGCATCATGCCGAACATACTGCGCACCGTTTTTAAGACATAGCCGCTTCCGTGACATTCCGGACATGTTTCTGGCTGGGCACCACCTTCGCAACCTGTTCCGTGACATGCAGAGCAAGTTACATCCTTGCGAATCTTGAAGCGTTTGGTAACACCTGTTGCTGCTTCCTGAAGAGTCAGTTTTACTCTTACGCGAAGGTCGCCACCCTGGTAAACCCGCTTCTGTGAGCCGCCACCGAAACCGCCGCCACCAAAGCCGCTGAAACCGCCGTGTCCGCCAAAGATATCTCCAAACATAGAGAAGATGTCGTTCATGTCCATGCTGGCACCACCGCCAAATCCGCCGAATCCACCTTGTGGGCCGTCGAAACCAAACTGGTCATACTGCTGGCGCTTCTGGGCATCGTGGAGAACTTCGTAAGCTTCGGCAGCTTCCTTGAATTTCTCTTCCGCCTCTTTGTTGCCAGGGTTGCGGTCTGGATGATACTTGATGGCTATCTTTCGATACGCCTTCTTTATTTCGTCTTCTGATGCCGACTTGTCTACGCCCAGCACCTCATAATAGTCTCTCTTAGCCATTTGCTTATTTCAAATATTGAATTTTCTTACAGAATTCTAATAGAATGTTCTGGATTTTGAAAAATAATTCTTGATATTTCTTTCTTACTGACCTACAGCTACCTTGGCATGGCGAATCACCTTGTCGTTCATCGTATAACCTGTCTGGACGCAGTCAATGATTTTTCCCTTCTTGTCATCGCCCATTCCTGGAACCATAGCAATAGCCTCGTGGAAATCTACATCGAAATCCTTGTCGTTGGTTTCAATCTTCTTTACGCCAAGACCTTCGAGTGTCTTTACGAACTTGTTGAAAATCATCTGGACACCTTCCTTGATAGCCTTAGGGTCTTCGCTCTTGTCAGCGATGGCACGCTCAAAGTCGTCGAGAATAGGCAGAATAGCAGCTACAGTCTTCTCGCCGCCATTCAAAATCAGTTCTGCTTTCTCTTTGAGGGTACGCTTGCGGTAATTCTCAAACTCAGCAGTCTTATAGAGTAACTGTTTCTTGAGTTCCTCTACCTCTTGCTGTGCCTTTGTTAAAGGATCAATCTCTTCTGCCTTCTTGTCAGCAGCGTCTGTATTGTTGTCACCTTCTTCTGCCTTGTTGTCAGTATTCTGATTTTCCTCAGTATTTTCATTTTGAGTTGTCTGCTCATTATTTTCATTCTGAACAGTCTCCTGAACGTTTCCGTCCTCTATATTGATTTCTTTTTCTTTTGACATAGTCTTAAATTTTTTAAACATGATAATTCTTGTTATTGGTTGTTTGACAAAAAGTGTGCCAACCCGATTCTCATCGAATTGGCACTATTAAATTATAAGATAATTTGTGGTTGCTGTTTAAAACAGCAGAATAACTTTCTGTTTAGAATCCGTACATCTTAGCCTTCTGCTCCTTGATTGCTTCATCGTAGATATACTCATCATAAGACATGAGCTTGTCGATGGTGCCTGATGGAGTGAGCTCGATGATACGGTTTGCCACGGTGTTGATGAATTCGTGGTCGTGGCTAGAGAAGAGGATATTGCCCTTGAAACCTACCAGGTTGTTGTTGAATGCCTGAATACTCTCCAGGTCCAAGTGGTTGGTTGGTGTATCAAGAATCAGGCAGTTGGCGTTCTGCAACTGCATGCGTGCAATCATACATCTCATCTTCTCACCTCCGGAGAGGACATTTACCTTCTTCAGTACTTCTTCGCCGCTGAAGAGCATTCTTCCGAGGTAGCCCTTCATGGCAACTTCGTTACCTGGACCATACTGGCTCAACCAGTCTACCAGATTCTTGTCGCTCTGGAAGAATTCTGTATTATCGAGTGGGAGATAAGCTGTTGTGATAGTAACACCCCACTTGTAGTCACCTGCGTCAGCCTTTCGGTTGCCGTTGATGATTTCGAAGAGTGCGGTCATCGCTTTAGGGTTGTGAGAGAGGAATACTACCTTCTCGCCCTTTTCGATGTTGAAGTTTACATTGTCGAAGAGCACTGTTCCGTCTTCGTCGCATGCTTTCAGTCCCTCTACCTCCAGAATCTGGTTACCTGGCTCACGGTCCATCTGGAAGATGATGCCTGGGTATTTACGGCTTGATGGACGGATTTCTTCAACGTTCAGCTTCTCCAGCATCTTCTTGCGGGATGTAGTCTGCTTACTCTTGGCAACGTTAGCTGAGAATCGGCGGATGAATTCTTCCAACTGCTTCTTCTTCTCTTCAGCCTTCATCTTCTGGTTCTGAGCCTGGCGGAGAGCCAATTGAGAACTCTCGTACCAGAAAGAGTAGTTACCTGCAAACATCGTAATTTTACCGAAGTCGATATCTACGGTCTGGGTACTTACAGCATCGAGGAAGTGACGGTCGTGAGATACTACGAGTACGGTCTGTTCAATGTTGCTGAGATAGTCTTCCAACCACTCAACTGTGTCGAGGTCGAGGTCGTTGGTAGGCTCATCGAGAAGAAGGTTGTCTGGGTTGCCGAAGAGTGCCTTTGCCAGCATCACGCGCACCTTTTCTGTATTAGAGAGTTCACCTACGAGTTTGTCGTGGCGGTCTTCCTTTACACCGAGGTTCTGCAGAAGTTGTGCGGCATTGCTTTCAGCCTCCCAACCATTCATTTCTGCAAATTTGAGCTCCAGCTCAGCAGCGAGGTTACCATCTTCTTCTGTCATCTCTGGCTTAGCATAGAGGCGCTCGCGCTCCTTCATGTTTTCCCATAATGGCTGATGGCCCATCAGAACGGTATCCATCACGCGGAAATCGTCATATTTGAAGTGGTCCTGTTCCAAGACAGAAAGTCGCTCGCCTGGCCCCATTTCTACTGTACCCTTGTTTGGTTCAAGGTCGCCGCTGATAGCGCGGAGGAAAGTAGATTTTCCAGCGCCGTTAGCACCGATGATACCATAAATATTACCATGAGTGAACTTGAGGTTTACATCCTTGTAAAGCACTCTCTTTCCGAATTGGATCGCAAGATTTTGTACTGTAATCATTATTTGTTCCTAAATATCTTTTATTCTGATTATATCTTTAATTCAGCTGCAAAATTACAAAAAAATATTTGAAACACAATGATTTATTGGCAAAAGTTACTAATTTTTAGTTAAAAACATGGTGGCTTTTTGTTATTTTGCAGAAAAGTCTTACTTTTGTAGGCTGAAACGGAGAAAATGCAGCATTGATTCTGTGTTTTTCATGTTAAGAAAATGATATCGATAACAATATGAGACAACAAAATAGAAAAGGAAATTTTAATAAGCATACCAATAATGCTTATGGCTACGGAAACCCAAATGAATATGAGCATTACAAGGTAGAAAAGCCTGCTCCGTTGCTGGAATGGCTGATGGAGAATGTGAAGGGACCTAGCAAGACTAAGGTGAAGCAGACTCTGCAGGGTAGGGGAATCAAGGTAAATGGCAAAACCATTACCCAGTTTGATTATGCCCTGAAGCCGGGGATGAAGGTGAGTGTGAGCAAGACAAAGAAGAATCAGGAGGTATTTAAGAGCAGATACCTTAAGATTGTTTATGAAGACAGATATCTGATTGTTGTCGAGAAAAACATTGGTATCTTGAGTATGGCAGCCGGTCATTCTACTTTGAATGTGAAAACGGTACTTGATGATTATTTCCATAAGACTCGCCAGAACTGCCAGGCGCATGTAGTACACCGACTTGACCGTGATACTTCGGGCTTGATGATTTATGCCAAGGATAAGCAGACGGAACTGGCTTTGGAGGATGATTGGCATCATAATGTGTACGACCGCAGATATGTGGCTCTGGTTTCCGGAGAGATGGAAGAAGATGAAGGTACCGTTGCCAACTGGCTGAAAGATAACAAGGCTTATATTACTTACAGTAGTGATACGGATAATGGCGGCAAGTATGCTGTTACCCATTTCCATACATTAGAGCGTACCACCGCTCATTCTCTGGTGGAGTTCAAACTCGAAACGGGCCGTAAGAATCAGATTCGTGTTCATACGGCCGATATGGGGCATCCGGTGTGTGGTGATATTAAGTATGGTAATGGTGATGATCCATGCCAGCGCTTGTGCCTGCATGCCTATGTGCTGTGTTTCTATCATCCCGTAACGCATCAGCCTATGGAATTTGAAACTCCGATACCGGCTGAATTCCGCAGGGCATTAAAGAATGATCGTTAATAGGGTGATGAATGCTGATTGGTAGTTTATATATAATAATGTGATATGAATGATTTTGGATATTATGCGCTGGTATTGGTAGTCCTTGTTGTAGGACTGTTTGTCTTAAAGAAGGTGGCTACCTGCATGATTAAAGCAATGGTAGCTGTTGTTATGATAGCCGTGCTGGCAGTTCTTTACTGGCTCTTCTGTTGATAGTAGAGTTGTGTAATGATGGCGGGATAAGATTTTAGATATTTTTGATTGGTAAATTGGTTGCGGTTGTCTGGGTGTAAACTTTGGATGGCTGCAACTTTTTTATAGTGATATTTAAAGAGATATAAAGTAATATTTAAAGGTGATATGAAATGGTAGGGAGAAATATAAAACAAAAAAGAGCATT
Organism: Segatella copri; assembly: GCA_021618535.1. Taxonomy (GTDB): domain Bacteria; phylum Bacteroidota; class Bacteroidia; order Bacteroidales; family Bacteroidaceae; genus Prevotella; species Prevotella copri_O. Next base: position 185 of record JAJWAL010000004.1, on the reverse strand, counting down.
TCTGTTAAGAAATGCTCTTTTTGTACACCCTTAGGGATTCGAACCCTAGACCCACTGATTAAGAGTCAGTTGCTCTACCAACTGAGCTAAGGGTGCAACTGTCTGTTGGTGACTCCGCAAGGATTCAAACCTTGAACCTCTTGATCCGTAGTCAAGTGCTCTATTCAGTTGAGCTACGGAGCCAA
>JAJWAL010000038.1:5512-25368 GCA_021618535.1 Segatella copri | reverse complement strand
TACTGATGATGATGGACGAAGGTCTGGAGGCAGAAGCACGCAGCGTATACCCACAGAAGGGACTCACCTCGTTGAGAACCGTAGGCTACAAAGAAATGTTCTCCTACTTTGACGGCGAGATAGACCGTGATGAAGCTATCAGACAAATCCAGTCGCACAGCCGTGAATACATGCGCAAGCAACTTACCTGGTTTAAGCGGGATACCACTATCCAATGGTTCCATCCAGACCAGCAAGAAGAAATCATCCGATTTATTGATGAAGAGATATAGACATAATCGCCCGATAGCATATTCATTTTTGTTGTTAGAAATATAGTTGAGATTCCATAATATTACATGGAATTCTCCGGAATCAGATTTGAATTCTGGTGCTTTATAGCCCATGAACTTTTCAAAATGCTCGTGTTCTTTGATGATTTTCTTCATACCTTATAAAATCAGCGTCTTGTTTGATGCAGAATTCTAAATAATTGGAGGTAAAAATGAAATAAGCTTCATGTGCGATTGAAACAGGCTTCATGTGCGATTGAAATAGGCTTCATTCGCCATTGAAGCCTATTTCATTTAGAGCAGAAGTAATCTTCCCCTGCCAAAAAGGGTATTTCTGTCAATATTTATAACCAAATTTTGCATACTGGTAAACTTGGAATCTAGCAACGAAAATAGGGAGTTTTGGGCATCTCGAATTCTCTATTTTTTGTTTCTAATTAAGCGAATACCCTATAGTTGTACAACTATAAAGTTGTAGTCGTACGACTATATAGGCTATAGTCGTACAACTGTAGAGTTATAGTTGTACAACTATAGGGGTTATAGTCGTACAACTATAGAATTTCTATTTTAGCGCTATTAACCAACAAATCCATAATCCATTGATTATTAACATATTACCATTTTCTTCCATATTTCCAATATTCACAAAGAAATAAGAATCGTTTGAAAATACGAGAATCTCAGCTAGGAAAATGTATAAAAATAAAACGACCCGCACATTTGAGCATCGTTGAGAGGCTTGGCGGGTACTGGTGCTGCAAAGGTACGAAGATTCTTCGAAACCAGCAATTTTTTGGGGAGAAATTTTAATTTCATCAGCCTCTGGGATGAGGAAGAGGAGCAGCGCAAGGAGATTCTGCATCTCTTCAGCACCTTCCACAGTCCATTCGTTGAGACTTTGGTATCACTGAAAGATGAAGAAGGAGAAGAATAAAAGTATTATATGAGTATTTTATAAGTTTTTTTTAGACCCTTATAAAATATCGAGTTATAAGATATCGAGAAGTTCCTCGAATCTTGAAATACGACGGAGCTTGGGATGTTCAAATTCCTCTGTCTTTTCATGCGCCCATGTGGTATGAAAAGGGATATGGACAGCCGAAGCTCCGATTTTTAATGCCGGAGCAATATCGCTTTTGAAGCTGTTGCCCACCATCACCAGCTCGTCGGGAGTTACATCCAGTTCCCTGCAGAGACGATGATAAGCCTTGGGCGTCTTGTCGCTCACGATAGTCACCACATCAAAATACCGCTGCAGACCCGAACGCCACAACTTATTCTCCTGATCCATCAACTCCCCCTTGGTGAAGACTGCCAGCTTATATTTCTTCATCTCACGGAAACAAGCCAAGGTTTTCTCTACCCCTTCCAAAGGCTTGGCATCAAGATGCAGGAGACTCTTACCCAAGTCCACAATTTGGGCGATGACATTCGCCTCCACCTTACCATGACTCACCTTCACCGCATTCTCTACCAGGGATATGGTGAAAGCCTTGCAACCATAACCCAAATCAGCCATATTTTTACTCTCCGTCTCGAAGAGAGCAGCAGAAATATCCTTTTCCTTTCCATATTCCGCAAGCAGCTCGCAATACTCATGCTCCACGTCCTCGAAATAGTTTTGTAATGCCCAGAGCGTATCATCGGCATCGAAGGCTATCGCCTTGATATTCTTCAGCTTTTCCATACTTTTCATTTTTTTAGTTGCAAAGTTAATGTTTTTATCCGAAAAGGAAAACAAATTATTCTGCTTTCTTTTGCATATACCAATATTTTCCGTAACTTTGCCAAAAATTCAAATAAAGCAACAATATGAAATACACTATAAACTACTCTTTTAGATATATAATAAAAATCGTTGGAGTATTTAGGATATGTCTTCAGAGAATATAGGTTCGTCAGTCACATATCAACTGATGTGCACATGTCACTCAGCTTATATGCGGCTTTCTTGCATGGATACTCTTTCTTATAAGATATAAAGATGATACCACCAAGGAACAGAGAAGAAAACATCCTCGCCATCTTGCAGGCGGCGACAAGGATTATAGACAAAGAAACGAGGCATGAAATACAACTCCAATCCCGAATGATGATTCTCTTCTATTGAATATGTCATTACTTCTCATCTTTTTTATAATCTTCAAACGACATTTCCTTGACGAGTTTTCCATCCAAATCATAAACAGACACTACAGAATACCTACCAAACCTAGTATCAGAATAATGACGACAAGACTGGCAGATTGGTAATCCATCTTCAGATGTAAAGCCTACGCAGCCACGATTTGATGGTAACAATATCGCCTTTCCCGCATCCTTATCTACTATAAAAGTATAATTTGCATTCATCTTGTCTATTGTTCCATTTACAACTACCACTTCAGGATTTAGAGGGACAAGCATAGCTTCACTTGCCACAAAAACAGAATCTAGCCCTAGCATTACACCATGTTTTTTATCAGGATTATACCATAACAAATCTGCCATAGGATGCGCCGTAACTATTTCTTGAATATCATTCTGCTTCTTATAATACTTCCAAATGCTAACTACGTCACCGACATAAATGCCATCTCCCCCATCAACGCTTCTCAACAAGATTGCATCAACATCCTCATCTGTTACAACAGTATTATTTGGCAGATGAAAATGTTTGATGATTTGTGCTATCATCGCTTGCGAATACTTTCCATCTTCATCATTTTCAAATTTCAAAATGGCATGACCTTGAGCAGGAGCAACTTGTTTTGCCCCCTTTTCTCCACAGCTGATAGAAAGAAAGCACAGCTGTAGCAGTACAACTATCCAATATTTACACTCTTTCATTTTCTAACTTACAAGAGTTTAAATGATACAAAAGAACTTCTTTTATATCATCGGCAACATTATTAGCCAACCTTTCAAAAACCTTTGGTCCAGAACCATTAGGCAAGCTATCTATTTCATTGACTTCTATAAGATTATAATGAGGAATTTCGGGATGGCTATAGTCATAGCGATATCCTCCAAATGTCAGAAACTCTGCATTCGGAATACCAATATCCTTCATACGATTGATTACATTAGTGCCAGCCCCACCGACACCGATGCATAATATCTTTATATTTTCTGTATCATTTCCCATATTATAGTAGCATCTATTAGTATCGATTGCAAAATTAAACAAAAAATCGATAAATTGTATCAGAAAGCCTTGCTTTTTTCATTCGCAAGGCTTGCGAACGACTTTATCCCTTATTCCTCTTCTTCATCTTCATATACACTGTCTCCTATCAATATGATGAACAACAGGAAAAATGAGACTGCCGAAAATAATAATGCTATTAAGAGTACTACAGCAAAAGAAGAAAAAGGATCGATCTTTGTCATTAAATTGACAGCAAAAAGGAATGGGGCTACCGCATAAGACAATTTCTTTAGACATTGCTTAGTACTTAATCCCGCATCATGAAATCTACGTACCATAGAAGAAAGGTTAGCAGGAATAGAGGCTATAGTAATCCCTAAAAACACTCCCGACAGCACATCAAACTTTTCAGAGTTCCAAGCCCCCAATGCCCCCAATGCTATAAAAGTAATAGGGACCTGAACCAGCCAGAACCACCAATACTCACTCTTTGAAGCTCTTCCCTTAAAATCAAAAGACTTCATGTAACACATTTTAATTGAATTGAAAAATGTCATAACCGTATATTTTATTCTGTTTGCTTATTTTGTGATTTAATTATCTTAGCTACTGCATTATCAAGAACTTCTTGGATATATGAAGAAGAAATATCAATTGACACTTGTTTTTTAGACAAGTTACCAACATAGCAAATTCTAAATGACATACCCAAAGGAGCAAGAAGGGAAGCTAACTTTATCAAATCACCCTTGACCATAAACTCATTTTTGAGTTCTACCCTCATAGACTCTTTACTTTTTTCAAACCCTGAAATATCAAGCTTATTCTCATCTATGGTATATACAACAACACAAATTTGTCCTTGTATCCTTGCATGAGCAGACAGCAGCCCATCTTCAAGATCAACAAGGATATTCTTATTAAGTTCATTCAAATACAAATCCAGTTCTTCTCTTGGCGTTGGCTTTGGTTGATTTTGAGCATTTTTTACTTCCTTTGGTGTAAGAATAAACTTTATTTCTCGATGAGATTGCATTCCCTTTACCAACATTGCTACAGAATATCCTTTGTTGGCAATATCCACATAGCTGCAAGACTTAAAAGGAGAACTCTTTGCTACGTTTGCCATCATAATTCGCTTCTTCTGTTCTTTATTCTGCAAAAAGTCCTCAAAAGGATATTTCGTTTCGTCAATTTCCAAAGTACTAACGACTGTAGAGTCTTTCAAATCCACACTTCTAAGAGTCATACCATCCGTTAGTTTCAAAGGCATCTGCTCATTAATTTCTTCTACCGCAAGCACAACCTCAGGATCATCAGGAGGAAGAAGACTACGTCTATAAGACTCCATACCAAAAGACAATAACATTTGAACTAAACCAAAAACTCCAATACCTACTCCGAGAATACTCAACTTTACTTTTCTTGTTACATTATGGGAATTAAGTAACCAAATACACAATAATACCAACATAATTGTAACCACTATCGAAACAGCGCCAAAATATGCAGGAGAATTATCCTCCGCATAAGCAGTACGTATGGAAACCATTAAAAATGTAAACATTAAAAACTGTCTCATAACTTTTACATATTTTAGTCATCAATAAATCTCACTTTATCCCATAAACTTTCCCAATAGACATCACCAAAAGTTGTATGTTTCTTTACTGGTACAAAAAGAATGGAAGACACTATTGCCAAAAAGACACCATAAATAACGACAGCACGAATTACCAAGTTATGTACCTTAGCACAAGTATCATATTTTTTCGAAGCTAATAGAGTACCTCCAAGTTCTTTCTGTACCAACATTATATCACGCTTTGTTCTTTCATCAGAATACAGATACTCAGAGTCATTTGATGCACGATAAGCATCAAACTCTCTATCATATTCTGGTTTTAGCCGATTGGTTGAACTTAGCACACGATAAGCTTCCTGAATATTATGTTTATAAGTTTCACCATACAAACTATAATCTATACCAGAATTATATTTAGTCATAGCCTTATTAAATGCCTTATTTATGTCCTCCTCAGAGGCAGCTCTGTCAATATCCAACAACAAATAATAATCCTTGAATATACCCAAGCCATCCCCTTTCAACTCATTTCCATCTTTATGTATATCTCCATGACTCCAATTAGAGAAATTGCGTATTTCCATCAACAACAAAGTTATTAACGAAACAGGTAATATATAAATGAGTACACCTATGCCTAATGGTGAACTACCCAACACAAAAAGTGGATATACCAAAAAGACTACAATGCTTTTATATTCTGCATCTGTGACATGTCTATTACACAAATATTTCTTTACACACTTCGGTACCAAATAATCAAATGTATTTTCTGCTCTACTCATACCATATATCACAGTAAAGACACTTGTGACAGTTGCACCCAAGAATAGACAGAACATACACCACCAATAAAAATCTTGCATAAACACGCCTATACATATACCATAAATCTCAGTAAAGACACATAGCATATCCAATATGCCCAATACCAACATACAACGGCACAAGATGCTTTTTTGCCTTGACAATATTGTATTAGTTCTTAACAAATGCCTTGGCATAAGCAGACAAATAAGAATAAAAACTAAAAAGATAAAAGCACTTAAAACAAACAACAAGAGTTTGCCATTCACACTGTCATTAAAATCTCCGAGATAAAACGTGGTAAAACCTTTCATTATCCACTGAGACTTTTCTTCCAACTGATGTTCACTACGGACTTCGAGCATATAAGCTTTTCTATTAGCAAAAAATATGCTTCTCAAAACAGGTTTACCTTCTTGATCTTTAGTCGAATAAGCAATAGCTTTTCTGTTAGTTGGCAAAATCTTACCATAAAAAGTAGCCCAATAATTATCATAGACAATTTTTCTCTGCGCTGGTGAAAACATATAGTGCTTATATACTTCCAGCTCTTTTGCAAATAGAAGAGTTTGCTTTTCATAAACAGAATCTGTTGCATTAGCCGAAATTAATTCTGACATGTCAAAAGTAACTAAAGAGTAAGAATATTCAAATGGGATTTTCTTGACCTTATAATCCCAATATGGTTCTTTTACATATTTTGTTCTCTTTTCTTCATCGTACTCTATATTACCAAAATAATCTCTTCTTGGGATATTTACGGTATAATAAACCAATCTGTCTCTATATGCCACATAATTTTGCCAATATTCATATTTTCCTTCACCTACCTCAGAAAAAGAAGACAAAAACTTACCATTAGGAATAGGACCTATCTCACGCAAGAAATCAGAATTGTCCTTGGTTGCTCTATTTTTGAAAAGACTTCGTGTTTTCAATGCAGATATTTGCTCTTTTTCCAAGTTGTCAAAAAACTTAATATTATGTTTTTTGAGATCCATTTGTTCTTTCAAACTAACAGAAGTTATTGCTATATACACTATAGCAATAACAGATATTACCAATAATACGACTACTATGAAAATTCCAGAAAAAGCCCTCTTTCCATTTTTTTTTCTTTCAGAGGATTGAATATTCCCTTTTAGTATATTAAGCATCACCAATAGCTCCTTATTCCCTTTTCAGTCCTATAAGGTCTTTTTGTTAAACAGAGAAGCGTGAACTGCAATGCCCACATCTCAATACCGGAGGCCCTAGGAAAGCCCATACTCATAGATGCAACAATAGCAGCCCACGCTATACGTGAGAACCACTATGCTATCTTAGAGTATGTCGGGAAATTTCCTAGGTTTCCAGTACTTCGATAAGCATAACGCTTCTTAAATCTCAAAAATCAGTGGAAAGGGAATACACCCTATCCGAATGCAAAGATATAAAATACTTCCGTAACTTCCAAACATTTTCGCACTTTTCTTTGTTTTCGGTGGCAACTTTCTTATTCAATCGCCAGCACAACAACATCTTAACAATATTGTAACACCTGTTTAAATCGCCTGTAACATCGTACTCGTACCTTTGCACCCGGAAAAGCAAGGGGAGAAATGTATCTAGCTATGTTGAGACAAGCCCCTATATAATAAGGTATATAAACATTAATAAAATATATGAGTACGATTTATCTTTGTATTGTGATCTTCCTGCTTTGTCTGGCAGTGTTTGATCTCTTCGTAGGAGTCAGCAATGATGCTGTCAACTTCCTGCAATCTGCCATCGGAGCTAAGGTGGCTAAGTTTCGCACGGTGCTGATTATCGCATCCTGCGGTGTGGTTCTCGGAGCCATCATGTCATCGGGAATGATGGATATCGCCCGACATGGTATCATGAGTCCTGACCACTTTACATTCGAAGAAGTAATGACGCTCTTCCTGGCGGTCATGGTAACTGATGTTATCATCCTGGATGTGTTCAACACACTAGGTATGCCAACCTCAACCACCGTTTCGCTGGTATTCGAGTTGCTGGGTGGTGCTTTCATCCTCGCTACCTTGAAGATGTATGGCGACGATAGCCTCAACTATGGCGTTTTGCTGAACAGTAACAAGGCATTGGAGGTAATTATGGGTATCTTCTCATCTGTCATCATCGCCTTCGTGTTTGGTGCTTTCGTGATGTGGCTTTCCCGTATCATCTTCACCTTCAACTACCGCAAGCACAGCCGCTACAGTATCGCTATCTTCGGCGGTATCGCCTTTACAGCCCTCTCTTACTTCATCTTTATGAAGGGTTTGGGCAAGAGTCCTTACTTGCCTGCTGAGGTGCGCGATTACATCGACCAGAATCTCGGTTTCCTCATCTGTATCACTTTCGTGGTGTCTGCTGTTGTAATGGAATTCCTGCACCTCTGCCGTGTCAACATCTTCAAGTTTACGGTGCTGATGGGTACTTTCGCCCTGGCTATGGCTTTCGCTGGTAACGACCTGGTGAACTTCATCGGTGTGCCTCTGGCTGGTCTTTCTTCTTATCAGGACTATATGGCAAACGCCAACGGTGCAGCGCCAGACCAGTTTATGATGACTTCATTGATGGAGAGTGCCAAGACCACTCCTGGCTTCCTGCTTGCTGCCGGTGCCGTGATGATTATCGCCATGGCGACATCCAAGAAAGCACAGAACGTAATCAAGACTTCTGTTGACTTGAGCCGTCAGGATGAGGGCGATGAGATGTTCGGCAGTTCTTCTGCAGCCCGCGTGATTGTACGCAACTGCCAGGCTACAGATTCATGGTTGAAGCAGTTTATGCCAAAGGGACTGATGAACTGGATTAACAGCCGTTTCGACAAGAATGATGTTGAACTCGAGGAGAGTGCTGCTTTCGACGTGGTTCGTGCAGCCGTAAACCTGGTACTTGCTTCCATGCTAATCACCATCGGTACCAACCTCAAGTTGCCTCTCTCTACCACCTACGTTACCTTCATGGTAGCTATGGGTTCTTCACTTGCTGATAGAGCATGGAGCCGCGAGAGTGCCGTATTCCGTGTAACAGGTGTATTGAGTGTAATCGGTGGTTGGTTCATCACAGCCGGTGTAGCTTTCGCAGCCTGTGCCATTGTTTGTATCATCATGCACTTCGGTGGTGTGGGCATCCAGGCTTGCTTCATGGGCTTGGTTATCTACCTGCTCATCCGCAGCAACATCCAGTATAACAAGAAGGCTAAGGAAGAGAGCAAGAGCAGTACCTTCCAACTGATGATGCGTTCCCGCGACCCAGAGATTGTATGGGATTTGCTTCGCCGTCAGGTTTCACGCACCCAGTCTTACGTCTGCCACTTCGCCCTGAACGAGTTCAACCAGATTATGGATGGTCTTGCCAACGAGAATACCCGCGACCTTCGTCATGCCAACAAGGAGTTGAAGAAGGAACAGGATATGCTGAAGAAGTTCCGCCGTCAGGAGATGCTCGGTTTGAAGAAATCGCCTATCGAGATTGCCATCGAACGCAACACCTGGTTCCATCTGGGTGCCAACAGCAACCAGCAGTTTATCTACTCTCTGCGCCGTATGCTCGACCCAATCAAGGAACATGTTGACAACAACTTCAATCCGCTTCCTGCTGAATATATCAAGGAGTTTGCGCCTGTACGCCAGAAGATCAACGACCTGATGCGCATGAGCTGCGAACTGATTGAGACCGGCAGATATGACAGCTATCGCGAGATTCTTGCCGAGGCAGATGCCTGCAAAGACGAACTCTCTGTTCTCCGCAAGAAGCATATCGACCGCATCCAGCACATGACTGACAATACGCTGATGCAGATTTCTCTGGTTTATCTCAACGTACTGCAGGAGAGTCAGGAATTCCTGAGTGTGATGAGGCATCAGTTAAGAGCTGCAAAGAAGTTTATGGAAAAGTAAATTTTCTCTGACATCTTGTCATGAAACTACTTTTTGGTATATCTGTTGCTTGATGACAGATGACAGCGGATAACAAGAGTGTTATTTCGCTATCACAATATAATCTGAAAAGGTTAGTTTCTCATAGGTTAAGATTGTTAGGTTTAGTTTTTAGAAAAAAGTTTTAGGTTTTTAGTTAGATAAGGGCTCCAAGTGCTAGTGATTAGTATTTGGAGCCATTTTTTTGCCCAAATATTTGGCTATTAGGAAGAAAAGTTGTAATTTTGCAGCCGATTTCTGAAAAGAATCATCATATTCAATAACCCGAGTGCTTGGTAAACCTCGTAAAAAACAAGAAAATGGACAAGAAAAAAACTCAAGTGAGCGTGCTGTTTATGCTTTTCAGCATCCTCTTCTGCGTTTGCCTGATTGCAGCAAACGTACTCGAAACAAAGCAAATCGCCTTCGGGCCAGTTTCCCTTACCGGTGGACTCATCGTATTCCCTGTAAGCTACATCATCAACGATGTGGTATGTGAAGTATGGGGCTATCAGAAAGCGCGTCTGTTGATCTGGACCGGCTTTGCGATGAACTTCTTCTTCGTGGCACTGGGTGCTATCTGCGATGCCATTCCAGCAGCGCCTTATTGGACCAACGATGCCGGTTTTCATGCCATCTTCGGTCTGGCACCCCGCATTGCAGCAGCCTCTTTCGTAGCCTTCATTATCGGTTCGTTTGCCAATGCTTATGTAATGAGCGTGATGAAAATCCGCGATGGCGGCAAGCATTTCTCTGCCCGTGCCATCCTCAGTACCATTGCCGGTGAGAGTTGCGACAGCCTTATCTTCTTCCCACTTGCCTTGGGCGGTGTGGTGCCTGCATCAGAATTGCCTTGGCTCATGCTCTGGCAGGTGATACTGAAGACAGCCTACGAGATTGTGGTATTGCCTCTGACCATCCGTGTAGTGAAATACGTGAAGAAGCATGAAGGTGAAGATGCATACGACAATAACATCTCCTACAATGTATTCAAGATCTTCAGCCTCGGCTAAAAGACATCAGTAAATATCAAACATTAAAACATTACCAAGCGTGGATAGAAAAGAAGACGGTCTTCAGGCATTAGGTGCCAAGACTACATATAGAATGGATTATGCGCCAGAGGTGCTCGAAACTTTCGTGAACAAGCATCCTGGCAATGATTACTGGGTTCGTTTCAACTGCCCTGAGTTTACATCACTCTGCCCTATTACGGGTCAGCCAGATTTCGCAGAGATTCGCATCAGCTATATTCCTGACGTAAAGATGGTAGAGAGCAAGAGTCTGAAACTTTATCTCTTCAGTTTCCGCAACCATGGCGACTTCCATGAAGACTGCGTAAACATCATCATGAAGGATCTCATCAAGCTGATGGACCCTAAATACATTGAGGTAACAGGCATCTTTACTCCTCGTGGCGGCATCAGCATCTGGCCGTATGCCAACTATGGCAAGCCAGGCACCAAATACGAGAAACTGGCAGAGCAGAGATTCGCTACTCACGAATAAAAACAAGAAACCTCGGAAGATTGCTTTTATGCTTCTTCCGAGGTTTTTATTGTTTATAGCTGATGAAATTATGGGAACTGAGGATAATCCTCGAAGCGAGGCTTGCGCTTCTCAAGGAATGCCTTGCCGCCCTCCTGAGCCTCATCCATCGTATAATAGAGCATCGTGGCATCGCCAGCCAACTCCTGAATACCAGCCTGACCATCCAGTTCGGCATTCAAGCCAGCCTTGATCATACGGAGTGCCAGAGGCGAACGTTCCATCATGATTTCAGCCCACTCTACACAGGTATCTTCCAACTTTTCGAGAGGCACCACCTTGTTCACCATTCCCATCTCTTCAGCCTCCTTGGCAGAATACTGCTTGCAGAGGAACCAGATTTCACGAGCCTTCTTCTGACCCACCATTCTTGCCAGATAAGAAGAACCGAAACCGGCATCGAAGCTTCCTACCTTAGGACCGGTCTGTCCGAAGATGGCATTCTCTGAAGCGATGGTCAGGTCGCACATCACATGAAGCACATGACCGCCACCGATGGCATAACCATTCACCATAGCGATGACCGGCTTTGGCAAACGACGAATCTGCATCTGCACATCGAGCACATTCAGGCGAGGCACACCATCGTTACCCACATAACCGCCTCGGCCCTTCACATGCATGTCACCTCCTGCACAGAATGCCTTATCACCAGCACCCGTCAGGATGACCACGCGGATATCCAGACAGTCGCGGCAATAGTTGAATGCCTGTGCCATCTCCCAAGTGGTCAACGGCGTGAAGGCATTGCGGTAGCGCTCACGGTTGATGGTAATCTTAGCGATATGATTATACTCCTCGAAGATGATTTCCTTGAAATCAAAACCTTCTATCTTTTTCCATTCTCTCATTTTACTTTGAACTTTATGATTACTATTTATCTTATTCTTTTGACAGAACTATCAGTTATAGTTCCTTACAGGTCCTCTATCAGCACTTCTGAACGGCTTCCAGCATCTTGTTATCTACATCCATATCTGTGAAAACCTCCAGGAGCATCGGGCGATCGCTCTCGGCATGAATCAATTGGCTGATGCCCTGTTCCATCTCTTCCATCGTATGAGCTGCGAGATATTTTACCTCATTCTGACTACAGATTCCTTCAGCCGTTGCATGATGCTTTGCCATTATCATTTCTTCACGAGCCTGACTCTCCTTTAATCCCTGGAACTTGCCAAAGATGGCACCACCACCATTGTTGAGCACGATGATACGGAGTTTGCCGTTCAGATTTCTATTCCAGAGCGCATTCTGGTCATAGAAGAAACTCAGGTCGCCGAGAACGCAGTATACATGCTTATCAGACTTGTTCTTGCACATCGAGAAACCTACAGCCGTAGAAAGTGAACCTTCTATACCGTTCACCCCACGATTGCAGTAAACATGACGGTCGGCATACTGATTCATCAACCGGATGGCAGAACTGTTACCGGAGATGACGCTGCTCATCAGACCTGGAAGGAATGTATCGAATTCGCGGTCATAGATACCATCGTCCTGAGCATCTTTACCGCCTAAGGTGAACGCTTTGAAATTCTGAGGCTCAACCTTCTGAAGCTGGCTGAAGAATTCCTTTACGGTAGCCAGACTGCTGAACTCAGGCTTGAAGTTCTCTTTGCGTTCATAGCTTTTAGCCAACGCATCCATCCACAATCTGCGATAATCCTCCCAGTGGTTGTGCCAGCCAAAATTACCCAACCATGACATAGCATCACTGTTTGGCAAATCCATCACTTTAGTAAGATGCATGAACGTATCTTCGATATCAGCCTCTTGCGAAATTCTTATCTGCTCAACTCCTTTAAGCGAACGCAGATAAGATTTCAACTTCTTGCTCACAATATGTCCACCTATATAAACCACCAGGTCAGGACGGAATCTTTCATCGTCCTTTATTTCATCCAGCAAATTCTCGAAAGCGCCATACAAGGTGGTTTTATTCCAATCTTCTCCCAGTTCTTCCTGAACCTTATATAGATAAGGTGGCATTGCCAGAGATTCCCATAATATAGGCATTCGGTCAATATAAGCCAACAAGTCTACATATTTTTCGGTATTGTCCAACTGTCCTATTACCAACAATGGACGTTTGGCTTTTAACACACATTCAAAAGGGGTCCCATCAAATGTGTCAATATTTGCCCTGCAGTAAGCAACCTCTATCTTGCGCTCTACGGGCAAAGCTTCTTTCGTAAACGAATAGAAAGGCTCAGAAATAGGTACATTGATGTGTACAGGTCCCTTTACCCGCCCCATGCTTTTCAACAGCACTTCGTTGACCAGCCGGTTGCAATACCAATGCATCTCTTCCTGCTGCTCACCTGCGAACACTTCTGGCAGAGATACTGCTTTTCTTACCATCTGCCCCAAAGCATCAGGCTGAGGAAGCGTCTGACCATCCAGCTGGTTAATCCACTGTGCCGGTCTGTCGGCAGAAATCACAATGAGCGGGATTTGCTGATAATAAGCCTCAGCTACTGCCGGATAAAGATTGAGCAATGCAGAACCCGAAGTCACACACACCACGACAGGCTGATAACCTTCAGCCATAGAAAGTCCAAGAGCTTGGAAGCCGGCGCTACGTTCGTCGGTTACAGGATAGCAAGTGATGTCTTCACACTCGTTGAGATTATGAACTATGGCTGCATTTCGGCTGCCCGGACACACCACAGCATGGCGAACACCATGCGCAACCAGTAAACTTGTCAAAATATTGACGTTTTCTTTATTGCTATACATTTCACCTTATTTTTTAGGTTGTTTTTATGTTTTCAGATTCTTGAAGAGCCTTTGTCTTTTAGCATTATAAAATCAGAATGAATCCCTATCATTTCTCTGCAAGACCTTTACAGGACCGACAGGATGGTCTGCATCTTAGCTTCAGTTTCCTTCCACTCCTTCTCCATCTCGCTTTCCTTCAGCAATCCGCCTCCGGCATAGAGTTCGCAGGAGCCGTCATCCAGAATGTTCATGCAGCGCAGGGAAACATAGAGATGCGTCTTTCCTTCCTGAGAAATCGGTCCCACAAAACCGCTATAGTATCTGCGCGGCTGCTCTTCATGCTGCAGGATAAACCGGCGAGCCTCATCCTTCGGTATCCCACAGACGGCAGGCGTAGGATATAAGGCATCGAGCACATCGCCCAGGCGCCCTGTATCATGCAGACGGAAAGCGATGTCGGTACGGAGATGGTAGAGATTGGCAGCCATCGTGGTATAAGGTCCCTTCTTCTGATAATCATCCGAAAAGGTCTTGATGCAATCCTCTATATAATCGGTTACATACTGCTGTTCTTCTCTGTTTTTCTCCGACCACTCCACCCCTTCTACCGGATAATCGGCTACGGTCTTGGAAGGTTCTGCCTTCTGGGTACCTGCCAACGACATGGTTACCATCTGGTTCTGTTCACCTTTGAGCAGGATTTCTGGTGTTGCCATCAGCCATAAGCCCGATTGAGGCGTATAAACCAAGGCTACAAAAAGACGGGGATACATCCGGCAGGTTTTCAGAAACAGAGCCTTTAAAGAGTCGGCATCCTGCACAGCCGATGTATTGGCAGTATTCTGCATAACCGAAGTATTGTCTGTATCTTCCACTTTTGAAGTCTGGACTGAATCTAAAGGCAGCCAAGGACTCTGAATACGCAGTTTTCTCGCAAGAACAATCTTGCTGAATTTACCTTCAGAGAGCTGCTGGTGAAAGCATTCAAACTCCCTGGCGTAGGCCTCAAAATTACGTCCCGACGTAGACTTTGCTGCGTCCCGACGTAAATTCTGCTGCGTCGCGACGTAGGAAGTGCCGCGTCGCGATGCATTTTCAGCCCCCTCGGCAGAGATCAGTTTGCTCTCATCCGGATGCATCAGCACCACAGGGCATTCGCCGGACGGCGCGAAAGGAGCTATCACGAAACCTTCCTTACCATTCAGTTCTGCCACAGAAGAGAGCACCTCAGGTTCTCCCTCATGCTGAGCCACATAGGTAGCATGGTGCAGATAAGGCAGACGATAATACGCAAAAGCTATCATACCTTTGTTTCTGCCCCCTTTTTCGGATTATCTTTCTTTGGAGTGAACACATAGTTGGTTACCTGTACGGTACAGATTACCTCACCAGCCGTATTCTTGATATCCACCTGCCAGGTATGCAAGGTTCTGCCCTTGTGCACAATCTTGGCAAAGGCAGTAACTATATCGCCCTCGCTGACCGCCTGAACATGAGTACCGCTCACGTTGATGCCCACGGCAATCTGTCCCGGACAGAGCGCCAGGGAACCGATACCCGCCACATTCTCGGCAAGAGCCAGAGAAGCACCTCCACTCAAGAAACCGAAAGGTTGGCGATTACGCTCATCTACCATCATCGTTGCCTGAAGCGTATCAGGCTCAGGGGTAGAAATGAAATGCATTCCGAGGGTCTTGGATAATCCATCAGTCTTGCTGATTCTTTTTACTAATTCATCTATGTTCATCTTATGATCTCCTATTTTTCGTATTTTGTTATTGATTCAGAGCTATTCGTTTTCTCTTCGCTCCAAAGTATGTTTCTGATAAACTCAACGCAAAGGTAAGACTTTCTTCAGAGAAAACAAAATTTATCGCACTTTTTATTTGATGAAGGGCAAACTTTACATACCTTTTCCTTTCTTTAATAATAAAAAACATAAAAAACGGCATATAGTTCAGATTTATTTTGTATTTTTGCACCAAAAATAAGAAAATAAAAGATATATCTGAATAGAATATGAACATTTTAGAGCTTAGCGAACAGGAAATCGTTCGCAGACAGAGTCTTCAGACATTGCGCGAGATGGGCATCGACCCATACCCAGCAGCAGAGTTTCCAACCAATGCATTCAGCACAGATATCAAAGCTGAATTCAAGGACGAGGACGAGCCACGCCAGGTAGTTATCGCCGGACGTATGATGGGTCGCCGCGTAATGGGTAAAGCAAGCTTCGCTGAGTTGCAGGACTCAAAGGGAAGAATCCAGGTCTATATCGCCCGCGACGAGATTTGTCCAGACGAGAACAAGGACCTTTATAATACTGTTTTCAAGAAGCTTCTCGACATCGGTGACTTCATCGGTGTAAAGGGTTTCGTATTCCGCACACAGACTGGCGAGATTTCTGTTCACGCCAAGGAATTGTGCCTGCTCTCTAAGAGCTTGAAGCCACTCCCTATCGTGAAGTATAAGGATGGCGTAGCTTACGACAAGTTCGATGATCCAGAGTTGCGTTACCGCCAGCGCTACGTTGACCTCATCGTTAATGATGGCGTAAAGGAAACCTTCCTGCAGCGTGCTACCGTACTCCGCACACTCCGCAGCGTACTCGACAACGCAGGTTATACTGAGGTAGAGACTCCTACCCTGCAGAGCATTGCCGGTGGTGCTTCTGCCCGCCCATTCATCACCCACTTCAATGCGCTCGATCAGGATATGTACATGCGTATCGCTACCGAGCTCTACCTGAAGCGCCTCATCGTAGGTGGTTTCGAGGGTGTTTATGAAATCGGCAAGAACTTCCGCAACGAGGGTATGGACCGTAACCACAACCCAGAGTTCACCTGTATGGAGCTTTATGTTCAGTACAAGGACTACAACTGGATGATGGCTTTCACAGAGAAGTTGCTCGAAACGATCTGTATCGCCGTAAACGGCAAGCCAGAGCGCGAGATTGATGGCAACATCATCAGCTTCAAGGCGCCATATCGCCGTCTGCCTATCCTCGATGCCATCAAGGAGAAGACCGGTTTCGACTGCAACGGCAAGACAGAAGAAGAAATCCGCGCATTCTGCAAGGAGAAGGGCATGGATGTAGATGAGACCATGGGTAAGGGTAAGTTGATTGACGAACTCTTCGGTGAGTTCTGCGAGGGAACCTTCCTCCAGCCAACCTTCATTACTGATTATCCTGTAGAGATGTCTCCATTGACCAAGATGCACCGTTCTAAGCCAGGTTTGACCGAGCGTTTCGAGTTGATGGTTAACGGTAAGGAGCTTGCCAATGCATACTCTGAGCTCAACGACCCAATTGACCAGGAAGAACGTTTCATCGACCAGATGAAGCTTGCCGACAAGGGAGATGATGAGGCGATGATCATCGATCAGGACTTCCTCCGTGCCCTCCAGTACGGTATGCCTCCAACATCAGGTATCGGTATCGGTATCGACCGTTTGGTCATGTTGATGACAGGCAAGACCTTCATTCAGGAGGTACTGTTCTTCCCACAGATGAAGCCAGAGAAGAAGATGCCACAGAGCACCATCAAGGAATGGGAAGAGATTGGCGTGCCAGAGGATTGGGCATACGTGCTCCGCAAGGCAGGCTTCAACCTCATCTCTGATATCCGTGAAGAAAAAGCACAAGGCTTGCAGCAGAAGATTGGAGAAATCAACAAGAAGTACAAGCTCGGCTACGAGAAGCCTTCTGTTGACGACATCCAGGGCTGGATTGATCGTAGTAATGTTGAATGTTGATTGTTGAATGTTGAATTATGAGCAGCGCAAAAGATTTACTTATGACCAAGAGTATGGATTTTGCTATACGCATCGTTAATCTATACAAATGGTTATGTAACGAGAAGAAGGAGTTTGTTTTAAGCAAACAACTCCTTCGTTCTGGTACTAGTATCGGAGCTAATCTTTCCGAAGCTCAGTCAGCAATCAGCAAAGCAGACTTTGCAGCAAAGGTTTACATTTCTCTCAAAGAAGGTAAAGAGACATTATATTGGATAGAGCTTTTATATCGAACTAAATACTTAGACGAAAAGCTATACCTATCTATATATAAGGATGCCAATGAAATGGTAAGTCTTCTTGCTTCTGTTACTAAGAAATTACAACCAGACAGCCATTAAGTCTCACAACATCCAGCATGAAAGGCGTATGCCAACTCAACATTCAACATTCAACATTCAACATTAACATGTATAACTGCGGTAAAATAGCGATAATTGGCGGCGGTAGCTGGGCTACGGCAATAGCCAAGATTGTGGTGGGTCATACTCATCACATAGGCTGGTATATGCGTCGCGATGACCGCATCGAGGACTTCAAGCGCATGGGGCACAACCCTGCCTATCTGATGTCGGCACGATTCAATGTAGATGAGATTTTCTTCTCTTCCGACATCAACAAGATAGTGCAGAATTACGATACACTCGTGTTCGTCACCCCATCGCCTTATCTGAAGAATCATCTCAAGAAGCTCAAGACGCGACTCAGCGACAAGTTCATCATCACAGCCATCAAAGGTATTGTGCCTGATGAAAACCTTGTTTGCTCAGAGTATTTCCATCAGGTTTACGATGTGCCTTACGAGAACCTCGCCTGCATCGGAGGTCCTTCTCATGCCGAGGAGGTAGCCCTGGAGCGATTGAGCTATCTCACCGTGGGCTGTAGCGATACCGAAAAGGCGCGTGCCTTCGCTAACGATTGTCTGGCGAGTGAATTCATCAAGACCAAGACTTCGAGCGATGTCATCGGTATCGAATACTCTTCGGTTCTGAAGAACGTATACGCCATCGCAGCAGGTATCTGTGGCGGTCTGAAGTATGGTGACAACTTCCAGGCGGTACTCATGTCAAATGCCGTTCAGGAGATGCACCGCTTCCTGACAGCCGTCCACCCTATCGACCGAAGCATGTACGACTCAGTTTATCTGGGCGACTTGCTCGTAACAGGTTACAGCAACTTTTCCCGCAACCGCACCTTCGGAACCATGATAGGCAAGGGCTACAGCGTGAAGAGTGCGCAGATAGAGATGGAGATGATTGCAGAAGGATATTTCGGCACCAAGTGTATGAAGGAAATCAATCGCCACATGCACGTCAACATGCCGATTCTCGATGCTGTATATAATATATTGTACGAGCGCATCAGTCCGCAAATCGAAATCAAACTCTTGACCGACTCGTTCAGATAGGCACACCCTATCCATCAGTTTCGGCAGAAGAGCTTGTCTTCAAGTAGTAACATTAACACATTCATTTAGATATTAAAAGAAAAATGAAAAGTATCAGCTTAAACATTACAAAGGCTGCATCATTCCTTGCAGAAGGTGCAGTAAAGGCTTACGAGCCTAAGGTTAAGGCCGCTCAGGAAGCTCTTGAGAACGGCACTTGTGAAGGTAACGATTTCTTGGGATGGTTGCATTTGCCATCTTCTATCACTCCTGAGTTCCTCGATGAGATTCAGGCTGTTGCCAACACTTTGCGTGAGAAGTGTGAGGTTGTTGTTGTTGCAGGTATCGGTGGTAGCTACCTCGGTGCCCGCGCCGTTATCGAAGGCCTCGGCAACTCTTTCGCTTGGCTCGTAAACGACAAGAAGAATCCTACTATCCTCTTCGCAGGTAACAATATCGGTGAGGACTACCTCTTCGAGTTGACTTCTTACTTGAAGGACAAGAAGTTTGGTGTCATCAATATCTCTAAGTCTGGTACCACTACTGAGACTGCTCTCGCTTTCCGTCTTTTGAAGAAGCAATGCGAGGATCAGCGCGGTAAGGAAGAGGCTAAGGATGTTATCGTAGCTGTAACCGACGCCAAGAAGGGTGCTGCACGTACTTGTGCTGACAAGGAGGG
>JAJWAL010000038.1:0-5412 GCA_021618535.1 Segatella copri | reverse complement strand
TAGCTGTAACCGACGCCAAGAAGGGTGCTGCACGTACTTGTGCTGACAAGGAGGGTTACAAGAGCTTCATCATCCCTGATAATGTAGGTGGTCGCTTCTCTGTTTTGACCCCAGTAGGTTTGCTGCCTATCGCAGTAGCTGGTTTCGATGTTAAGCAGCTCGTAGCCGGTGCAGCTGAGATGGAGAAGGCTTGCGGCAAGGACGTGGCTTTCGATGAGAACCCTGCTGCTATCTATGCAGCTACACGTCAGGCTCTCTATACTCAGGCTGGCAAGAAGATTGAGATCGTATGCAACTTCCAGCCTAAACTTCACTACTTCGCTGAGTGGTGGAAGCAGCTCTATGGTGAGAGCGAGGGTAAGGACCAGAAGGGTATCTTCCCAGCAGCTTGCGACTTCACTACCGACCTTCACTCTATGGGCCAGTGGATTCAGCAGGGCGAGCGCTCTATCTTCGAGACTGTTATCAGCGTAGAGACTCCTAACGAGAAGTTGCTCTTCCCTCACGATGATGAGAACCTCGACGGTTTGAACTTCCTCGAGGGCAAGCGTGTTGATGAGGTGAACAAGATGGCAGAGCTCGGTACACGTCTGGCTCACGTTGACGGTGGTGTTCCTAACATCCTGGTTAACGTACCAGAGTTGAACGCTTACTACCTCGGTCAGCTGATCTACTTCTTCGAGAAGGCTTGCGGTATCAGCGGTCTCTTGGAAGAGGTAAACCCATTCAACCAGCCTGGTGTTGAGGCATACAAGAAGAATATGTTCGCATTGCTCAACAAGCCAGGTTATGAGGCAGAGAGCAAAGCTATCCAGGAGCGCTTGAAGAATGAATAATTGATGAAGGAAATTATTTCGAAATACTTAAAAGAACACGGCTTTGGGGATTTTAGCCCTAAAGCCGTGCTTTTTGATATGGACGGCGTGCTGTACAACAGTATGCCTAACCATGCTGTGGCATGGCAGGAATCGATGAAACAGTTTGATATCCACATGACAGCAGCCGATGCTTATGCCACCGAAGGAGCCCGAGGCATTGACACCATCCAGATGATGGTGAAGAAGCAGAAGGGCATCGACATCACGCTGGACGAAGCACAGAAGATGTATGATGTGAAGACCGAAATATTCCACTCGATGCCTACTGCCGAAATATTTCCTGGCGTAAAGGAAATCATGCAGAAGATTAAAGATGCCGGCATGCAGGTGGGAGTGGTTACAGGAAGCGGACAGCGCCCGCTCATCATGCGACTGCTCAACGACTTCGGCGATTTTCTGGATGAAACACACATCGTAACCGCCTATGATGTGAAACGCGGCAAACCAAATCCAGACCCATATCTCATGGGATTGCAAAAGGCAGGAAACCTGAAACCCTGGGAAGGCATTGTGGTAGAGAATGCTCCTTTGGGCGTCCGTGCCGGCGTGGCAGCCAACATTTTTACGGTAGCTATCAACAGCGGTCCGCTACCTGACGAAGAATTATCCAATAAGGGTTGCAATCTACTCTATCACCAAATGACTGAATTCTGTGATGACTTCGAAAACCTGATTGCTAAGGCTTAATCCGGTTCACTTACAGATATTCAGGTTTATCCTATAAAAAGACATCATTAAAAACATATAATGACATGAATAGAAAAGTAGCTTTAATTACAGGTATTACAGGCCAGGATGGTTCATACTTGGCTGAATTATTGTTGGAAAAAGGGTATGATGTTCACGGAACTATCCGCCGATCATCTACCGACTACCGCGAAAGAATTGCCCATTTGGAGGGTACACCTAATTTCCATCTTCATTATGCTGACCTCGGTGACTCTATGAGTATCATCCAGGTAATGAACAAGGTGAAACCTACTGAGGTATATAATCTGGCAGCACAGAGCCACGTACAGGTGAGCTTCGACTCCCCTGAGTTTACAGCAGATGTAGATGCTACCGGTGTGCTCCGTATCCTGGAGGCTATCCGCCAATGCGGTCTGGAGAAGACCTGCCGCATGTATCAGGCTTCAACATCTGAGCTCTACGGTAAGGTAGAAGAGGTTCCTCAGAACGAGAATACTCCATTCCACCCTTATTCTCCATACGCTGTTGCCAAGCAGTATGGTTTCTGGATTGTCAAGGAGTATCGTGAGGCTTATGATATGTTCTGCTGCTCTGGTATCCTCTTCAATCATGAAAGTGAGCGCCGTGGTGAGACTTTCGTAACCCGCAAGATTACTTTGGCTGCAGCCCGCATCAAGCAGGGCAAGCAAGACAAGCTCTATCTCGGTAATCTGGATTCGCTCCGCGACTGGGGTTATGCCAAGGATTATGTAGAGTGTATGTGGCTGATTCTCCAGGCTGAGAAACCAGAGGACTTCGTGATTGCAACAGGTAAGCAGCACTCTGTCCGTGAGTTCGCCCAGCTGGCGTTCCACTATGTAGGAATCGAACTGAAATGGGAAGGCAAGGATGAGAACGAGAAGGGTATCTGCGTTGAGGGTCCTGAGAAACTCATCGGCAAGACACTCGTTGAGGTTTCTCCTGATTTCTACCGTCCTACCGACGTGGTGAACCTCTGGGGTGACCCAACAAAGGCAAAGGCTAAGCTCAACTGGAATCCTAACACCACCTCTTTCGAGGATCTCGTAAAGATCATGGTAGAGAGCGATATGGCGAAGGTAGCTGCCGAGGATGCCGGTCAGAAGGTTCGCTGCAATCTTGCAGAATATTTGGAAAAGGGAATTGTTAAGTAATTATGTTGGATAAAAACGCAAAGATTTATATAGCAGGACACCACGGGCTCGTGGGTTCTGCTATCTGGAATAACCTCAAGAAGAGAGGTTATAACAACCTGGTAGGTCGTTCTCACAAAGAACTCGACTTGACCGACCAGTATGCAGTAGAGAAGTTCTTTGACGAGGAAAAGCCGGATGCAGTAGTTCTGGCTGCTGCCTTCGTGGGCGGTATCATGGCGAATTCATTGTATCGTGCAGACTTCATCATGCAGAACATGAAGATGCAATGCAACGTAATCAGCAACGCTTATTCTCATGGCGTAAAGAAACTCCTCTTCCTGGGCTCTACCTGCATCTATCCTAAGAATGCACCGCAGCCTATGAGCGAAGATGTGCTCCTTACTTCTCCGCTGGAATATACCAACGAGGAATATGCCATCGCCAAGATTGCCGGACTGAAGATGTGCGAGAGCTACAACCTTCAGTATGGTACCAACTATATCGCTGTGATGCCAACCAACCTCTATGGCCCTAACGATAACTTCCATCTGGAAAACAGCCACGTGATGCCTGCGATGATGCGCAAGATTTATCTTGCCAAACTCATCCACGATGGCGACTGGCACAGCATCGAGGTGGATATGAACAAGCGTCCTATCAACCCTACTGATAAGCTCCGCGAAATCATCGGCGAGGGTAACGTAGACGGCAGCAACTCTCACGAGCGCATTCTGAAGGCGCTGGAGTTCTATGGCATCTACGACAACAAGGTAGTGCTTTGGGGAACAGGCAAACCATTGCGTGAATTCCTCTGGAGCGAGGATATGGCAGATGCCAGCGTTCACGTGCTCCTGAATGTAGATTTCAAGGACATCATCGGTATTGAGAAGTACAGTTCTGTATTCTATGGTGCCAAGGTAGATGGTGCTGTGGATAGAAACAACTCTGAGGGCCGTGGTGGCGCCATCCCATCTCTCGGTGAGATTCGCAACTGCCACATCAACGTGGGTACCGGCAAGGAGCTTACCATCCGTGAACTTTCTGAACTTGTAGTAAAGGCAGTAGGTTTCGAAGGTGAGGTAGAATTTGACGCCAGCAAGCCAGACGGAACCATGCGCAAGCTCATCTCTGTAGATAAGCTCCACAGCCTCGGCTGGACGCATAAGGTAGAGATTGAGGATGGTGTGAAGAAACTCTTCGACTGGTATCAGGAGAGTCTGAAGGACTAATAAAGAATATCGACAATGGATACAGAACAACTTTCTATGACCAAGAAAACCCTTGTGGGAGTACAGTTCCTGTTTGTGGCTTTCGGTGCAACGGTTCTGGTGCCTCTTCTGATAGGCATCGATCCGGCAACGGCTCTCTTCACCGCTGGTGTAGGAACCTTTCTTTTTCATTTCATCACCAAGGGTAAGGTGCCTATTTTTCTGGGCAGTTCCTTCGCCTTTATCGCCCCTATCATCGCTGCAACCAAGCAATGGGGACTGCCGGGAACAATCGCCGGACTAACCAGCGTTTCTCTGGTGTATTTCGTCATGAGCGCCCTGGTGAAATGGCAAGGTAAGAAACTGCTGGACAGGATTTTTCCTCCGGTAGTCATCGGTCCCGCTATCATCCTCATCGGTCTCTCCCTTTCGGGCAGCGCTGTGGATATGGCAAAGACCAACTGGATTCTCGCCTTTGCATCGCTCATCACCGCTATCCTGGTACTTACCTTCTGCAAGGGCTTGATGAAGCTGGTTCCTATCATTTCGGGGGTTATCGTGGGCTATGTCATCGCCATCTGCATGGGCGAGGTAGATTTCTCGGGCGTGGCAGCGGCATCATGGTTCTCCTGTCCTGTATCCTTCGATACCATCACCCATTTCTCCTGGGCTCCATTCCTCTATATGTTGCCCGTGGCGATAGCTCCGGTGCTGGAGCATATCGGCGATGTATATGTGGTGAGTGCCGTAGCCAAGAAGGATTTCGTAGAAGATCCGGGATTGCATCGCACGATGTTGGGCGATGGACTGGCATGTCTCTGTTCCGCCTTCCTGGGCGGACCTCCTGAGACCACTTATTCAGAGGTAACAGGTGCGATGTCTATCACCAAGGTAACGAGTCCTGCTGTGATTCGCATATCCGCAGCCACCGCCATCTGTTTCTCCATCGTGGGCAAGTTGAGTGCTTTGTTGCAGAGCATTCCTCAGGCGGTTTTAGGTGGCATCATGCTGCTGCTTTTCGGAACCATCGCAAGTGTGGGCGTTCAGAATCTGATGCAGAACAAGGTAGACATGAATGAAACCCGCAATGTCATCATCATCTCTGTGATGCTGACGATGGGCTTGGGTGGCGCCGTTCTCTCATCCGGTTCCTTCGCCATTTCCGGCATCGGTCTCTCCGCCGTCATCGGCGTGATTCTCAACCTCGTTCTTCCTAAGACGAAGAAGAAAGAGGCATAAATAAATAAGGAAAAAGCTTTGAAAACGAGATTGTTTTCAAAGCTTTTTTCTTTTTTATTAGAACAAAAAGAGAGGTAAAACAAGGATTTTAACCTACTAAAACAGTTCTTTCAACTAAGAATAAAAGCATTTATAACTAGATAAAATCTCCGTTCATAGACATTGAATGTCCGTTCAAAGACGTTGATCCGCCATTCATAGACGCTGAACCGCGGTTCAACGTCTATGAACGGAGATTTCAAT
>JAJWAL010000037.1:0-25405 GCA_021618535.1 Segatella copri | reverse complement strand
ATGCCTTCATCGATCCTAACGATACCGTGGAGGATTAAGTATCTTGGTTACGACCGCTAAGTATCATGGTTACGATAGCTAAGTATTATATTTACGAATCATAACCCTAATAGATAACATTCAACATTATTCTTAGTCTCCCACAGATCTCACAGATTTACACAGATAATCTTGTTGCAAGCAACAGTACCCTCACTAAGGCTCACAGCAAAAACTCCGAAGGAGTCGAAAATCTGTGAAAATCTGTGAGATCTGTGGGAAAATTCAACATTATAAGAAAATGGATTTACGAAGTTACACCAAGCAGGAGTTAGCCCTGCTCTATTTTCCGGATTCCGACCCGGACGTGGCAAGAGCCCATCTGATGAGATGGATAGTAAGATGCACCCAGCTCTACGAGCAGTTGCAGAAGAGTGGATACAACAAGAGCTGCAAGGAGTTCAATCCCCTGCAAGTATCCTATATTTTCTTCCATTTGGGAGAACCCTGATATTTATCAGTGATAATCGGTGAGTATCGGTGAGCAACAATGAGCATCGGTGAGTTAGGAAAATGAAATGTTGTATCTTTGCAATGTGATTCAGAAAGAAGAACATTAACCATTTAAACACTTAAAAACTTATGTTGCTTTACGTACTAAAACTAAATCAGAACGCCAAGATGCCAGAGGCATACGGCAAGTATTACGCCTATCCAGTCATCACTCAGACGGTAGACATCGACGGCCTGGCCGAACACATGGCTAGCCACAACACTCCTTTCTCTAAGGGAGCCATCAAGGGCATGATTACCGATATGGTATCGTGCATCAAGGAACTCACCTTGCAGGGTTTCGCTGTGAAGATTGACGACCTCGCTATCTTCTCCATCGGCATCCGCAACAAGGAGGGAGCCGCCTCAGAGAAGGAGTTCACCATCGCCAAGAACATCGAAGGTTTCCGTCTCCGTGCTCGTGGCACCGGTGAGTTCAGCGCCAAGACCATCAACCTCGAAGCTACGCTGAAGAAGGCCTCTGCTCTGTTAGGTGATGGCACCACCCCGGATACCACCCCGGATACTGGGAAGGATACCGGAAAGGATACCGGAAAGGATACCCCTGGTGGTGACAACACCGACCAGGGCGGTAGCGGAACCACTGGAGAAGGAGGTGGCGACGGCTTAGAGTAGCCCTATCCTCCTCGCATCTGAAACAAGAGAAAGCGCATCGGCAGGATGCAGTCCGGAGTAATCCGAGGGCACATCAGGAATGAGTTCATCACTCACCATTCAACATTGTCAAATCATCGCCCTGAACGGATACTTGCTCATCCTGCCCGCTTCCTTCTTGGTCTCCCACAGATCTCACAGATTTACACAGATAATTCTTCGTTGCAAGCAACGGTCTTATACTCATCAGGTCTCACTGCAAAAAACTCCGAAGGAGTCTATAATCTGTGAAAATCTGTGTAATCTGTAGGAAAATTAAACATTAATCACTAATCACTAATTAAAATGAAAAAGGAAACAATCCAGAAAGTCATCAACTTCGTCATCACCGTCCTCACTGCCGTTCTCAGCTCCTTCTGTGTGCAGAGCTGCAAGTGATATTTTAGTTCTCCCACAGATCTCACGGATATACACAGATAATCTTGTTGCAAGCAACAGTTATCACCAAACCTCAATGGAAAAACTCCGAAGGAGTCAAAAATCTGTGAAAATCTGTGTAATCTGTGGGAGACAATTATTAACCCTTTAAAATCCATAGAATCCAATGAAGAATCAAAGAAAAATCGATTTGATCGTGGTACATTGCAGTGCCACACGTATTAACCAGGACTTCCCAGTAGAAGCCTTAGAAGCCTGCCACAAGGCCCGTGGTTTCCACTCCATCGGTTACCACTATTACATTACGAAGGATGGCGTGGTCTATCCCTGCCGTCCAGAAAGCGAGGAGGGCGCTCACGCCCGCCACTACAACGCCCACAGCATCGGAATCTGCTACGAGGGTGGTCTCGATGAGAAAGGCAAGTCTGCCGACACTCGCACTCCTGCCCAGAAAGCATCTCTGGAAGACCTCCTCTACAGTCTCGTCCTCGACTATCCCGATGCCGAGATCCTAGGTCATCGCGACCTCCCCTGGGTTCGCAAGAGCTGTCCTTGCTTCGATGTCAAGGAATGGCTGAAGGAAATCGACTTCCATCTCTAGAAAGCCCGAACAGTTCCCGGATATTCGTGCTATTCGAGTTATTCGTGTTCAAAATCATCCCAGCTTATAAGTCCTAAAAAGCTTATGGGTTGGGATTTTTTCGTTCTCAAAAATGAGAATACCCGTTGCTTGCAACGAAAAAAATCCGTGAGATCCGTGTGCGAAAATTCAAGTTTCTGCTTATCGTAAATCAATCCTCACTGAGGAGTTTCTTGATTTCCTCATCGGTCTTGGTGAGTTTGTCTTTACAGAGTTTCACCAAGATTTTAGCACGTTTCAACTGCTCGGAGAGCTGATCAATATCGAGTTCATCATTCTCCATTCTTTCTACGATTTCTTCAAGCTCTCTTACGGCTTGTTCGTATTTCATTTCTTCTTTTTCCATATTTTTATTTTGTTTTGGGGTAACAGAGTTTTATTCAACTTTTGCCTTCACGCTGCCCTCGGCAAACCTCGTTTCGATGATGTCGCCAGACTTCAGTTGCGAGGCAGAACGGATGCTTTTGCCATCTTTCAGCGTGATGCTGTAGCCACGTTTCAGCAACAATTCGGGGTCTTGTGCCTGAATGCGCTGGGAAAGAAGCTGCAGACGATGACTCTCGTTGAGCATCTTCCTTTCCAATATCGGCTGAATATTCTGAGAAAGAATCTCGAAATGGCGCTGGGCTTCCGATAGTTTCGACTGGACATTTGTGCTTAAACGACTCATCAGACGGTCGAGATAGGCTCCCTGCTTCGTCTTCACCAGCGAAAACTGGACAGGAATCGTGTTGCTCAATCTGTCGAGCCTCATCTTCTCCACCTGCAGACGGTGCTTCACATTCTGCACGATAGCCTCTTGCGCATTCACCACACGGGCATAAACCTCAGTAAGATGATTAACGAGGAAGGCGGCAGCGGCTGTCGGTGTCTTTACACGCTGGAAAGAAATCATATCCAGCACACTCTCGTCCCTTTCATGTCCTATTCCCGTGATGATAGGCAGCGGGAAGTTTGCCACATTCTCGGCAAGCGCCAGGGTGTCGAAACCCGAGAGATCGCTCGTAGCGCCACCGCCTCGGATGATGACTACGCAGTCAAACTGTTCCCATTCGGCATTGATACTGTCAAGGGCAGCTATCACACTCAGCTCTACCCCCTCGCCCTGCATCGTAGCCGGAAAGAGGCGGGTTTGAAACTGCAGACCATAATCGTTATCGGCAAGCTGGTTGCAGAAATCACCATAACCTGCTGCCGTAGCACTGGAAATGACGGCGATGCGCTGGCAGAACATCGGGAGCGCCAACTCCTTCTGCAGTTCAAAGACGCCCTCTGCTTTCAGCGTATTGATGATTTCCAACCTCTTGCGCGCCATATCACCCATCGTATAGTTAGGATCAATATCATCTACTATCCAGGAAAAGCCATAGTTCTCATGAAACTGCGCGTGTACCTTGAGCAGCACTTTCATACCAGCATGAATGCGCTGTCCGGTGATGCGCTCGAAATTCGGTTTGATGAACATCCATCGGTTTCGCCAGCAGGAGGCATGAGCCTTGGCAATGGGCGTATTAGACCGCTCATCCTTCTCGATGAGTTCCAGATAGCAGTGCCCGCCGTAGCCCTCGCGAGCCTCGGAGAGTTCCGCTTCCACCCAATAGCTGTCGGGCAAGGACATCGAAATGACCTCACGGACTATGGAGTTTAATTCAAAAAGGGACAATCGAAGTCGTTCCATGCTGTTTACTGTTTAAAATTTACAGTTTATAGTTGAAAGTTTATAGCTAGCAGAGCAAGTTTGCCCTATTAACTATAAACTATCAACTATTAACTACTTAATCGCTTTCCCCGTCTGATAGGCCTTCCAGAAGTCAGGCACACCATATCCGAAAACATTATCGGGGTGCTGCTGGTTATCGCCAGCCAATCTCACGAGTTTCATCATCTGCTTAGCCGTCTTCTGAGGCAGCGCCTGCCAGAGACAGGCTACCATTCCGGCAATAAGCGGAGCGGAGAAAGATGTTCCGTTATCATTGATGATATTTCCACGGCCCGTAATCACACAGGTAGGACTTCCGTAAGCCATCACATCAGGCTTGATTCTGCCGTCAGCAGTAGGTCCCACGGCACTGAAAGCCGCATTCTCGCCCATTTCGTTTACGCTGCCCACGGTAAGGATATTGCGTGCATCGGCAGGGAAATTGATTTTCTTCCAACTTCCCATTCCGTCGTTTCCTGCAGAATTGACACAGATGATTCCCTTGTCAGCACACATCGAAGCGGTGCGGGAGATGAGGGTAGAATTGCCATCCTGCTCATTATAATGATGGTTGGTTGACGCATCATCGAAGCCATGATAGCCTAACGAAGAGTTGATGATATCCACACCGCAACTGTCAGCATATTCAGCCGCAAAAGCCCAGTAATCCTCTTCTGCCAGACTCTCTGTGCGCTCATCTTCACAGCGCACCAGCAGATATTGAGCCTCAGGCGCCACCCCCACGAATCTTTCGGGTTCGTTGGCAGCCATCGTAGAAAGCACCATCGTTCCATGCTCCATCTCGGCGAAAATATTCTTGGATTGAGGAACCACAAAGTCCTTAACGCCCGCCAATCTGATATTATGCAGCGCCGGAATCTTATCCACATTCATGAATCCGCCGTCGAAGACAGCAATCATCATTCCTTTGCCCAAATGTCCGGCAGCATGCAGCCGCTTGCCGTTGAGCGACTGGATCTGCGCATCGGCAGCACCATATTCGCCTACTCCACCAGTCCAATCGTTCAATCCCCTGCGAACGCTACTTCTGATGCGCTGACTGACAGAATCGGGAGCAGAGAAGACCTTCATTTTCCGGGTGATGAAATCGAGTTCATCCAGTTTCCGTAGTTCCTTCTCCTTATGAATGCGGACCAGCAGGGTATTGTTCCACTTGCTCTTGCCCACAATCTCGATGCCAGCCTCGCTTACAGCCTGCTCATAAGCAGGAGCTACAGGTAAATCAGTAACGTCGATGGGCAGATTCTGCCTCTTTCTGCGCTCTATGGAACGGGGAGAGAGAAAATCTGCAGGGCGACTTACCGAAAAGGGAGTGTGACTGAGGTCTTTGTCTCTGAGATAAAGACGATACATCATACACTTGCCTCCCGGATACGACACCATATCGGTTTCGGCGATGCGGGGCAACCGCATCAGTTGCTCAAAATTGCTAACCCTGTCTTCGCGAGCAAACAAAGAAAGAGCGGTCATTAAAAATGCATAAAGCATCAAAAATTTTTTCATCATTATATCGGTAGTCCGGTTTGTTATTGTTGTTGCTGCAATATTTCTGTATTGCATTTGTTAATGAGTTGAATTGTTTATTCTGAAGTGCAAAAGTACAGAAATTGTACGAAAACACCAAAGGAAAAGGGAAGTTTTTATCATGAAATGCAAGTTTTTCTCATATATATAATAAGGTATCAGATATTTTTTGTACTTTTGCAGACAAGTAGCCGCTGTAATTGCATTCTGAAAGAAGCTGGACGAGCGGCTATGAGGAAAAAACAGATATAAATGGAAAATAAACAAGCGACATTAGAATTAGGAACCAAGCCGGTGGGCAAGCTGCTCGTTCAGTATGCCTTGCCAGCTATGATTGCGATGACCGCCGCCTCACTCTACAACATCGTAGACCGAGTATTCATCGGTCAGGGTGTGGGAGCCATGGCCATCTCAGGTCTCGCCATCACCTTCCCCTTCATGAACCTCACCGCCGCTTTCGGAGCCGGTGTGGGCGTAGGAGCATCTACTGCCATCAGCGTGAAGTTGGGACAAAAAGACTATGCCACAGCGCAAAACATTCTGGGTAACACGATTTCACTGAATCTCATCATCGGTATCGGATTGAGCATCATCTGTCTGCTCTTCCTCGACCCTATCCTGAGATTCTTCGGAGCCAGCGACCAGACGCTCATCTATGCTCATGAGTACATGGTCATCATCCTGCTGGGCAATGTGGTGAGCCACATGTATTTCGGCATGAACTCCCTGCTCAGGGTGGCGAGCAAGCCGAAGCAGGCGATGTACGCCACCATCTTCACGGTGGTAATGAACGTGATATTGGATGCGCTCTTCATCCTCGTCTTCAAATGGGGAATACAGGGAGCTGCCATCGCCACCATCCTATCGCAGCTGATGGCGCTGTGCTGGCAGTTCAAGCTCTTCAGCAACAAGAACGAGCTGCTCCACATGAAGAAAGGCATCTACAAACTGAAGAGAAAGCTCGTGGACAAAATCCTTTCCATCGGCATTTCGCCTTTCCTGATGAACGTGTGCGCCTGCATCATCGTCATCTTCATCAACAACCAGCTGGTGCGTTTCGGAGGCGACCTCTCCGTGGGTGCCTACGGAATAGCCAACGGTATTGCAATGGTGTTCATCATGTTCGTATTCGGCGTAAACCAGGGAATGCAGCCTATAGCCGGATACAACTATGGAGCCCAGAAACTGGACCGTCTGATGCGCGTACTGAATCTGAGCATCATTGCCGCCACCGCCATCATGGTAACGGGCTGGCTGATAGCGATGTTCCTGCCTTACTACTGCGCACGACTGTTTACAACCGATAAGCAACTGATAGACTTGGGTATTAAGGCGATCAGAGTGGTGATGTTCTGCTTCCCGGTCATCGGATTCCAGATGGTTATCACCAACTTCTTCCAGTGCATCGGAAAGGTGAAGATCAGTATCTTCCTCTCCTTGTCGAGACAGTTGCTCATCCTCCTGCCGCTCCTGGCTTTCCTGCCGATGATATGGGACATTGATGGAGTATGGTACAGTATGCCTATCTCCGACTTCTCAGCCGCAGTCATCGCTGCCATCGTAATGTCATGGTACATGAACAAGTTGAAAAGACAACATAAAGAAAACATGAAAGTTAGTGATTAGTGATTAATGATTAACGGTTTTACTATTCATAAAGTTCAATGTTCAAATCTCAAAGTTCAAAGTAAATGGAAAAGATTATCATAAACGTAGGTCGCCAGATAGGTAGCGGCGGCCATATCATCGCCGAGAAGCTGGCGGAGGATTTCGGTTGCAAATGTTACGACCGTGAGCTGCTGAATCTTGCCGCCAAGGAGAGTGGATTCTCTGAGAAATTCTTCGAGCAGAACGATGAGCAGAAGGGATTCTTCAAGTCTCTCTTCCATACCCATCTGCCCTTCCTGAACGATAACAATTTCTATCACAACGACTTCTCGCAGGAAGGTCTGTACAAGTTCCAGAGCGACGCCATCAGAAAGGCTGCCGATGAGGGCAACTGCGTGTTTGTGGGCAGAACAGCCGACTATGTGCTGCGTGATTACAAGAACGTGATCAACATCTTCATCACCGCCAATATCGACGACCGCATCAAGGCAGTATGCAAGCGAAAGAACATCGACAGAGCCACTGCCCGCAAGTTCATCGAAAGCCACGAGGAGCAGCGCGCCTCTTACTACGATTACTATACAGGCAAGAAGTGGGGACACAGCGAGAGCTACGACCTCTGCATCAACAGCAGCCATCTGGGAATCGAAGAAACAGAGAAGTTTATCGCAGAATTTATCAGAAAGAAATTCGGACTTAGTGATTAATTAGTAGTGATTAGTGATTAATTTTAGGGACATAAAACATTAAACATCATATAAATGAAGAAGATTATGCTTTTGGGCTCAGGCGAACTGGGCAAAGAATTTACCATCGCCGCAAAGCGAGCAGGACAGTACGTCATCGCTTGCGACAAGTATGACAATGCACCAGCCATGCAGGTAGCCGACGAGCGGGAAGTGTTCTCGATGCTCGATGGCGACGCATTGACCGCAGTGGTAGAGAAACATCACCCAGACATCATCGTGCCTGAGATTGAAGCGATCCGCACCGAGCGACTCTTCGACTTCGAGAAGGAGGGCATTCAGGTTGTGCCTTCTGCCCGTGCCGTGAACTACACCATGAACCGCCGTGCCATCCGCGACCTTGCCGCCAAGGAACTGGGTCTGCGCACAGCCAAGTATTTCTATGCCAAGACCTTCGAGGAGTTTAAGAACGCTGCCGATGAAATCGGTTTCCCATGCGTAGTGAAGCCTCTGATGAGTTCAAGCGGACATGGTCAGAGCTATGTTCACAACGACGATGAACTTGTAGAAGCTTACAAGGAGGCTATGGAAGAAGGTCGCGGCGACGTGAAAGAAGTGATTATCGAGGAATTCATCGACTTCGATTCTGAGTTCACCCTCCTCACCGTCACCCAGAAAGACGGTCCTACCCTCTTCTGTCCACCAATCGGTCATGTACAGAAGGGCGGCGACTACCGCGAGAGTTGGCAGCCATTCCAGATTCCTGAGGAGGCTTTGAAGAAGGCTGAGCACATTGCAGGTGAAGTAACCAAGGCGCTGACTGGTGCCGGTCTCTGGGGCGTAGAGTTCTTCCTGAGCAAGCAGGGCGAGGTTATCTTCTCAGAGTTGAGTCCTCGTCCACACGATACAGGTATGGTAACCCTCGGTCACACCACCAACCTGAGCGAGTTTGAACTCCATTTCCGTGCCGTGATGGGCTTGCCTATCGCCGGAATCCATCTGGAGCACATCGGCTGTTCTGCCGTCATCCTCTCGCCAGAGGAAAGCACCGAGCCATTAAACTACAATATGCTCGATGCCTTGAAGGAAGACCACACCCGCATCCGTATCTTCGGCAAGCCAGAGGCTCACGTAGGTCGCCGCATGGGCGTCGTACTCTGCTACGGCGAAAAGGGCGATGACCTCAACCAGCTTCGCGACAAGGCAAAGCGTCTGGCAAAAACTGTATTGGGAACCGACCCATACATGAAGAAATAAGACATGAAAGAATTAGGAAGAATTATCACATTACCCAAGATATTCGACCCAAGAGGCAACCTGACAGTGGCAGAGGGAGAAACGCATATTCCCTTTGCCATTGCCCGTACCTACTGGACCTATGATGTTCCGGGCGGAGAAAGTCGCGGTGGCCATGCTCACAAGGAATGCCAGGAATTCATCATAGCAGCCAGCGGTTCCTTTTCGGTAACACTGGATAATGGAGAACAGAAGAAGACCTATCATCTCAACCACCCTTGGGAGGGACTGTTCGTAGATGTCAATATCTGGCGAACACTGGATGATTTCTCTTCCGGCTCACTGTGTCTGGTTCTGGCTTCCCAAAAGTTTAAGGAAGAAGACTACATACGCGAATATGACGAATACCTCAGATATGCAAGACATCATGTTTGAAATCATCAAATACACCCCCGAATATCGCCAGCAATGGGATGAGTATGTGGCAAAAGCCCGAAACGCTACGTTTCTCTTTTACCGCAACTATATGGATTACCATTCCGATAGGTTCAAGGACTATTCTCTCCTATTCTTCAAGAAGGGAAAGCTCCACTCCATCCTGCCAGCCCATCAGGTAGGCAAGACCCTCTGCTCACATTTCGGACTCACCTATGGCGGACTGATCATGAACATCCACGTCACGATTTCAGATGTCTGCCAACTCTTTGAGGAATTGAATGTCTATCTGCGCCTTCAGGGTTTCGAGAAGGTACAGTATCGTCCTATTCCCTGGATCTATCATCTCCATCCTTCAGAAGAAGATCTCTACGCCATCTTCTGGAAATGCAAGGCCTATCTTTCGCTCCGCAATATCGGCACAACCATCTTCATGCAGCAGAAATTGCGCTGGCGCAAAGACCACCTGCGCCGCCTGAAGAAGGCTCATCAGAATGGAGTGACCGTAGTGAGAGATGCAAGCCTGTCGGAATTCTGGGAGGTATTGAATGAGAACCTGGAAAAGCGATTTGGTGCCAAACCGGTACACACGCTTCAGGAAATGGAACTTCTGAAAAGCCGATTCCCCGAGAATATCATCCAATACAATGCTTATCGCAACGGGCACATTATAGGAGGCCTCACCTTTTATATTACCCAGCAAGTGGTACACGGACAATATAGTTCTACCAACGATGAGGGAAAGGAATTCGGAGCCATGGAGGCTATCTACGAACAGATTATGTATCATGATTACCCCGATTATCCCTATCTGGACTTCGGCAGTTCTACGGAACAGCAGGGAGCCTGGATCAACGAAGGCCTCATCGCCCACAAGGAAGGTTATGGAGGAAGAGGCGTGGTTTACGACACCTATGAATGGACAGTATAAAGAGAAATCCCGAAGTTCACACGATAGTGAGCTTCGGGATTTCTGCCTTTTACAAGAGTATAACTGTCACACCACGAGCAGCTTGCGCACCCATTACCAGTGCCTGCTCAATATCGGCAGTCTTAGAAGGACCACTGATGAAAATACCGAAATTGTACTTCGGATCCATCTCAATACGGGCATAAGCCTCATGCATATTGTTCACAATCTTCTCTTTTTCAAGGAATATCACAAGATATTCTGAGATGAAAAGCACCGCTTTCTCCTTCATGGTCTGAGGAATCCAGATGCAACCATTCTCGGCAACACCCACTTCACCACGAACAATACCCACATCAGTACCATTCAGGTCGTTAGCCTCAGCCACCGTATCAGGATTCTTCTGGGCAATCGTAATCTCAGGCAGGTTGGAAGCAAAGACCTTGGCTTCCGGATAAGCCTTCTTCACCAGTTCATCCAGACTCTCACCTTCCTTAGCCTCTATCACGTGGCCACCTACCGATTCCGTCATCTCAATAAACTGTTTCAGCGTATCCTCATACTGGATACCCTTCACATCTACGGCAGGCATATCGAATTGAACGTGCGTATTCTTACGCAACTTGTTCAGGAAATCTTCTTTCTTCATTGAACTTTGAAATTTGAACTTTGAACTTTATGATGACCCACTACTTCACCTTTCCTTCTTTCCAAAGCTGATGGAAACTCTTCTTTGCAAACTCAGGCATGGCATGACCGATGCCCCAGGCATTCCAATTGCTGAAGTGCGTACAGCATTCAGGAACCAGATTGACAAGCGGAGCAAACTTCAGGGCAGTGGTGAAGAGCGCAGGACGGTCGAAGAGATACTTCATACCATTCGACATCGCCTTCTTGACAGGATCAGCCTTACCCAACTTCTCCAGACTCTGGCGCCAGACGTAAATCTGAGAACCCGGTCCTACCTTGGAAGGACAGACATTATCGCATGACAGACACAAGGTACAAGCCGAAACATTATCGCTGTACTTCTGCGGATTCTTCAGCATACCCAGGTTCACACCGATAGGACCCGGTATAAAATAGGTGTAACTGTAACCGCCCGAACGACGATAAACCGGACAGGTGTTCATGCAGGCACCACAGCGCATACACTTCAACGTCTGCCAGTGGTCCTTATCAGCAAGAATGTCGCTTCTGCCGTTATCCACCAATACTACATGCATCTCAGCACCCGGACGAGCCTGACGGAAATGAGAAGTGAAGGCGGTGGTAGGCTGACCGGTTCCGCAGCGGCAAAGCAGACGCTGGAATACAGCCAAAGACTTATAATCAGGAACCAGTTTTTCAATACCCATCGCTACGATATGGAGCTTAGGCATGGAAGTGGTCATATCCGCATTACCCTCGTTGGTGCAAACCACGCAATCGCCAGTGGCAGCCACACCGAAGTTACATCCGGTCATACCAGCTCCAGCTTCCATAAACTGGTCGCGGAGATGATGACGGGCACAGCGGGTCAGGTAAGTAGGATCGTAGTTGCCGATTTCCTTGGAGATACCCTTCTCCTCGAACATCTTACCTACCTCCTCACGCTTCAGGTGGATGGCAGGCATCACGATATGGCTAGGCTTCTGATGCAAGAGCTGGATGATGCGCTCACCCAGGTCGGTCTCCACCACGTCAATGCCGTGGTGCTCCAGATAAGGATTCATCTCGCACTCCTCGGTGAGCATCGACTTCGACTTCACCATCTTCTTCACGTTATGATCCTTCAGGATACCGAGCACAATCTCATTAAATTCCTGTGCATCCTTTGCCCAGTGAACCTTTACCCCGCGGCTCTCCAGATTCTTGGAAAACATATCGAGGTAATCGGCAAGATGGGTAATCGTATGCATCTTGATTTCAGACGCATGCTCGCGGAGATCTTCCCACTCAGGAAGTTCCTGCGCCATCTTATCTCTCTTCTGACGAACAGACCAGAAGGTAGCGTCGTGCCAGGTGGTCTTCTCTACGTTCTGCGTAAACTTCGCAGCTCTCTTGGAATGTTCTGTACTCATAGTCCTGCAGCTAATATTTGAACAACATGAATAAACTTGATCGGCATATTCTCCTTCTTGGCGATTCCAGCCATGTGCATCAGACAGGAAGAATCCGGTCCGGTAACAAACTCAGCGCCTGTAGCCATGTGGCGCTTGATCTTGTCCTCGCCCATACGGGTAGAAACGGCAGGTTCCTCAATAGAGAACATACCGCCAAATCCGCAGCACTCATCCTTGCGCTCCGGTTCGTGGATGGTAATGCCTTCCACCATATTTAAAAGGTCGATAATCTTGTTGAACGGCTTGATGTGGCGCTCAGAAGGAGATGACAATCCCAGTTCGCGCACACCGTGACAACTGTTGTGTACACTCACCACATGCGGGAACTTGCCCGGGACATGATCCACCTTCAGCACATCGTGAAGGAACTCCACGACATCCATAATCTTCTTGGAGGAAATACACTCGTGCTTACCCTCAAGGATTTTAGGATAATACACCTTTACGTAAGCGGCACATGAGGCAGAAGGAGCTACGATATAATCGTAATCCTTGAACAGCTCATCAAATGTCTCTATGACCTTCTCCGACTTGTCCTGAAAACCCGCATTAGCCATTGGCTGGCCGCAGCAAGTCTGTTTTTCGGGATAACCCACGTCTAGTCCGTAATGCTTAAGCAACTTGTATGTAGCCACACCCGCTTCAGGGTAAAGGGCATCCACATAACAAGGGACGAATAATCCGACTTTCATTGTTGTTATATTTATCTTGTTTGCTATTTTTATTCTTTTTCTACATGACTAAAAGCCGCTGCAAAAGTAACAAAATAATTGCAAAAATACGACATTCTAGAGAAGAAATAATAATAATTGATGTTATTTAACTGTAAAGATTTGCAGAAAATTTGGAATAATCAAATAAATAGCGTAACTTTGCATCTAGAAATAGTGTGTCTACCATTTGTGAACTAACGCAAATACTGTTTAGTTGCTAAAAACATAAATAATAAGACATATAAAGAACAAACTTATAGTTATATAAATGATGAAGAAACAGCTTAAGAAAGTCCTCGTTCTGGGTTCCGGTGCTTTGAAGATCGGCCAGGCAGGTGAGTTTGACTATTCCGGTTCGCAGGCTCTCAAGGCTTTGCGCGAGGAGGGTATTAGTTCCGTCCTCATTAATCCAAACGTTGCTACAATTCAGACAAGTGAAGGTATTGCTGACAAGGTTTATTTCTTGCCGGTGACACCTTTTTTTGTAACTGAAATTATCAAGAAGGAGCGCCCTGACGGCATCATGCTGGCTTGGGGTGGTCAGACGGGTTTGAACGTTGGTACTGAGCTTTACCTCAACGGTGTGCTCAAGGAGTACGGTGTAGATGTGTTGGGTACCTCTGTAGAGGCTATCATGAACACAGAAGACCGCGACCTTTTCGTAAAGGAGCTCAACAAGGTTGACCTCAAGGTTCCAGTAAGCCACGCTTGCGAGAACATGGAGGAGGCTGTGGCTGCGGCACGCAACATCGGCTACCCTATCATGATCCGTTCTGCCTATGCACTGGGTGGTCTCGGTTCTGGTGTCTGCAAGACTGAAGAGGAGTTCAAGGAGATTGCTGAATCTGCCTTCACTTTCGCACCTCAGGTACTCGTTGAGGAGAGCTTGAAGGGTTGGAAGGAGATTGAGTTTGAGTGCATCCGTGATGCGAACGACCGCTGCTTCACCGTTGCCTCTATGGAAAACTTCGACCCACTGGGTATCCACACAGGTGAATCTATCGTTGTGGCTCCAACCTGTTCTCTTACCGACGAGCAGGTGAAGATGTTGCAGGACATCGCCGTGAAGTGCGTGCGTCACCTCAACATCGTGGGTGAGTGCAACATCCAGTATGCTTTCAATGCTGAGACCAACGACTACCGTATCATCGAGATCAATGCTCGCTTGAGCCGTTCTTCTGCCCTTGCTTCTAAGGCTACAGGTTATCCGCTCGCCTTCGTTGCAGCTAAGATTGCCCTCGGTTATACACTCGACCAGATTGGCGAGATGGGGACTCCTAACTCAGCTTATGTGGCTCCATCACTCGACTATATGATCTGCAAGATTCCTCGTTGGGACCTTACCAAGTTTGCCGGTGTAAGCCGCAAGATTGGATCTTCCATGAAGTCTGTAGGCGAAATCATGTCTATCGGCCGTTCATTCGAGGAGATGCTCCAGAAGGGTCTCCGTATGATTGGTCAGGGCATGCACGGTTTCGTAGGCAACGACCACACCAAGTTTGATAACCTGGATGAGGAGCTTTCTAACCCTACCGACCTGCGTATCTTCGCCATCGCTCAGGCTTTGGAGGAAGGTTACACCATCGAGCGCATCGAGGAGTTGACCAAGATTGACCCTTGGTTCATCGAGCGCATGAAGAATATCGTAGATTACAAGCACAAGCTTTCTGAATACAATACTCTGGAGGAGATTCCTGCCGAGGTATTGCGCGAGGCTAAGGTATTGGGCTTCTCTGACTTCCAGATTGGCCGCTTCGTATTGAAGACTCAGAACACCAATATGGAGAAGGAGGTGCTCGCAGTTCGTGCCCAGCGTAAGAAGTTGAACATTCTGCCAGCCGTGAAGCGCATCCCTACTGTGGCAAGCGAGCATCCTGACCTCACCAACTATCTCTACATGACTTACGCCGTAGAGGGTTACGACATCAACTACTACAAGAACGAGAAGTCTGTCATCGTTCTCGGTTCGGGTGCTTACCGCATCGGTTCTTCTGTAGAGTTCGACTGGTGTTCAGTAAACGCTATCAACACAGCACGCAAGTTGGGTTACAAGTCAATCATGATCAACTACAACCCGGAGACCGTATCTACCGACTACGATATGTGCGACCGCCTCTACTTCGATGAGCTTTCATTCGAGCGTGTACTCGATGTCATCGACCTGGAGTCACCACGTGGCGTGATTGTTTCTGTAGGTGGTCAGATTCCAAACAACCTGGCAATGAAGCTCCATCGCCAGTCTGTGCCAATCCTGGGTACATCTCCTGTCAACATCGACCGTGCCGAGAACCGTGGTAAGTTCTCTGCCATGCTCGATAAGTTGGGCATCGACCAGCCTAAGTGGAGCGCCCTCACCTCTATGGAGGATGTTCAGAAGTTCATCGACGAGGTAGGCTATCCTGTTCTCGTTCGTCCATCTTACGTTCTTTCCGGTGCAGCCATGAACGTTTGCCACGATGACGATGAGTTGCGTCGCTTCCTGGAGGCAGCTTCTGAGGTTTCTAAGGAGTACCCAGTAGTTATCTCCCAGTTCATGACAGAGACCAACGAGATTGAGTTCGACGGTGTGGCTCAGAACGGTGAGATTGTAGAGTATGGTATTTCAGAGCACGTAGAGTATGCGGGTGTTCACTCTGGTGACGCTACCATGACCTTCCCTGCTCAGCAGATTTCCTTCGCTACAGCCCGTCAGATCAAGAAGATTTCACGTGCCATTGCCAAGGAGCTCAACATCTCTGGTCCTTTCAATATCCAGTACTTGGCTAAGGGTCGCGATGTGAAGGTTATCGAGTGTAATCTCCGTGCATCCCGCTCATTCCCATTCGTCAGCAAGGTATTGAAGCGCAACTTCATCGAGACTGCTACCCGCATCATGCTCGATGCTCCATATCAGAAGCCAGACAAGTCTGCCTTCGATATCGACCGCATGGGTGTGAAGGCTTCACAGTTCTCATTCGCCCGTTTGCAGAACGCCGACCCTGTTTTGGGTGTGGATATGAGTTCTACCGGTGAGGTAGGTTGTATGGGTGATACTTTCGAGGAGGCATTGCTCAACTCATTGATTGCTACCGGCTACAAGATTCCTTCTAAGGATAAGGGCATCATGCTTTCAAGCGGTGGTGCCAAGGAGAAGGCTTCTCTGCTCGACGCTGCCCAGGCGCTGGTGAAGAATGGTTACACCATCTACGCTACAGCCGGTACAGCGAAGTTCCTGAACGAGAACAACGTGAAGGCTACAGCCGTAGGATGGCCTGATGAGGAGCACAAGGATCTCCCTAACGTGATGCAGATGATTGCTGACCACAAGTTCGACCTCATCGTCAACATCCCTAAGAATCATACCAAGCGTGAGCTCACCAATGGTTACAGAATCCGTCGTGGCGCCATCGACCACAACATTCCTCTGTTCACCAATGCCCGTCTGGCTTCCGCCTTCATCGAGGCATTCTGCACAATGAGCCAGGATCAGCTTCAGATTAAGAGCTGGCAGGAGTACGAGTAATCGCACGCAGATTTATATGAAATACGCCCTGTAAGGCTTGGGCCTTACAGGGCTTTTTTATTCCCGGCAATGAGAAAAAGGAGCTGAAATGATGGCTATCTCATTATTTTATTGTACCTTTGCAAACAGAAATAAGAATAAAACATGATAGTTTGTATAGCAGAGAAACCGAGCGTGGCTAAGGATATCGCCCGAATCATCGGGGCTACCACGGCACGCGACGGTTATATGGAAGGTAATGGTTACCAAGTAACATGGACCTTCGGCCACCTTTGTGAGCTGAAGGAACCGGATGATTATACTCCGATGTGGAAGCATTGGAGCCTTTCGGCGTTGCCGATGATTCCACAGCGATTCGGTATCAAGCTCATCAACGATGAAGGCATCAAGAAGCAGTTTGCTACCATTGAGAAACTGATGCAGGCTGCCGACAGCATCATCAACTGCGGTGACGCCGGACAGGAAGGAGAACTTATCCAGAGATGGGTGATGCAGAAGGCGCAGGCGAAATGCCCTGTCAAGAGATTGTGGATTTCATCCATGACCGATGAAGCCATCAAGCAGGGATTCCAGGAACTGAAAGACCAGGGGGAATATCAGTCACTCTATCTTGCCGGACTTTCCCGTGCCATCGGCGACTGGATTCTCGGTATGAACGCCACCCGACTTTACACATTGAAATACGGACAGAACCGACAGGTGCTCAGCATCGGTCGGGTGCAGACCCCTACCCTTGCCCTGATCGTAAACCGCCAGAAGGAAATCGACAACTTCGTTTCCGAACCTTACTGGGTACTCGCCACCATCTACCGCGACACCCAGTTTACCGCCACCAGCGGCAAGTTTACCAGCAAGGAGGAAGGCGAGAAAGCTTTCAGCACCATCGCCGGCAAACCATTCACCGTTACAGATGTAAGCAAGAAAAAGGGAAACGAGGCGCCGCCTCATCTCTACGACCTCACCTCGCTGCAGGTGGATTGCAACAAGAAGTTTGCCTATTCAGCCGATATTACGCTGAAACTCATCCAGAGTCTCTACGAGAAGAAGTACACCACTTATCCTCGTGTAGACACCCAGTTCCTGACCGACGATATCTATCCGAAATGTCCGCAGATTCTGAACGGAGTAAGTCAGGCAAAGATCATGAGTCAGCAGAAATACCTCCCGCTCATCCAGCAGCTCGCAACAATCAGCAAGAAATTGCCGAAGAGCAAGAAGGTTTTCGATAATAGCAAGGTAACCGACCACCACGCCATTATCCCAACCGGTGTTCCACCAACCGGACTCACCGATATGGAGGCAAACGTCTATGACCTCATCGCCAAGCGATTCATCAGCGTGTTCTATCCGGATTGTAAATTCTCCACCACCACCGTTCTCGGCGAGGTAATCAACGAAGACGGACCCAAACCGGAGAAGATAGAGTTCAAGGTGAGCGGTAAGGAAATTCTGGAACCAGGTTGGCGAGTAGTCTATGCCAAGGATGCAAAGAATACAGATGACGATGATGCTTCAGATAACGCCAACGGAAATGCAGACTTAGGAAACGGCACCAAGAAGGAAGTGGTGGAAGAAAGAACCCTCCCATCTTTCGTGAAAGGCGAATCGGGAGAACATCAGCCTACCCTGACGGAGAAATGGACCACGCCACCTAAGTATTATACCGAGGCAACCCTGCTCCGTGCGATGGAGACTGCCGGTAAATTCGTAGAAGACGAAGAGCTGCGTGCTGCATTGAAGGAGAACGGAATCGGCCGACCATCATCCCGTGCCGGCATCATCGAGACCCTCTTCAAGCGCCACTACATCCGTCGCCAGCGCAAGAATCTGATGGCAACCCCGACAGGCATCGAACTCATCGACACCATCCATGAGGAACTGCTGAAGAGTTGCGAGCTGACCGGTATCTGGGAGAAGAAACTCCGCGACATCGAACACAAGACCTACGATCCTGCCGACTTCATCAACGGACTGAAAGAACAGATCAACAAGATAGTCATCGATGTATTGTCTGACAACAGCAACCGGAGAGTGACCATCATGACAGAGGAAGACCTCAAGAAAAAACCGGCTGCCAAGAAAACTCCAACCAAGAAAGCTCCTGCCAAGAAAGCCGATAAGGCTGCAGCACAGAATACAGATTCTCAGAATGCCCCTGCTCAGCCGGCTCCAGCTGCCGACCCAATGGTTGGCAAACCATGTCCGCTTTGTGGCAAGGGCGTCATCATCAAGGGCAAGACCGCCTATGGCTGCAGCAACTGGAAGGCAGGCTGCCAATATCGCCAGCCATTCTCACAGATGTAAATCAACGCAACAACTGCACGCCCTGAAAGGGCAGAAGCCCCTAGCCCAGGGCAACACCCTGGGTCATTATGGACGCAAACCTGTCGCCCTGTAAGGGCAAAAGCTTCAAAGAACGAGGCAATTTATAAGGCTTTTGCCCTTACAGGGCGCCTTGCAGACTGCTACTATACCCAGGGCGTTGCCCTGGGCTAGGGGTTTCTGCCCTTTCAGGGCGTGTGGGAGAGTTGCTTGCGAAAGTTCAGTAAAATAATTAAGTTGTTCCTGTATGAAACAAATAAGA
This sequence comes from Segatella copri, assembly GCA_021618535.1. Taxonomy (GTDB): domain Bacteria; phylum Bacteroidota; class Bacteroidia; order Bacteroidales; family Bacteroidaceae; genus Prevotella; species Prevotella copri_O. Next base: position 6,158 of record JAJWAL010000037.1, on the reverse strand, counting down.
TTTTATCAAATCATAACAGCAATCAGCTGCCTCTTTCTGATAAGTTGCGGCATTGAACAGAACCTGAAGAAAGCAGACAAGCATCTTTCTTTAGGCGAATACTTCGATGCGGCAACCCAATATAAAAAGGTGTACACCAAGACACCTACCAAAGAGCGGGCTGCCCGGGGCAAGGTGGCTCTGAAGATGGCACGCTGCTATGATAAAATCAACAGTACGCCAAAGGCACTGGCTGCCTACAGCAATGCCATCCGATACAAGCAGGCAGACCTCAACGACCGTCTGGCTTACGCCCGGCTTCTCCTGAAGAACGGAAGTTACAAACAGGCTGCCAAGGAATTCGAATTCCTGCTCGATTCCATGCCCGACAACATACTGGTAAAGAACGGACTCGAATCGGCACGAAAAGCCCCAGTCTGGAAAAAGGAAGGAAGCCGGTACAAAGTAAAGCGGATGGATGTTTTCAATTCCCGAAGAGACGACTATTCGCCGATGTTCCTCAGCGATGACTACAGCCAGCTCTATTTCACCTCAACCCGTAACGAAGCGCAGGGCAGCGACCTGAACGGAGTAACGGGAACGAAATCTGCCGACATCTTCTTCTCTGAAAAGGATGACAAAGGCAAATGGAGCAAGCCGGAAGCCATAGGAACCGGTCTCAACACCGACTACGAAGAGGGCGCATGCTGCTTTACCCCAGACGGCAAGCAGATGTACCTCACCCAGTGTACCACCGATCCAGCATCGCCCCGCTATGCCCAAATCGTCACCTCCAACCGCTCAGACGCAGCCTGGAGCAAGCCTTCGAATCTGGAAATCAGCAAAGATACGCTCAGCTGTTTTGCCCATCCTGCCATCTCCCCTGATGGCGAATGGCTCTATTTCGTATCAGATATGCCGGGCGGAAAGGGCGGTCTCGACATCTGGCGAGTGCGCATCACTCCTGCCGGACTGGGTGGTGTAGAGAACCTGGGCGAACCTATCAACACCCCAGGCGACGAGATGTTCCCTACCTTCCGTCCTAACGGCGACTTCTACTTCAGCAGCAACGGGCATGTAGGAATGGGCGGACTCGACATCTATATCGCCAAAGTGAATTCCACCACCCGCAAATATGAACTTACCCACCCCGGCTATCCGCTGAATACAGAAGCCGATGACTTCGGAATGACTTTCGAGGGACTCCACAACCAGGGTTTCTTCTGCTCCAACAGAAAAGACGGAAGAGGCTACGATCATATCTACTCCTTCGAAAATCCGGAGATTGTTACCACGATGAAGGGATGGGTTTACGAGAAAGACGGTTATGAACTGCCTGCCGCTGAGGTGAGAATCGTAGGCAACGACGGAACGAACAGGAAACTCTCCGTCAAGGGCGACGGTTCGTTTGTTCTGCCTATCAATCCGCATGTCGACTATCTGGTGATGGCATCCTGCAAAGGCTACCTCAACCACAAGGAGGAACTTCGGGTTGATTCGGCTAAAGAGAGTAAGGAATACGTGCTCCAGTTCCCGCTGGCTTCCATTACAGCCCCTGTCCTCATCGACAACATCTTCTACGATTTCGACAAGGCAACCCTTACCGAAGCCAGTACAACAGCCCTCGACCAGCTGGTAATGCTGCTGAAAGAGAACCCGCACGTTACCATCGAGCTCAGCGCCCATTGCGACTACAAGGGAAACAGCGAATATAACAAGCATCTGTCTCAGCGCCGCGCCCAATCGGTAGTAGACTATCTGATAAAACACGGCATAGAGAAAGAGCGACTCACCCCTGTGGGCTACGGCAAGGAGAAGCCGAAGAATGTGCGCAAGAAACTCACCGAGAAGTATCCTTGGCTCAAGGAAGGCGATGTGCTCAGCGAAGAGTTTATCCTGAAGCAGAGCAAGGAGCATCAGGAAATCTGCAACCAGCTGAACCGCCGAACCGAGTTCAAAGTGCTCCGCACTACCTATAAATTGTTTTAGAAACCGATATCATAAGCATAGGTGCTCTACTGAAAAAGTAGCAGCACCTATTTGTTTTTCTATATTCAGCAATATTAAATCTTCGTTCAAAGACATTGAATGTCCGTTCAAAGTCATTGAATGTCCGTTCAAAGACACTGAACGGACATTCAAAAGCTTTGAACGGAGATTTCAAGAGTATAAAGATGATATTTATAGTAATAAAAAACTCTTTCTATTAGCACTAAAAACTATTCTGCTAATAGAAAGAGTTGATCATTCATACAATTGATTTCAGGGAAGAAGCCTACTGACGCGCATCAGCCAGCTCATTATATCCCCAAACCATGATGAGGACAACGATGCCAGCCAGCACCATCAGGAGATTCTGAGAGTGGGCGATGGAATCTGCCACATGCGTAAGCGCACGGGAGCCGGAGAGGAGGAAATCTATCTTCATAGAGAAAAGCCAGCCCTGAATCTGCTCCCAGCCCTGGCAGACTACGGCTATGATGATGCCGGCTGCCACACAAGCTGCCGTCCATAAATGTTCCAGGCGCTGGCGCTTAACCAGCGACATCTCTGTTTCTGTTTCAGGTAAAGCCGGCAAGGCATGCATCACCCTGTCGGAGAATCCGTCATCGGGAATCTCAGACATCTGGCAATCGGCAAAGAACTGCTGCAAGAGCTCTTCATCCTGAAGGCTCAACGGCTCTTCGTTTATGTTCTTCAACTTATTATCATTTATCTTATCGGTCATAACCATTCTGTTTTAAGTAACTTGCAAGTTTCTGTTTTCCACGAGAGAGATGCGACTTGATGGTGCCTTGCGCCATTCCCGTCACCTCTGCAATCTTATCTATAGAGAGTCCATCCATCAGCTGCAGCGTGATGCATGTACGTTCATTTTCGCCCAATATCTGTAGGGCTTTCATCAAATCCATCTTCAATCCGGCATTGGCGCCCTGTGCATTCCTGTTGGAAACGGCAGGCGTATCGATGTCCTGCGTCTCCTTATGACTGCGGGTATAATCATACCATACATTATAGGCTATGCGGTAGAGCCAGGTGGAGAAAGAGGCTGTTCCCCTGAAACTAGACAGATGGGTATATGCCTTTACAAAGGTATCCTGCGCCAAGTCGTCACTCAGCTGCGCATCCCCCAGCGTCTGCCGCAGGAAGAACCCACGAATGGGTGACTGATACTTCCTGACCAGCAGGTCGAACGACTTGCGGTCATGAAGCATCACCACCTTCGTGACGAGAGAGATATCGGATAACTTTTCCACCTTATATATATGTATTAACTAATAATTGTTGTTTGATTTTTACACCGGAGTACCATTATATCCCGTGCCCTGATCGCCATGACGGTTCTTCCACCAGTCCTTGATGGCAGGAAGTGAACCGATAACGGTCTGACCGATGCCATAGAAGAAGACCAGGGCTCCGATGCCAGCCAGGAAATCAGCATTCCACCAGGCAAACATGGCGCACAAGCCGGCTCCCAGGAAGGCATTTCTCAATCCACGCTTTACCAGATACTCATCGCTCTGCTTGTCTATCGGCCGGTCGCTTTCCGGAACATTGATGCCCTTCTCCATCGCCATCTCTGCCAGTTTCATCCGGTCGTTATGGCGGCGAATCAGATATCTGATAACCAGAAATACGATGATCAGCGGAGCAAAGACAAACAGCAGACCGAAGATGATACAGAAAATAATCATAACAGCCAGCGCTCCGCCACCAAATACCGAACCGATGAAATCGAACGGATCATCATAGTTGCCTAAACTGTATCTAGAATGAACAGATCTATTATCATTCTCATCATAATCATCATAGTTAGCCGAATCTGTACTGGTTGTATCAGAATAAGCCTCCAATGCCTCGTCGTCTTTATCCTTCGAAGCAGATGGCTGTGCAGCAGATGCAGGAGCAGCCTTTCGGTCTACCTGTTGGGTAGTTGGATGATAACGATGTTTTGGAGCAGAAGACGCCAAAGACACTTGGGTGGCTCCGATGCTCATAACGAGCGCTAATGCCAATATTGCTTTCTTCATATCATTATTTTTTTATTGTTTTACCTTGTTATTTCATAAATTTCTGCTTCTTAGACGCATCTCTTCGCGATTTAGTTGCAAAGAAACAAAAAATTTCTTATTTTTGCAAACAAATTAAAGAAAAAGAGACAGAATGAAGACATTACCTGAAGATTTCAGAACATATACGCAGTCGCTGATGGGCGAAAAGCTGTATCAGCGTCTGGAGCATGCTATCCTTGAAGAGGAGGCACCAACCAGTATCCGCATCAATCCTTTTAAATGCAAGGATGCTGATGGCGAACCGATTCCCTGGTGTCCGGAAACCGGACGTTATCTCTCTACCCGTCCCGGATTCACCTTCGATCCGCTATTGCATGCCGGCCTGTATTATGTGCAGGAAGCCTCATCTATGTTTGTAGATATGGCTATCCGACAGTACGTAAAAGAACCGGTGATGATGCTGGATCTCTGTGCAGCCCCTGGCGGAAAGTCGACTGCCGTAAGGGCTGCCTTGCCGGAAGGGAGTCTGCTCTTCAGCAACGAACCGATGCGCACCCGCTCGCAGATTCTTGCCGAGAACGTACAGAAGTTCGGTCATCCGGATATGATTGTTACCAACAACTATCCCCGCGATTACAAGAAATCGAAGCTGCAGTTTGATGTGATTCTTACCGATGTTCCCTGCTCCGGCGAAGGAATGTTCCGCAAAGATGAAGGGGCTATCAGCGAATGGAGTACCCAGAATGTGAACAACTGCTGGCAGCTGCAGCGCGAAATCGTATCGGATATCTGGAACTGTCTGAAGCCAGGCGGTATCCTGATTTACTCTACCTGCACCTTCAATGCACACGAAGATGAGGAGAACGTGGGCTGGATTTGCGAAGAACTTGGTGCTGAAGTGATGGCATTGGAGGGTGTAGAAGATGCATGGAACATCACCCGCAACCTCACGGGCACCGACTTCCCTGTTTACCGGTTCATTCCTGGCGTTTCGCGAGGCGAAGGTCTGTTTATGGCGATTCTGAAGAAAGAGGGCGAATGGGAAGCCGGTTCTTCAGCCAAGGAGAACAGGAAGGATAAGAAGAAGAAAGACAAGAAGGTGGCTAAGGGAAAGGGACCGGAGATTCCGAGCGGCTGGCTGAAGGCTGATACGGAATGGATGCCTGCAGAGAGCAACGAGACGGTTTACGCCATTCCGGGCAGATGGAAAGACATCTACGACCAGGCTGAAAAGAACCTGAAGGTGCTGCATGCCGGTGTGAAACTGGGAACAGACAAGGGAAAGGGTCTCATCCCTGACCAGGCTCTAGCCCTCTCTACGATGCTCAACAAAGAAAACTTCCCTCAGGTGGAGTTATCCTACGATGATGCCATCCGCTACCTTCGCAAGGAGGCTGTGAATCTGCCTGCCGATACGCCTAAGGGTTATGTACTGGTAACCTACAGGCAGGTTCCGATAGGATGGGAAAAGAACATCGGCAACCGTGCCAACAACCTCTATCCGCAGGAGTGGAAGATCAAGAGTAGCCATGGGACGGGAGAGCTGTTTATAGTTAATAGTTTATAGTTAACAGTTTACAGCAAGAATGAATAATTCAACATTCAACACTCAACATTCAACATTAAAATAAAAAATGCTCAGCATCATCGCCTGTATATCAAAAGTGCATAGAGCCATCGGATATCAGAACCGGTTGCTCTACGCCATCCCATCGGACATGACCCGATTTCGTATGCTCACAACTGGACATACGATCATCATGGGCAGAAAGACATTTGAGTCGCTGCCGAATGGTGCCTTGCCCAACCGCCGCAATATTGTTATCTCGAAGACAAGAGAGCAGATTGCAGGGTGCGAAGTATACACCTCTCTGGAAGAAGCGCTGGCAGCAAGGAAAGAAGAGGTTGGAAACAAAGAAGCGGCAGCAAGCAAAGAAGCGGTTGGAAGCAAAGAAGTTTCAGATGAATGTTTCATCATCGGAGGAGCCAGCATATATGAACAGGCTTTGCCTTTTGCAGACAAGCTTTATCTCACAATCGTAGAAAAGGAACCAGAACATGCCGATACATTCTTTCCGGAAATCAATCCGGCAGAATGGGAAGTGACAGAAAAAGAAATGAGGAATGAAAACGGCTTACCGTTCACATTCCTCACCCTTTATAGAA
>JAJWAL010000159.1:0-4931 GCA_021618535.1 Segatella copri | reverse complement strand
AGTAATAAAAGCGTTCTTTGTATAAATGCAACAAGGCGCAACCTTCTCACGAAGACTGCGCCTCTAATAGTTTTCTTTTTTGTTTAATTTTTAAGAGAGTATTAACATATATATATTTGTAAGTGTAAGTTTCTTACTTCTTTATTTCTTTTGCTCTAAACTTTATGGCTCGAAGAACTTAATCTGTGTTCCATTTGGCATTTGGGTTCCTGCCATATAAAAGTTGAATGCTTTAGGATTTGGTTTCTTCTCATCCTTTGGATCAACTTCGTAACCATAAGCAACCAAATAAGCTTCAACCTTGCTTTTATCCTGGGTAACTTGTCCGAAAGTATATCGGCTGTTTCCACTAGAATAGCAATAGAACTTAACCTTATGTGTAGCACCTCCATATTCCAGATTTACAGTAATAGCATCTGGGAAGAGCATGAACTGGATAACTGGTGTAACTGAATAGTAGTATACAACACTCTTGAAGCTAACCGGATTCTCACATTTCTTCAATGCTTCCTTCAGGTCTTTCGTTTCAGCACTTTCAGGAATGTAACGTGCGAAGATCTTTACAGGGAAGTTATGAACAGTCATTACAGTATCTTTGCCATTTCCATAGATATCTGTAGTAACGCCTAAGGTGTCGTAATATTCCTTTTTGCCGTCTTTTTCTGTAACATGCTCGTCGCTCATATAAGCGAGTTTGCTCATGCGGCTACCTGCTGTCTTGAGATAGCATACATCCTTTTCTGATTTTGTAAGCGGCTTATTATAACTGTTATCATCGCCTGTATTACAAGAAGTGAATGCGAAAGCTGCAACGAAGGCAGCTACCATTGAGAATAATTTGATTTTTTTCATTTTGCTATTATGTTTTGATTCTTATTTTCTCATATTTCTCAGCCTAAATGCACCCCGATATGGTTGCCCGAGGCTCTTCAGTCCTTGTATAAAACAAGAAAAGGCGGGAAACTTGCATCACTTTTAGTTAATCTCTGTTAATGTTCTTCGATTGTCCATTTCATAGAGCACTTTTGCCAATGTATCGTAACCTTTGACTTGCAGTTCTTAGTTGCTTGAGCTTTTTACTGTTTAAGTCTAGGTTTGTTCTACATAGCGATGCAAAGTTAGTGTTTTATTTTGAAATGCGCAAGAAATTTATGATTTTCTTTCTCTTTTTCGCATAAAAATACTACTTTTGTGGAGATTTTAGGGATTATTCACCTTAAAGCGGAATGAATAGTGTAGACTCTGAGTCTCATGGAAAATGAAATAATGATGAATCTGATATGAAAAAGAAAGTAGGTACATTTAAAATTTGGCTGTTGGCGGTTGCCGCAGTAGTGGCGTTTTCTGTTTTGCCGAAGGTTTCTTCGTTGGCAACTGAAGATAAGGCGCTTGTTATAGAGGAGAATAAGCAGGAAATTCCTGTAAAAGGGGCGAATCTGGAGGCGCAGGGTCTGGAGATTCCGGTATCTAAGGTAAAGGTATCGGAGACCATCAAGCATCGGTTGGCTTATACCGTATCTTATAATCATGATACGCGACAGCCGAATTGGGTAGCCTGGGTGCTGACGGGGGAGCATGCATCTGGTAAGTTGCCGCGCGGTAAGTTTGCCGATGATGAGGATATGCCGGCACCGGTGGGAACTTTGGCGGATTATTACAACAGTGGTTTTGACAGGGGACACATGTGTCCGGCTGGTGACAACAAATGGAGTCAGCAGGCGATGGACGAATGTTTCCTGATGACCAATATGTGTCCGCAGAACCACAGTCTGAATGCGGGTGTATGGAACACGATAGAGCAGCAGTGCCGCAACTGGGCGAAGCAGTATGGCAAGGTTTATATAGTCTGCGGACCGATATTTCTGAATAAGGAGCATCGCAAGTTGGGCAAGAACAAGGTGGTAGTGCCTGATGCCTTCTTCAAGGTGGTTCTTCATACGGGCAAGAATCCGCAGGCCGTCGGCTTTATCTGCCGTAACCAGTCGCAGAAAGGCAGAAAGAAGACGGAATTCGTAAATTCAGTAGATGAAGTGGAGCGTATCACCGGCTACGATTTCTTCCCTCAGCTTCCGGATGATGTTGAGAAGAGGGTAGAGGCTAAGGCTGAAATGTTTTAAAAAGGAATTTCTGCAGTATCCAGTAATAGGATATAACAAAAAAAAGGCTTTCCGTAATGGAAAGCCTTTTTCTTGAAGATCTGTGACTCGCATGGGGCTCGAACCCATGACCCCAACATTAAAAGTGTTGTGCTCTACCAGCTGAGCTAGCGAGTCAATCTTCTGCTTTATGTTTCAAAAGCGAGTGCAAAGGTACGGCAAAAATCTGAAATAACCAAATATTTTGCCATATTTTTACTGATTTTCTTCATTTTTATCCGAAATCGGGACATTTTCGCCCATTTCTTCATGATATTGCGGCTTCTCCTTCGTTACATAGCGCTGCCAGTAGGCAATGAGGAGCGTAGTGAGCGGAAGGGCTACTATCAAGCCGAGGAAGCCTAGAAGTGCACCCCAAACTGAGAGACTCAAGAGAAGAATGGCTGGGTTCAATCCCATCGCCTTACCCATGATCTTCGGGGTTACTACCATGTCGGTGATGACCTGCACCACACAGAATACCAGAACAGCCAGACCGAATACCAGCCAGAAGTTCTGACCTGTGTCGGCAGCCTTCAGCATGGCAAGGAATGCCGTAGGGATGAGGGCGAAGGTATGGAGATACGGAACCAGGTCCATGATGCCGATGAGAATGCCCAGACCTATCGCCATCGGGAAACCGATGATGGTAAAACCGATGCAGAACATGATGCCCATGCAGAGCGCTACCAGTCCCTGACCACGTATATAATTGTTGAGCTCGCGCTCCACATCCTTCATCAGCGCACTCCAGAACGGACGGTTCTTCTTAGGGAAGATTCTTACCCAGTTGGCTGTCAGCGTCTCATAATCGAGCAGGATGAAGAACATATATAATAAGGTAATCATCGATGCCACGATACTCATCAGTACCGTTGCCGTCTGGCTGACTACCGAGAAGACCTTAGGCATGGTGGTTTTGATGGCATCGCTGAAGTCCTTGCTTTTCAGGAAATGCTCTATCTGCTCCTGGTTCGCCTGCAGCCAGTCTTTGATCAGCGCCGTCAGGTTGTTGGTATGAGTCGTCTGATGCAGCCATCGTGTCAATACCTCACCGAGTTTGTCAAACTGGTCAATCATCGGTGGGATGATGAGCCACAGCACGCCTCCTATAACAGCGATGGCCGTTCCCATGGCGATGAGGATAGACAGCGCACGTACTTTCACGTGGAGTTTGTTTTCGATAAACTTCACAACCGGATAGAGCAGGTAAGCGAAAAACCACGCAATGAAGAATGGCAGCAGCACACTGCTCAGATAATTGGTCATGAAGAGCACGGCCAGAACGATGAGGGTAATACCCGCCCATCTTATAAATTTATCAAATGTAATCTCCTTTCCCATAACTAATCCTTTTGTTATAATTTTTCGTTAAGAATCGCCTTCTGATAGCATTCTCTGCAGAGCGGTTCGTATTCATCTTTTTCGCCCAGAAGCACCCGCTTGTCGTTATTGACCAAACGGTGACTCACGTAGGCAACCGAACCACACTTCACGCAGATGGCATGAACCTTGGTCACCTCGTCGGCGATGGCACAGAGGGCAGGAATCGGACCGAAGGGAACTCCCTTGTAGTCCATATCCAGTCCCGCCACGATCACTCTCACGCCACGGTTGGCAAGTTCGTTGCAAACCTCCACAAGACCATTGTCCAGGAACTGGGCTTCATCGATACCCACCACGTCGATATCAGAAGCCAATAGCAGTATCGATCCAGAGGACTCAATAGGAGTAGACCGGATAGAGTTCTGATCATGGCTCACTACATCTTCCTCGGAGTAACGAGTGTCAAGCGCAGGCTTAAAGATTTCCACCTTCTGCTTGGCGAACTTCGCGCGCTTCATTCTTCGGATCAATTCCTCGGTTTTTCCAGAGAACATCGATCCGCACACCACTTCAATTCTTCCGGGACGGTGTGCCTCCCCAATTAGATTTTCTGTCATTTCGGGGGCAAAATTAATAATAAGGTTTTAAAAAATGCAAAGAAATGCGTTTTTTTTTTGCTAAGAAAGATTAATTAACTACATTTGCGGTCAGTATGGGCACATTATACATCGTTCCGACTCCAGTTGGTAACATGGAGGACATGACAATGCGAGCCATTCGCATACTGAAAGAAGCGGATTTGGTACTCGCTGAGGACACTCGAACATCGAGCGTCCTGCTGAAGCATTTCGATATCAGAAATCGATTAGTGGCTCACCACAAGTTTAACGAACATGGCACATCATCTGCCATCGTAGAGCGACTGAAGGGTGGCGAAACCATCGCCTTGATCAGCGATGCCGGAACACCGGGTATCAGCGATCCCGGTTTTTACCTCGCCCGCGAGGCAGCCAAGGCAGGCATCACGGTGCAGACTTTGCCTGGACCTACGGCATGTATTCCGGCCATCGTTTCATCGGGTTTGCCATGCGACCGATTCTGTTTCGAAGGATTCATTCCGCAGAAAAAGGGCAGACAGACCTATCTTGAATCATTGAAGGATGAGGTGCGCACCATGATTTTCTATGAGTCACCTTATCGTGTGGTGAAAACCTTGCAGCAGTTTGCCGAGGTTTTCGGTGATGACAGACAGGTGAGCTGTTGTCGTGAAATATCCAAACTCCACGAGGAGAGTGTGAGGGGTACGCTTGCCGAGGTTATCGCTCATTTTGAGGAGACAGAACCAAGGGGCGAATTTGTCATCGTATTGGCAGGAAAAGATCCCAAACAGCTCAAGGAGGAGATGAAGGAAAAGAAGCGTGAAGAGCGCCGGCAGAAGAAAAACGGGGCTCGCAGGGATGAAGAAAGTAA
>JAJWAL010000036.1:22236-26022 GCA_021618535.1 Segatella copri | reverse complement strand
TAAAGAGACAGAAGAATTTATGGGTAATTTTCGATTTAAACAGTTTGAGATAGAGCAAGACCGTTGTGCCATGAAAGTGGGAACTGACGGTGTTTTGCTGGGTGCATGGGCGCAAGGTGGCAGGCGGATTCTGGACATTGGTTCCGGAACGGGACTGATTTCGCTCATGATGGCGCAGCGTTTTCCTGAAGCTGAGGTGGTTGGGATTGATATGGATGCTGATGCCTGCGGACAGGCGAGGGAGAATGTGATGGCAAGTCCGTTTCGCGACAGGGTGGAAATAGAATGCTGCAGACTGCAGGATTTCGGGGGAGCTTCGGAAGCTGCTGAGGCTTTGGAGACTGCTGAAGGTTTGAAGGCTGCCGGTGTTTTTGATGCGATAGTGAGCAATCCTCCGTTCTTTGTAGATAGCTTGAAAAATCCGGACAGTAAGAGGACGATGGCGAGACATACGGACAGTCTTCCGTTCCGCGATTTGTTTGCGGGTGTAAAGCGGCTGCTTTCTGATGATGGTATTTTCTCTGCAATTGTTCCCGTAGAAGTAGTGGAGCAGTTTGTTGCAGAGTCTTGTATATTAGGTTTTTATCTTATACGGAAGTGTGGTGTAAAGACGGTAGAGCGCAAGCAGCCAAAGCGCTTTATGCTGAGTTTCGCCAAGCATCGCATTTCGCCTTATGAAGAGCATGTTGAAACGATGATGGATTCGCAGGGAAACCGCTCGGAATGGTATAGGAAAATAACGGAAGAATTTTACCTTTTCTAGGAGTGTTGAATGTTGAGTGTTGAATGTTGAATGAACACTCCCTCTAAATTCAACACTCAACATTCAACACTCAACATTCCCTCAAAGGTTCAACACTCAACACTCCCTCTAAATTCAACATTCAACATTCAACATTCAACATTCCCTCAAAGGTTCAGCTTCTTCTGTACCAGTTTGCTGATAGCTTCTACTCTTTTGCTCTGGCGCTGGATGTCTTTATGAATATCATCGCGCACGGCATTGATGTCATTGAAGAAATCGGCAAAGGCAGACTGAAACATGTTCGGCTTGCGGTCGTTCTTGTTGGCAAATGGGTTCACCAGCATCTTGATTCCTTTTTCTTCCAGGTGAACATCAATCTCTGCCCCCGTCATCACAGGGTCGCCATCATAATGGATTACGCCTGGCTGACTGCGGGTGATATGGAGCTTCTTGCAGCGGAACGACTTGATCTTCGAGTTCTTGTCCAACGTCTTGTTGAACATGTCGAAACTTACCTGAGGCGCCTCGATTACATCGAATGGTTCCATGATGACGACATCCATCAAACCGTCGCTCATGGATGCTTGAGGGGCAATATAGGCATTGTTGCCATACTGAGATGCGTTGGCACAGGAAATGAGGAACGCCTTATACTGTTTGGTGCCCGTCTCGTCCTCCAGCGTGTAAGTCTCAGGCTTATACTTCAATCCCTCGCGCAGGATATTTTCAGCATAAGTGATAGGACCACGCTTGCCGCTCTCGGCAAACTTCATGCTGACGAAAGCGTCAAAGCCCATGCCGCAGGTGCAGAAGAACGGGTGGTCGTTGATGACACCATAATCCAGATCTCTAATCTGGCATTGGTTGATGACCTCTATGCATTTCTTCAGGTTCATCGGGAGCAGCAGATGTCTTGCCAATCCGTTGCCCGAACCGCAAGGCAGAATGCCGAGGGCAGTATCGGAGTGAACCAGTGAGCGGGCCACCTCGTTGACGGTTCCGTCACCACCAACCGCCACAACCACATCTACATGGTTGTTCTTCGCTTCGGTAGCAATTTCCGAAGCGTGCCCAGCTCTTTCAGTCATTCTTATCTCGTACTCAAAAAGCTCTTTGTCCAAACCAGAATCTATCAGACTGGGAACTGCCGCCTTGCTGGCTGTTCCTGAAATCGGATTCATGATGAAAAGTATCTTTTTCTTCATTATATAGTCAAGAGTTTGTAAAATTTAGGCTACAAAAGTAATAAAAATACCCAAAATAACAAGAAATATCGATTAAAAAAACTATAAAAGTAAACTTTCTTATAAAAAAAGCCGTTTATTGAGTTCTTTTTTGTATCTTTGCACCCTGAAAGTTAGAAAAGTATAAAAAAAGAAAATAAAGTACACCTATTAATAATGGGACAATTACAAGAAAGATACAAGAATTATCGTGAACCTCAGAAGTATATGGCTGCCGGTGTGTATCCATATTTCCGCGAGATCACAAGTAAGCAGATGACAGAGGTAACCGACATCGATGGTCATAAAATTCTGATGTTCGGTTCTAATGCTTATCAGGGTTTGACTAACGACCAGCGTGTTATTGATGCAGCAAAGGCAGCGCTCGACAAGTATGGTTCTGGTTGTGCAGGAAGCCGTTTCCTCAATGGTACGCTCGATTTGCACGTGCAGCTCGAAAAGGAGCTTGCTGAGTTTATGGGCAAGGATGAAACTTTGTGTTTCTCTACAGGATTCTCTGTTAACCAGGGTGTCTTGGCTTGCGTAGTAGGTCGTAACGACTATATTATCTGCGATGACCGCGATCACGCAAGTATCGTAGATGGCCGCCGCCTCTCATTCGCTACCCAGCTCCACTACAAGCACAACGATATGGAAGATTTGGAGCGCGTGCTCTCTAAGCTCCCTCAGGAGGCTATCAAGCTCATCGTTGTTGACGGTGTGTTCTCTATGGAGGGCGACCTGGCTAACTTGCCTGAAATCGTTAAGCTCAAGCATAAGTACAACTGCTCTATCATGGTAGACGAGGCTCATGGTCTTGGCGTATTCGGCAAGCAGGGTCGTGGTGTATGCGACCATTTCGGTCTGACCGACGAGGTAGACCTCATCATGGGTACATTCTCTAAGAGTCTGGCTTCTATCGGCGGTTTCATCGCATCAGACAAGGATACAATCAACTTCCTCCGTCACAACTGCCGTACTTACATCTTCAGCGCCTCTAACACTCCAGCTGCCACAGCAGCAGCTCTCGAGGCTCTCCACATCATTCAGAATGAGCCAGAGCGTTTCGAGAATCTCTGGGATGTAACCAACTATGCCTTGAAGCGTTTCCGCGAGGAAGGTTTCGAGATTGGCGAGACAGAGAGTCCTATCATTCCTCTCTACGTACGCGATGCTGAGAAGACATTCGTTGTTACCAAGATGGCTTACGATGCAGGTGTGTTCATCAACCCTGTTATTCCTCCAGCTTGTGCTCCTCAGGATACATTGGTACGTTTCGCACTCATGGCTACTCATACAAGAGAGCAGGTTGAGCGGGCTGTCCAGATCTTGAAGAAGATTTTCGTAGAAGAGGGAATCATCAAGTAAAATCAGATTTCTGATTTAAAAGTTCAGCAAGTATGGTTGCGGTTCTTTGCCGCTACTATATATATAATAAGGTATAAGGGCAATTCCGGATAGGGGTTGCCCTTGTTTTTTGCCTGTTTCCTAGCCATTTTGCATTTAAATGCATGTTTTTTTGAAAAAAGTTAGGGAAAAATTTGGTGGAATCGAAAAAATGTAGTACCTTTGCACTCGCAATTCAGAAATGATGCTTAAAGCAATGCTTAAGAGGTATCGTAGAGATGAATGAGCGGGGTGTAGCGCAGTCCGGTAGCGCTCCTGTTTTGGGAACAGGTGGTCGCAGGTTCGAATCCTGTCGCCCCGACTCTATTTTCTCTCACTCAAACCTTTAGCAAAGCACAAGCGGGGTGTAGCGCAGCCCGGTAGCGCTCCTGTTTTGGGAACAGGTGGTCGCAGGTTCGAATCCTGTCGCCC
>JAJWAL010000036.1:0-22136 GCA_021618535.1 Segatella copri | reverse complement strand
CCGGTAGCGCTCCTGTTTTGGGAACAGGTGGTCGCAGGTTCGAATCCTGTCGCCCCGACAACGAGAAAGCTAAGAAGACTCAAATCTTCTTAGCTTTTTTGCTATATGCAATTCCCGCCATGGATGGCTGGGAGAGGATAACGGAACTGAGTAATTAATATATAAGTTTTAATTTTATAGAATCATGATTATTACGATAGCGCGCCAGTGTGGATGTGGCGCTGTTCGCGTGGGCAAGCTGCTCGCCGAAAAGTATGGTATTCCTTTTTATACCCGTAAGAATTTGATGGAAATGGCTGAACAGAGAGGAGTGCTCGACGAGATGGAGGCTTTCTTCGATGAGCGGCCGGTAGATGAACTGCTCTTCTCGATGTCGTCGCTTGGCGAAACGCAGCGGGCGCTGACAGAAAAACCGCTCCATACGCTTGCCGATATGATAGGCGATGAAGACTGTATCATTATCGGCCGTTGCGGCAACTATATCTTCCGCGAGCGCAAAGACCTGATTTCTGTTTTCCTGAGCGGCAATCTAGAGGCTCGCATCAAGGATATTCAGGAGGAGAAGGGCTTTTCGTATGAGGAAGCTGAGGAGTTTGTGGAGCACACCGAGGATTGCAGAGTGGCTTATCATAAGTATTATACAGGCCTTACCTGGGGAAATGCCGATGATTACGACATCTGCCTGGATACTGTGCGCCTGGGCGTAGAAGAGACAGCAAGTCTCATTGAGCAATACGTTAGCTTGATATAAATTCAAAGTAGATCAACATGAAGTTTTTAATTCAATTTTTGATAATCATAGCGTTCTCCTTTGCAGGGGAATTGCTCCATTTTTTGTTGCCGTTGCCTATTCCGGCAAGCATCTACGGAATCATCCTGCTCTTTATTGCGCTGGAAACTAAACTGATCAAGGTGAAGCATATCCGCGAAACCAGCAGTTTCCTCATTGCCATCATGCCCGTGATGTTTATTCCGGCTGCCGTAGGACTGATTGATTCTTATCAGGACATCGGCAACGCATGGTTCCAGTATATCGTAGTTACAGTGGTCAGCACCTTCGTCGTGATGGGTGCTTCGGGCTGGATTACACAGTTGGTAATCAGAAAAGGAAAGGAGGCGAAGAAATGAACCAGTTGTTCCAGGATTCGGTTTTCTTCGGCGTTCTCATCAGTCTGGCTGCCTACGGCATAGGCATGCTGCTGAAACTGAAGACCGGATGGTCGCTGATGAACCCGCTGCTCATCTCCATCATCCTCGTCATCGTCACGCTCCTGCTGACGGGCGTAGATTACAAGACCTATTCGGCTGGCGCCAACAGCATCAGCTATCTGCTCACACCAGCCACCATCTGTCTGGCTGTGCCTCTTTATCAGCAGGTTGAGCTCCTGAAGAAGAATTATCGTGCTGTGCTGATCGGCATTGTTTCGGGCGTGCTGGCGAGTCTCTGCTCCGTGCTCATTCTCGCCCTCATCTTCCATTTCGACCATGCGTCCTACGTTACCTTCCTGCCTAAGAGCATCACTACCGCCATCGGTATCGGCGTTTCTGAGGAGTTGGGCGGTCATGTTTCGGTTTCGGTGGTTGTCATCATCGTAACGGGTGTGCTGGGCAACATCTTTGCCGAGAAGTTCCTGAAGCTTCTCTCCATCAAGGAGCCTATTGCCAAAGGTATTGCCATCGGCTGTTCTGCCCATGCACTGGGTACGGCAAAGGCGATGGAAATGGGTACCATAGAGGGAGCCATGAGCAGCCTGAGCATCGTGGTCTGCGGTGTGATGACGGTTGTCGGCTCATCCATCTTTGCTTTGTTTATGTAGAGAAAGATACAATAATAATTCCCTTTTTCCGTTTTTATAGATATGAAACGGAAAAAGGGATTTTTGTATATAATGGGTGTAGGGATGGCGATGAGCGCCCTGCTTGCCAGTTGTGCCGACGATGAGAGTTTCTCAACGTCGAGGGGCGATGTGCTGTCGTTTTCGGTAGATACGCTGAAGATGGACACCACCTTCTCGAATGTGCCTACGCCTACCCGAAGCTTCTGGGTTTACAACCGTACGGGCAAGGCTCTGCGCTGCCAGTCGGTGCGTCTGGAAAATGGTAACCAGAAGGGCTACCGGGTGAATGTTGACGGTTCTTTCCTGAGCAGTGAAGCGGGATTCCAGACGCAGAATGTGGAGATCAGGAAGGGCGACAGTATACGTGTGTATGTTGAGCTGACTTCGGCGATGCAGAACAGCGAAGAGCCGCAGCTGGTGAGCGACAACCTGGTGTTTGCGCTGGAAAGTGGCGTGGAACAGAAGGTGAATCTGAGGGCGTTTTCATGGGATGCGATGAAACTCAATTCGCTCGAGGTGAAGCAGGACCAGCTGCTGGAGAGTACGCTGCCGGTAGTGGTTTATGGGGGAATCAGGGTTGATGAGGCGGCTACGCTGACCATTGCTCCGGGCACCCAACTTTATTTCCACGAGAATGCCGGCTTGCAGGTGTTCGGTTCGCTGAAGATTGAGGGCGAGAAGGACATGGAAGTGGTGATGCGGGGCGACCGACTGGACCACATGTTCGATTATCTGCCTTACGACCGCACGCCGGGACAATGGCAGGGAATCAGACTGATGTCTTCGGCTCATGACTGCAAGATTTCGTTTGCTGATATTCATAGTGCCTACGATGCTGTGATGATAGAAGCGGGCGATGCTACGAAGCAGAAACTGCTCATCGAGAACGCTACGATTCATAACAACCAGGGCTACGGAGTGAGGGTTGATTCTGCCAAAGTGCAGATTCTTAACTCGCAGATAACCAACTGCCTGAAGCATCCGCTCTATGTTGAGGGTGGCGATGTGGAGGTAAACGGCTGCACCATAGCCCAGTTCTATCCGTTTGACGGTCGTCGGGAGTCTGCCATCGGTTTTGCCTCTCCGCTGCCTCGTTTCGAGGTGAGAAATTCGCTCGTAACGGGTTATCATGATGATGAGGTGGTCTGGTCGACTCCGAAAGAGGAGGATGCCTTCAATTTCCTCTTCGACCATTGTGTGTTGCGCACGGAGAAGCTGGAGACGGACGACAGTCTGAAGTTCACCCATGTGGTTTATGAGGACATCAAGGATACGACGGTGTTTGCCGAGAAGCATTTCCGTCTTTTCGACACCGATAATTTGAAGTATGATTTCCATTTGCGCAAGGAGTCGGCAGCAATAGGAAAGGCAGATGCGGAAACGCTTCCTGCAACCGACCGTGATGGTTTGCCGAGAAAGAAAGAGCAGCCTGCCGCAGGATGCTTTGAGTATAAGGAGGAATAATGAGTATAAGGAATAATAATGAGTATAAGGAGGAATAATGATTATAAGGCGAAATAATGACTGAACTTTCGAATTTTTTCGCCACACGCCCTGAAAGGGCAGAAGCTCCTAGCCCAGGGCATCGCCCTGGGTGTAATAGCAATCAGCAAGTCGCCCTGTAAGGGCAAAAGCTTTATTAATTCCGGTATTTTAAAGCTTCTGCCCTTTCAGGGCGTGCTGCTTCTAGGAGTTTCTGCCCTTTCAGGGCGTGCTGTTCCTAGAACTTTGGTTCTTTACCTTTCTTATTCCTTCATGTTCGAATCTACGAAGCAGAAGGGGAGAAGGTCTTTGATGCTGTCGAAGCAGTAGGTGCCGTTCTCGCCATAGAGCAGGATGCGAACGGGGCGCTGGTAGCGGTCTTCCATCTCCAGTATCACCTGGCGGCAGGCTCCGCATGGCGAGATAGGCGACTTGAGGAAGCCATTCCCGTTTCTCGCTGCTATGGCGAGCGTCAGGATAGGCTGGTCGGGATAGTTGCTCTGGGCACCGAAGATGGCGCTGCGCTCGGCACAGAGTCCCGACGGGAAGGCGGCGTTCTCCTGGTTGGCTCCAATCACTATTCTGCCGTCGGCCAGAAGCAGGGCTGCTCCCACATAGAAGTGGCTGTAGTTAGCATAGGCATTGCTGGTGGCAGCCTTCGCCCTGTTTACGAGTTCCTGCTCCTGCTGGCTCAACTCTGAGAGCTGAGCCACCATGTATCTGATGTTTAGGTTTTGCTCTTTCATAGATATAATGTTTTTATGATTTCTTTATTTCGTGTAGAAGTCGATGATGTCCTGCAGCGCCTTCTTGCATACCGGACAGAATTCCGGTGTTTCGTTGATGCGCATACGGCAGTCCTGCACACCGCGGTAAACGCCCTTCAGGCTGTATCCGGCACCTTCGAAAACACCCACCTTGCTCACCGCCTCCTTCTCTTTCTTTGAGAGCGGAGTAGGAATCTTGGTCTTCTTGTCTATCATGTTCTCCCATTTTCCGTGGAAATCGGCAAGGGTGGTGATGTTCTTCTCCCAAGGCTCTATATCGTGAGGATACATAGGAATCTGCTCCTGCTCGTAGGCGTATTCATCGGCAAGTCCGGCAAAGGAATGGCCAAACTCATGCACCACTACCGGCTTGAACCATTTCTGGTGGCAGGTGGTGAGATTGTATGAATTGAGGATGCCGCCACCGCCATACTTATCCGAATTTACCAGCACGATGATGTGCTCGTAAGGGGTACCTGCCAGCCAGTTGTGCAGATCTTTGAGATGCAGGGTGGTAAGGTAGCGGTCGCTGTAGAAGGTGTCGAAATGAGAGCTGAGGGCGGTCTCGTGCCAGATGCCCTGGGCTGGGATGCTAGGTCCGCTCTGCTTGGATGGCGATTTTACGGCTACGATGTTGAAGCGGTCTCTCATGCTCTTGAAAGGTTCGTGGGCGAAGATGGCCTCTGTAGCCTCCTGCGCATCTTTCAGGAAGACAGGCATCTCTGCATCGGTATAGCCTTCAGCCACGTATGCGATGTGGATGCATCGGGTGGTGTCGGCAGCCTGCTGCAGGGTGACGTATGGTGTAGGCTTGTTGCCTTTCTGATGAATCAGAATGTCTTTCGGCGCTACCTGGTGGGTGAGCGTGGTGGTTATCTCGCGGCGGTTGTTGCGCAGGTCGAGGGTGATGTCTACGGTATCTTTCGGCATCGGAACGAGGAATACGTTCTCGAAACTCTGCGTGTTCTTCTCTGCCTCTGGATAGGAGAGCCATTCCTGGAAGAGGGTTGAGAAGGAGTTGCGGTAGATGATTTTGCCCGAGCGGTGGTCGCGTACGGTTATCTGTCCGTTGCCCTCTACCGGGAGTTCGGCCAGTCGCTGCCGTTTGCCGTACCAGCGTGGCATTACGTTGAGTTCGTCTACGGCTATCATCTGCTGCTTCTGGTTGCCGGCAAAGGTATAGTCTACTCTCAGCGTCTTGTCTGTGAAATAGTCGTCAAAGTTTTGCGCCTTTATTGTGCCGGGCGCCATCAGCATCGCCATGGTGGCGAGGGATAATATCATTCTCTTCATTGTATTTTCATTTTAAATTCACATTCACATTCACATTTTATTCACATTTTCGGCTGGTGGCATGAAATCACCGAATCACCAAGTGACCGAATCACTAATCACTAAAAAATAATCACTAATCACTTATCTCACCCTCAGCCGTGTTCCTACGCTTACCGGGATGTTAGGGTCGAGATGGTTCATCTTGTAGAGTTTCTCCAGTCGGATGCCATACTTCTGCGCGATGGTGTACATGCTTTCTCCCGGCTGTATCACGTGAGGGCGCTTCTTATACTGCTTAGGTGCCTTGGAGCGTTTCTTCTTCAGATAGATGATGTCGCCCTTGTGCAGCACGGTATGCTTGTCGCGCTCGTTGTAGCGAGCCAGTTTGCGCCAGCTGATGCCCACCTCCTTGCCTATGCTCTTGAAGGTGTCGCCTTCGCGGGCATAGAGATAGTAATTCTTGTTGAAGATATGGATAGGGTGCAGCAATCCTTCGGCGTTTACAGGCTGGTCGGTACCGCTGTGGGTAGCCATGAAACGGTCGTAGCGCTTGGCCTTGTCATACTGGTTGAGCTTGTAGAGCTCTATAATCTGTATCAGCTTGCTGGCATACTGCGGGTTGGTGGCGTAGCCGCAGGCTTTCAGTCCGCGAGCCCATCCCTTGTAGTCGTGCTGCGAGAGTTCGAAGAGGCGTGCGTAGCGTGGCTGGCGCGCCAGAAACTTGCTGTGGTCTTCGTAGCTGTCTCTTGCGTCCTGGTATACGCGGAAGCATTCGCCCCGGGCATCATCGTCGTGGTATTGGGTAGGTCCCGTCCAGTTGTGACATTTTATGCCGAAGTGGTTGTTGCCCTGGCGTACGAGGTCGCTCCTTCCTGCCGCACTCTCAAACAGTCCCTGTGCTAGGGTGATGCTGGCTGGAATGCGGTAACGGAGCATCTGCTCGATGGCAAGATCCTTATACTGATTGATGTATGTCTGATAGGCCTGGTTCCACTTCAGCTGTGCGCCCATCGGGAGGCAGCAGAGCAGAGCGAGCCCTAAAATGTTTGCTTTTAGATGATTCATTCTGCAAAAATATAAAAAAAAACGGATAAATCGCGGTTTATTACAAAATTTTTAATATCTTTGCACAAAATATGACATACAAATGCAGGGGCTATCTGTCTCTTCTGAGAGATACTGACTTGTTTTGTAGAAATAATGATTTTAATAATGAAAACTCGTACAAAAGTAATTATAGCTATCGGCTCTAACAGAAATCAGGAGGAGAATGTGTTGAAGGCGCATGAACATCTGAGTTGTATGTTCAGGAACTGCCTCTTCGGTCCGCGCATGTGGACTGAGCCTATCGGACTGGAGAATTCAGACAAGTTTCTGAATCAGGTGATGTTGGGGGAGACCATCTGCTCTAAGAAGTCTGTGCTTGCCGCGCTGCGGAGTGTGGAGCAGAGATGCGGACGCAGAATCCGTGGCCCTTATCGTAAGGTAGATGTTCCGCTGGATCTCGACCTTCTGCTCTATGGCGATGAGAAATTGCACGAGAGCGAGTGGGAGCGTGATTATATTCAGAGTTCTATCAGCTACCTCGAAGAGAAGGATGCTAAGAGATAATGATTTTGGCACGAAAAAGAAAACGGGAAACCCGAATCTGGTATGTAGATTTACAATACCGGATTCGGGTTTTCTGTTGTAAGATTGAGTTCTATCACTCTTCCTTCTTTCAGCGACTTCTGCACGTTGATGATGCGCTGGTTGCTGCTGCCTCTGAAGAAGAGGTCTTCATCGCGCAATGCCTGTACGAAGGGGCCGTCTACCAATACATCAATCTGGCGGAGGAGTTCCAACTGCTCGGGATTCTTTACGAGGTTTTCGAAGAGATAGCCCGTAAAGCACCAGATGCTCTTGCTGCTCTGCTCCCTGATGGCGCGCGCCAGCTCGGCAAAGCCCTTTGCCTGAAACATCGGGTCGCCGCCCGAGAAGGTGACGTTGGCGAAGGGGTCGCTCATGATTTCCTTCATCAGCTCGTCGGTAGAGGTCATCGTGCCGTGGCTGATGTCCCACGACTGCGGATTATGGCAGCCCGGACAATGGTTGGGGCATCCCGCACAATAAATGGATGTGCGGAAGCCCGGACCGTCTACCATCGTATCATGTACGATGCTTAAAACGCTGATCATTTTACTTTTCCCCTCCGATATGGGTTACTCGGTCGTGGAGCTCGGCAAGCTTGCCGCTGTTCCAACGGTCTGTAGTACCTACCAGGTAACCGGTGATGCGCTGCAGCTTGTCGATGTGGTGGCTGCCGCACTTAGGACAAACCTCGAGGTGGGCGTCAGCATTCTCGTAGCCGCAGTCGAGACAGCGGTTACGGTTGTGGTTTACTGAGCCGTAACCCATGTTGTACTTATCCATCATGTCTACCACGCTCTCGATAACAGAAGGGTTGTGGGTAGCATCGCCGTCAATCTCTACATAGAAGATGTGGCCGCCACGGGTCAGGTCGTGGTATGGAGCCTCAATCTGTGCCTTCTTCAGGGCTGTACACTTATAGTATACAGGCACGTGGTTAGAGTTGGTATAATAGTCGCGGTCTGTAACGCCAGGGATGACGCCAAACTGCTTTCTGTCCTTCTTAGTGAACTTACCGCTCAATCCCTCGGCTGGAGTAGCCAGGATAGAGTAGTTGTGATGATACTGCTCGCTGAACTCGTTGGCACGGTCGCGCATGTAGGTAACAATCTTCAGTCCCAGCTCCTGTGCCTTCTCGCTCTCGCCGTGGTGCTTGCCGATGAGGGCAACCAGGCATTCTGCCAATCCGATGAAGCCGATACCCAGGGTTCCGTGGTTGATGACGCTCTCGATGGTCTCTTCCGGCTTCAGGTTTTCTGCGCCTACCCAGAGATACTTCATGAGCAGAGGGAACTGCTTGGCCATCGCGGTCTTCTGGAACTGGAAGCGCTCGTCGAGCTGCTTGGCTGTGATGTCGAGGATATTGTCGAGCTTGGCAAAGAACATGTCGATGCGCTGCTTTTCGTCTTCGATGCCCATGCACTCGATGGCGAGCTTCACGATGTTGATGGTAGAGAAGCTCAGGTTACCGCGGGCGATGCTGGTCTTCTCGCCCCAGCGGTCTTCGAACACGCGGGTACGGCAGCCCATGGTTGCAATCTCCCACTTGTAGCGCTCAGGGTCGTCAGCTCTCCACTTCTCGTTCTGGTTGAAGGTGGCGTCGAGGTTCAGGAAGTTAGGGAAGAAACGGCGGGCTGTTACCTTGCACGCCAGCTTGTAGAGGTCGTAGTTTCTGTCCTCAGGCAGATAGTTTACGCCTCTCTTCTTCTTCCATATCTGGATAGGGAAGATGGCTGTTTCGCCATTGCCTACGCCCTGATAGGTGCTCTGCAGGATTTCGCGCATGATGCAGCGGCCCTCGGCACTTGTATCGGTACCGTAGTTGATGCTTGAGAATACTACCTGGTTACCGCCGCGGCTGTGGATGGTGTTCATGTTGTGGATGAATGCCTCCATCGCCTGATGCACGCGGTTCACGGTCTTGTTGATGGCGTGCTGCTCCAGGCGCTCGCGGCCCTGCAGCTCGTCGAGTGGCTTCTCCAGATAGTCCTCGATTGGAGCATCATAGAGGTCGCTCAGGTCTTCGCCTGTCAGCTTCTCCAGGTTCTTCACCTCTTCCTGGTACGACATGCGTACGTATGGAGCCAGATAGAAGTCGAAGGCTGGGATAGCCTGACCGCCGTGCATCTCGTTCTGGCAGGTCTCGAGAGAGATACATGCCAGAACGGCTGCGGTCTCGATGCGCTTGGCAGGACGGCTTGAACCGTGACCGGCTGTGAAACCGTGGTTCAGAATCACGTCGAGCGGATGCTGCACGCAGGTGAGACTCTTGGTTGGGTAATAGTCCTTATCGTGAATATGTATATAGTTGTGCATGACGGCGTCGCGTACATCCTCTGAGAGGAGGTAGTCGTCGACGAATGGTTTGGTTGTTTCTGAAGCGAACTTCATCATCATGCCGGCTGGTGTGTCGGCATTCATGTTGGCGTTTTCACGGGTGATGTCGTTGTTCTTGGCATTGACGATGCTCATGAATACGTCGCGTGTCTTCGCCTTGCGGGCGATGTTACGCTGGTTACGGTATGCGATATACTTCTGGGCAACATCTTTGCGGGCACTCTTCATGAGTTCCATCTCGATGGCGTCCTGAATGGCCTCAACGCTCATCTGGCTCTTGCCGCGATAAGAGATGTGGTCGGTTATCTGCTCGATAAGAGTGGTATCTTCACCCTTGTCGGTATGCAACATGGCCTTGCGAATGGCTGCCATGATTTTCTGTTCGTTGAATCCAACGATGCGTCCGTCACGCTTTACTACTGTCTGGATCATTTTAGTATTACTTTTACGATTGATGTTTAAATTACTTAGTATTAAGTCATTATGACTTGAAGAGGTAGATAGGTACCTCCTTTTGACATTGCAAAGATATAAAATATTTCTGAAAGTAATTACTTTTGGACAACTTTTTTATCGTTAAAAAATATTAAGTCGCTGATAATCAGGAGGAAACGAAAAAGTTTTGGAAAACTTTGACAAATTTCCGTTTCCCGAAACGTTTAAGTTGTTATCTATCAGCGTGTTGCGCATTTTGTGCGCTTGTGTGCGTTTTTCCCTTGTTGTCTGTGTGCCGTGGCAGGGGGTGGAAATGAAAATCGCCGCAACGCCCGTGTATAGGGCATTGCGGCGATTCGGGAGTGATTATTTCGATACGATTGAAACGGGCTGATAGGGCAGAAGCTCCTAGAAGCAGTACGCCCTGAAAGGGCAGAAGCTCCTAGCCCAGGGCATCGCCCTGGGTATAATGGCAATCAGCAAGTCGCCCTGTAAGGGCAAAAGCTTTCAAATACCGGTCAAGATATAAAGCTTTTGCCCTTACAGGGCGACGGGTTTGCGTTTATAATTACCCAGGGCGATGCCCAGGGCTAGGAGCTTCTGCCCTTTCAGGGCGTATAGGATGTGACTTATGACACACCCTTATTATTTTGCTTGTCGCTTATAGTCGAGCGCAGCTCCGATGGCGGTGCAGAATTCCGAGTATTTCGGTATCCTGAACCTCACTCCGTAGAGTTTCTCCATGGCTGGGAACACCTCGCGGCATTGCGGCAGCAGGGTGAGGTTGCCGATGAGCACGAAATCCTTGATGCCCGATTCGAGCGATGAGAGGATGGTAGCCGAGCCTATCGACTGCAGCACCATCCAGATGAGTCCCATGGCGATGTCTTCGCGCGAAGCGTTTGCCTTGGCGTTGCTGAAGAGCGATGCGGTGGCGTTCATCGGGAGTCCGGGCAGAGGCTTGGCGCTGATGTCGCCTATCAGCAGGTTTATCTTGCTCACGTCGCCGTCTTTGGCGAGGTTGATGATCTGCTTGATGTCGTCGGTCTTGAGCATGATGCGGCTCAGTCCTGCCAGGGTTCCGCCGCCTATGCCGATGCCTCCGATGTGCCTTATCTCGTTGTCATCGCATTTTACGAGCGATGTACCGGTTCCCATGCTCACCACAATCATGCGGTCGAGCTTGCTCTCATATCGGGCGCCCAGTCCGTCGGCCACGAACTCCTCGCTCTTCGAGGTAGGCAGTCCGTAGATGGGCTCGTCGATATAGGCTGATCCTACTCCTGTTAGCATCACCTGTTCTACATCGCTCAGCGCAATCTTGTTGTCGTGAAGATACTTGCCGAAGGCTCCGTAGAGCGAGGTGATAGGGTCGGTGGCCTTGATGCGGATGGGGCTTACCACCACGCCGCTTTCATCGATGCCCACAATCTTGGTCGTAGAGATGCCTACGTCGATTCCTATAACAATCTTTTTCATTCCTTTATATATATAATAATGTGTATTTTCGCAGATGATGCCCCTCTAGAGCACGCCCATCTTGCAGAAGGTGATGAGCACGGCGTAGCCCACAATCATGCTCAGCACGCCCACCGTGAGTCCTGCCTTCACCATGTCGGTCTGCTGGATGAGTCCGGTAGAGTAGGCGATGGCGTTAGGAGGGGTTGAGATAGGCAGCG
Organism: Segatella copri; assembly: GCA_021618535.1. Classification (GTDB taxonomy): domain Bacteria; phylum Bacteroidota; class Bacteroidia; order Bacteroidales; family Bacteroidaceae; genus Prevotella; species Prevotella copri_O. Next base: position 10,694 of record JAJWAL010000036.1, on the reverse strand, counting down.
ACATGGCGCAGCTGGCTGATACCGCTACTCCGATGAGGATGGTAGAGGTGCCGCCGATGGTGTTGAGCTTGTCGCCCATGCCGGCGCATACCACCGTGAGGATAGGGATGAGCAGGGCGGCGGTGGCGGTGTTCGAGATGAAGTTACTCAGGATGAAGCATACCAGTCCGGATACGATCATGATGACCAGCGGATTGAATTCTGCAAACGGAATGCTCTTTACGGCTGCCTCGGCAAGACCGGTGCCGTTCATCGCCAGACCGAGGGCGAATCCGCCTGCCACCATCCAGATGACAGCCCAGTCAATCTCCTTCAGGTCCTTGGCTGTAATCACTCCCGTAAGGGCGAATATGGCGATAGGGAGCATGGCCACGGTGTTGGCGTTGATGCCCAGCTGCTTGCCGAATACCCAGAGCACGATGGTTGCGAGGAAGGTGACGGCCACTACCGTGGTGCGCCAGTTATGCTGCATGTTGCCCTCGATATTGAGCTCGATGGTCTTGGCAGAGAACGGGAACATCTTGCGGATGATAACCCATGCCATGAGGAGCATGATGAGCACCATAGGGGCCATGATCAGCATCCAGTCGCCGAAGCTGAGACCCAGGTTCAGTCCTGCAGGGTCGTTCAAAACCTTGAAGGCGAAGGCGTTAGGCGGTGTTCCGATAGGGGTACCCATACCGCCCAGGTTGGCTCCGATAGGGATAGCCATGGTGAGCGCCACGCGACCCTTGCCCGAAGGCGGCAACGATTTGAACACCGGTGTGAGGAAGGTGAGCATCATGGCGGCGGTGGCTGTATTTGATATGAACATCGAGAAGATGCCGGTGATGAGCATGAAGCCCAGCAGCACGTTCTCAGAACGCTTGCCGAATGGCGCAATCAGGGCCTTCGCCATCATCACGTCGAGTCCGCTCTTGGTAGCGGCAATGGCGAGTACGAAACCGCCCAGGAAGAGGATGATGGTAGGGTCGGCGAAGCACGCCATCACACCCTGATAGTCGAGCAGCTTGCCCATCTCAGCCTCCGAGCCTTGCATGATCTTGAAGGCGGAGTCGCTGACGAAGAACAGCAGCACGAAGATGATCACTACGCTGGTAGCCCATGCCGGTATGGCCTCGGTGAGCCAGAGCATCACGGCCATGACGAAGATGGCGATGACGCGCTGCTGCACGATGGTTAGCCCATCGATGCCGAAGCTATCTATGGGCAGGTTCCAGACGATAACGGTAAGCAGAGCCGTTATGAGAAACAGCAATGCTTTCTTGCGATTAAAATCGCCATTCAATACTTTCTTTACAGTTTCTTGCATTATCTTTCTGTCTTAAGGATTATTTTCTTGCAAAAATACGTGTTTTTTTTGTATTTAGCAAGTTTTTTTGCAGAAATAGTGAAAAAAATGCCGAAAAATGTTGTTGTTTCAAGAAAAAATGCTATATTTGCAGTGGATTTACCGATAACGGCTATCGGTAATGCCGAAAACTTGGAGCACCCGGAAGGGTGATTCAGCGAACCTGATATTGTCTAATCAATTAAAAGGAGATAAGGAAATGAACAAGTCTGTAGTATTTATCATCATCCTGCTCGTGATAGTTCTATCTATCATCGTATCGCAGTACTTCCACAAGCGCCACCATGAATATAAGATGGCAGACATCGAGAAGGCTATCCGCAAGGCTTATCCTAAGGGTATCTGCTCGATAAGCAAGGAAGAACTGGTAACAGCTGTGAAGAAATACTTCCACTGTTCGGCGAAGGAGGCTCATTATATAATAGGTGTAGCCCGCCGCAAGAAGCTGGTTGATATCGCTGCAGAATATGTTACCATCATGTTTTGAAATAAGGTAAAAACATTAAATATGCTTTAGCCGTGAGGCTGAATCACTTTGAAAAAAAAGTATTATTTATTTGAGGCACAAAGGATTGTTAATGACATGCTGATTCCGCAAGGGGAAAGGTGGGTTAGCATGTTGTATTCGGGCGTCTGGTATGGTACATTGCGTAAACAATTTAACTGCCAGACAAAGTTTACCCTCCCTAGGACTTTTTAAGACCTGGGGAGGGTTTTACTTTTCAGGCTCAGCACCTTTTATTCAAGTCCATCGCCGCTGTTTTCGCTTCCGGTTCCGCCAGTAGAATCGCCGCCCGATGGGGTGTCGCCTCCGGATGGATTATCGCCTCCGGATGGATTATCGCCGTCGGATGGGGTAGTAGGAGGCGTATCGGTAGAGGTAACCTGCTTCACCACCTTGCCGTTTCGGTCGTAGCAGGTGATGTTGACGGAAGTCTCTTCGAGTTCCTTCTTGATGTCGGTGTTAGGCACGAAGATGATGTATCGGCGGGTGATGAGGTTGGCGCTCACCTTGTTCACATCCTCTACGGCGGTAGAGTTAAGACCGAATCGGAGGCTGCCCAGTCCTGGCACAGCCACGCTGTGGCCCTCGGTGGCCCATGCAGCAATCACTTCGCCGATGGCCGACCATCCGGCGTTGATTACCGCCTTAGGCAATCCGCTGCGAACGGCAGCTTCTTCTATCACCTTTGTGGCGTTGAGCTGGCTGTAGAGTTCAGCCTGCATCACGAATGCCCACTTTTGCTTACCTTTTTCGAACGCTACGTTGCGCTCAATTGCTTTTACTTTAATACCCATAATTCAAATCGTTTTTTTTAATGGTTAAACAAATCAGTTTACATGCAGCTGGTAACGCCGAGCGTAGTGCCTACGGCAGTAAGTACGGCGATAATCACCTGCAAGATAGTTTTCCAAACTTCCTTTTTCATTTTCTTTTTTCCTTTCTTTTTTTAAATGGTTCAACAATCAGTTTTTTAGTGGTTCATCGGTCAGCTTCCTTAAGTTACTCATCGGCATCGGTGTGCACTCCCCGATAGCCTCTCTGTTTTTTTAGTGGTTAATTCAGCCTATCTTTGAATGACAATGCAAAGATACAACATTTTTCTCTGAAAAACAATAGTTGTCCCGAATCACGTGCATCCTTGTCCCGAATCACGTGCATTCCTCCCTCATATCCATTCTCTTCCGCCTAATTTAACCGCCATTAATTTAATGGCCATTAAATTAAATGTTAAATTCCTTGGCGAATTCCCCGTTTCTTCGTATCTTTGCCCACGTGACGAAAGAATGTTAACAGATAAAAGAAGATAACGATATGAAATTTTACGATAGAGAACAGGAGATAGGCATCCTGCGGAAAAACTGGGAGCAGTCTGCCAACAGATCACTCTTTACGGTGCTGATGGGCAGAAGACGAATTGGCAAAACGGCTTTGCTCATGAAGGTAGAGGCAGAGCAGAATATGCTGTACCTGTACGTTTCGAAAGACAATGAGCATGTGCTGGTAGAGAAGTTTCAGAAAGCTGCCGAACAGGTTCTGGGGCTGCATATTTATGGCAAGCTCGAAAACTTTGCCCAGTTTTTTGAGCAGATGTTGGATTTCGGTCGCACCCACCACTTCACCCTCGTTTTCGATGAGTTTCAGAATTTCCTGAAGGTGAATCCCGCCATTCCCAGCCATATCCAGTCTGTCTGGGACAGGTATCATGAAGAATCGAAAGTGAATCTTGTGGCATGTGGCAGTATCTACAGTATGATGCATCGCATCTTCGATCATGACGACGAGCCGCTTTACGGGCGCAAGGACTGCGAAATCAGGCTCAAGCCGTTCCGGGTGAGCGTGATGAAGGAAATTCTCCGCGATTATAATCCCGACTATACCTCAGAAGACTTGCTCTGCCTGTATATGCTGACGGGTGGGGTGGCGAAGTATGTGGCGCAGCTGATGGATGCCGGAGCCACCACCCGTGACGGGATGCTGAAATGGGTGACCGGCATCGGCAGTCCATTCCTCTCGGAGGGGAGGGAGATGATCATGTCGGAATTCGGAAAAGACTATGCCAATTACCTCAGTATCCTGCAGCTGATAGCCGGTGGAATGACTACCCAAAACCAGATAGATACGATTATCGGCAAGAATACGGGTACGTATCTGAAGAACCTGGATGAAGACTACAGTTATGTGAGCAAGCTGCATCCTCTGTTCAGCAAGCCTGGTGGCAGAAACGTGAAATGGTGCATCGAGGACTGTTTCCTGCGTTTCTGGTTCCGCTTTGTCCTGCCTAATCAGGCATTGGTAGAGATGGAGCGCAACGACCTGCTTCTGGAAATCGTTCTTCGTGATTATAACGATTATACGGGAGCCGTGCTGGAGCAGTATTTCCGTCAGAAGATAAGTGAGGAAGACCGTGTAACCCGGGTGGGCAGATATTGGGACCGGAAGGGTCTGAACGAGATAGATATCATTGCGTTGAACGAGATAGACAAGACGGCTCTTGTGGCAGAGGTGAAGCGCAATGCAGCCCGATATGATTCCCGCCTGCTTGAGCAGAAATATCAATCTATCCAGTCTCATTTCGGTGGATACAAGGATGTGAAGCTCCTCGGCCTCTCGATGGCGGATATGTAGCGTGGGGGCAGAAACTGCGTGGCGATGCAGCCTGGGCTGCGTCGCCACGTATCGCCCACTGCGTCGGGACGTAATCTCGGCTGCGTCGGGACGGAAATTTATTTAGGAGCTACCTTCAAGATAAGTACTTGAACACGAAATGGGATGTAAAAGGTGAAAAAGTGAAAAGTGAAAAGGTGAATTTTATGCTATTCCAATATCTGTCACAGATGATGCTATGGATAAAATATGATGGCCTATATATAATAAGGTACGCGCGCGTAGCTACTACTTATTTTATAATAACATTATATATTTCATATGATTTATAGAAGAATTCACTTTTTCACTTTTCACTTTTCACTTTTTCACCATTTCGTTTGTTTGCTTTAAATATTCATCTTTATTTGTCTAGTAACTATGAAAATAAAAAAAATAAGAAGTTTTTTTTTGAGAAATTGTTTGAGTATGGATATTTTTTTGTACCTTTGTATTATAAACAACAACATTTTAAATAATTAGAAAAATGAGAAATTTCTATATATATAGACTTACCTTCAATTCATATTTGGCAGGGTTTGATGATACCATTACAGATGACGACAAACTCAGTGCCGCTAGTAGCCTATTTGAATGTATCAATGAAAACATGTCGTTTCTTGATGGCAATTCTATCCCAGTAGAGGCTGATCCTCCAACGAGATTCGGAAAAGATATTGTGTATACCCGAATAGCTAAGGAATCGCATACAACAATCAATGCCAAAAAATCTCATAAGGAAAGCAAGGTGAATGATTATCCCTATTTTAGTGTAGCCTTTGATTTTCGTCATCCTTTGGATTATATTCTTGTTGCCATAGAGCATAAAAGAAAGGCTTTTGCAAATATTAAAACCGTTGCAGATGGTTTGGAGGAGTATTTTAATCGGTCTATTAAAGATTTTGAAGTGAAACTCCGTCCGGCTTCTTTCTCTAAAGTCTTCTGGAAAAGAATAGAGCAGAAGTGTCGGGTCAATACAACAAAAATGAAGTCTTTTCAAGTTGAAATTCCCGACATTCAATCTTCATTTCCTCTCACTGCGAGCGAAGAAGAGAATTCCTTCTTATCTACTTTCTTTATGATGGTTAAGGGCACCGGAGGTGATGATGGATTTTTCGGATTTGGAGTGGATGATGATAGTAAATATCTGGAGGTAAATAGGGTAAAAGAAAGATGGGGGAAAATTGTTCATCTGGCTTGTAAAAATGGATATATAATTAAGGCAATAATGCATAATGGTATGGAAGTTTCATCTTCTGAAGTTGCTCCAGCCATTTATCCCATGGATAGAAAACTTGTGGGTGATGTGGATGAAACTTCTGGGATGGAGCAAATGCCAATCGAGAAGCAGTGTGGTGAACTGAAGAATTGGTTTGATAATGTATATGATGACCTTAAAAAAACAGAGGAGGATAAGCATGCTGGAAAGAGTAAGCGCAACATCAAGAAATGAGATTTCATCTGTATTTCGTAGCAATGTGTTTTTTATGGTCATCAAAAACACTTACTTTCCCTTTTCTGCAAGTATGGGGCATATACATCTGCTGCCAGAAGAGGTGTTTCAGGAAGTGATGGCTTGGCTAGACCGCATCAGTAGAGAAGAAGATGATGATGAGGTGAGAATGCTGATAGCGAATGCATGGTTTGAACAGAAATCACAATTTAAGTGTCTGATGCCGGATGTACCTGGAGAAGAGATAGATAATGCTACTGGTATTATAATGATATATCTACTTACCTGCCTTATCAAGTTGGGGAAAGAAGGGAATGAATGTGGTGATTTTTATGCCATTTTACGTAATTCTCTTATGTGGCAATTGCAGGAGAATATGCTTGGTTTTATTCAAACTCTTAATAAGATGATATCTCACCCTTATTATTTGAAACATAACGAAGCTGTGAATGAATGGTTAATGGAATATATGATGACATCTAAAACCACTTTCACAGACAGAGAAGGGCGATTGAAAACGCATTGCATAACAAACTCAGGGAAGAGTAAGGGACGTAAAAAAGCAATCCTCTTCATGGATAAAAATAAAGAGAAGGATGAGCAACGTACAGAATATTGGGCAAAGATGTTTCTTGATTACCTGGCATTCAGAAAAAGATCTAACGTGGCAATTGACTGCAGTAAGGATAATTTTGTGCTGCGTTCTATTCATGCATTCTCGCAATATTGGAAAAACAAAGAAATGTTACGGTTGCCTGATGCTGGTTCGGCTTATCTCAATTTTCTAATTGATGATTGCCATTTGGTGGTTGGTAAGAACAATAAGAACCAGCCAATCAAGGACAGTACCATAAGTGATATGCTAACCCCTTTGCTTAAAGTTAAACTGGATGATATAGATGGTGATTTGTTGAAGCTGGAAGAATTTATATCTTCTCTGGACAATCAAGATAACCCTTTGTGTTGAGGGAAAATAATCAGTCCTTACGGAAAATATACTAAAATGTATTTTCCGTAAGGATTTTTTTTGTTCTTAGTTTTCCCCCTTTATTTATGCGCTCTTTTGATAGTGAGAGGACAGTAGATGTTTACGGAGATTGCTTTTTCCGTAAAATACTGATGCACCCTTCTTCGTATTCTTTTCTTACTTTTGCATCATCAAAAATTTTTTTTGGACAATGACAGAAAAGGATTTTAGAAACATGCATCCTGAGCAGTCGGTGACTGCAAAGAATGCCCAGCCAAAAGATTCGACCCAGGCTGGAAACCAAACAGGTGTCGATATGGAAATGGATAATGTATCCATTGTCAAGGAACATCCCCTTATTTCTGATAAGGATTATCCGGCAGGAGTGAGAGAGTGGATGATGACAGCACCAGGAAAACTCAAGTTTCCTACTCTTTCCGTAGTTAGCTCTATGCTTGCTGTGTATGCTACTCGTGTGCGTTTGAATTATGTTTATGACAATTGCCTTTCTGCTATTTTGCTACATGTATTAATATGTGGTGAGCAAAGTTCTGGTAAGTCATTTGCCCGCTATCTGATGCGCTATCTGATGGCTCCACTTATTAAGCGTGATAGCGAGCAGAGAGCTGAAGAGCAGAAATATGCTGAGCTGAAACGCAGACAGGGCAAGAAGGATGGGAAATTGCCACCTGAGCCAAAGACGGATATCACGCTTTTGCATGAGAATCTGTCTCTCTCTATGCTGATTAAGCGTGCTGATGCGCCGATGAAACTGTTTGGCTGCCCAAAGACGCTCTTCCAGTTTGCTGATGAGATAGGGGCTATTGTTCAGGCAAGTAAGCGCCAATTCTCTGATATCAAGCAGATTATCAAGACTGGGTATGATTTGGGGTCAGAGTTCGGTCAGGATTATTTGAGCGAAGCGAGTTATTCTGCCGTTGTTGATCTGATGCTTTGTTATGTATATACCGGTACGCCTGCTGCCGTGAATCGCTATATGGACAAGGCGGCTATTGAGGGAGGAAATGTTACGAGAAACATCCTTTGTACTGTGGATACTCAGCTAGGCGAAGCTCCTTTGCTCTTTAAACCTCTAAGCGATGAGCAAAAACAGAGTATAGAGACTACTTTGCAAAAACTGATGGAACTTTGCTATAGTGAAGATGGAAAGTCGTTGGGTAAGGAAACTCTGCTGGATACGAAATGGCTGGATCCTGCTGTGAAAAAGTGGTGTGAAGAGAGACGGGCTGATGTCATGAAATCAATGTCAAAAGCCTTGGATGTTTTTTATAAGCGCAGTAGTGTAAGTGCTTTTCGCATCGCTTCGCTTATGCAGTATTTGTATCAGGTTGAGGGAGGATTAAGCGAAAAGGAGATACATCGACGTGTAAAGCAAATCTATCTTTCATGTGCAGATCGTATTCTGCAATCCATGTTGGGTAAATGGGGGGATATTTTTGACGATATCAATGCAGAACAGCAGGTTAAGCCTTATCATACCTGCAACTATTTTGATGAGTTGCCTCAGGAATTTTCACGCCAGTTTCTCCAGCAGTTTCTCCAGCGTAAGAATATCCGTACACCACTTAAAAATGTGGTATGTAATTGGAAACGAAAAGGTTGGATAGTATGTAACGGAAAATCTATGATAAGAAAAAAATAATTAGGATATGATAGATAAAATATATATTCAAAAGCTGCGCGAGCTCGACATTATGAAGGTGGCTGATGCGCTAGGTATGGGCATCCGCAATAAGCGGGCCCTCTGCATTCATCATGATGATCATCATCCGAGCCTCGCTTTTAATCCGAGAAAGAACAGCTGCCATTGCTATTCCTGCGGATTTTCTGCCGATACTATAGGGCTGGTAATGGAGCGCTTTCAGATGAATTTTTTGGATGCCTGCAAATGGCTGGCTAATCAGTTTGATGTTTATATTGGTGATACAGAGCAGCATAAGTCTCATAACCAGCTCGTTACTGCATCGCAAAGACGACTGGATAGTATTCGCTCTATTTGCGCACAGCGAATGGTAGAACATGGACATGTTGATGCAACATGTTCCAGGGTGGATGTGGAGTATTTTGAACGGCTTTTTGCCCAGATGCATCTTACGGAGAGCGGAGAGCTGTTTCTGCTGGAAAAACGGATGCTCAGCCCAGAGGTGGTAGAGAGGTGTCATATTGTGAGCACGGAAACTAAGGTTTGCATGGGCCGGGTAGGGCAGGGTACGTTTGATGCACCTTCGCTTATCTTTCCATATTTCAACCAGGAAGGAAAACTTGTCTCTGTGCAGAGCAGGTATCTGGGTGAGGAAAAGGAGAAGTCAAGATTCAAGTTTGCTCCTGGGAGCCATCGCATGGTGTACGGATTGGAGCGGCTCAAGGAGTATCCGAAGCAGGAACCTCTTCTTATAACCGAGGGGCCGTCTGACTGTTGGACGGCTCTCACATTGGGCTTTCATGCCATCGCTATCCCTTCGGCTACTCTTTTTGACAGTCATTGCCAGCCGCTTCTGGAGGGACGAAATCTTCATATGTTTCCTGATCAGGATGAGGCTGGATTCAACCTTTATTTTGAGTTGAAAAAGTCTTTCCCGCAGTTGAAGTATCATCAGTTGCCCGATGGATGTAAGGATTTGAGCGAGCATTATCTGAAGGTACGGCAGCATGGGAAAACGCTGGAGGAGGCTAGAGCTTGCTTCATGAAAGAGGTTGAAGCTAAAAGTATAACCATTTAAACATCTGTATATTATGAAGTTGATTTTGCAGCGTAGAATGTTGATGAATGGTGCCCTGACGGGTACCTTGAGTGTAGAACACCGTAATGAGTATGGCCGCTTGTCGGGCATCGAGAAGATTTGCGATACGATGGAGCGGAAGAACGGGCAGTTGCCTACAGGCGAATACCGGGTGGTGATAGGAAAATGCAGCCGTTTTGCCCGCCAGATGATTTTTCTTGAACCGATAAAGGAGGAGGATGATTCTTCTTCCTCTTCCTCTCTTCCTTTTCCCGAAATCTGTGAGCGTTGCCGTCTGGAACGCAAGCATCATAGGTTTGGGTGCCTGGATGAGCTGCATGCCCTTTCGTGCCCCATGCTTCAGCCGGGCAACGGTCCGTTCCGGCTTCGCAGGGGCGGTATCCTCATCGGCGAGGCCCATGCCCCCAGCTTCGTTCTGAGGAGTCAGGAACTCTTCCTCCAGCTCTTTGACCGGGTCAGCAAGATGCTCAGACGTGGGGGTGAGGTGGTCATCAAGATAGAGTAGGTTGGGGAGAAGAGTGGCACTTATCAACAACTTGACTCTCTTTATGTAAGAATGCCAAATCAAGTGGATCACATTATGCTCTTTGCTTGATTTGGTATTCTATATGTGTTGAGGCGTATGTCATCTCGGGGAAGTTAGTGTGACTTGTGGAACGAAATAGAGGAAAGGATAGGTTTAGGGCAGTAGTGGTACCATATAAATAGGTACGCAAAGCGTATCGCCATCCTTCTTCAAATCTTTGGTATAAACTAGATATTTGTGGGCAATTCTCGAAGAATACTTTTCTGAGAATTTGTCCAAAGAGGTATGCATATTTGTCTAATTATTAGTTGATTATGCGTGCAAAGATACAACTTTTGCCGAAATCCGCAAAATGTTTTAACCTTATTTTGCCGAAATCCGCAAAATGTTTTTGTCTGTTTTTGCCGAAATCCGCAAAATGTTGCATGGGTTCTGTAGCAGCTCCCCAAAGTGGACACAAAAAATGATTATTAATTATTTATATTTT
>JAJWAL010000158.1:0-5038 GCA_021618535.1 Segatella copri | reverse complement strand
TATCCTGAGAAATATGCCAAGGAACTTATTAAGCAAACAGGAGACAAGTTCCTGGTTCCTGAAACAAAGTAACAATATTTATCATCACATAAAGAAAGCCGATTCAAGTATATTACTATACAAGAATCGGCTTTCCTGTTTTCTTGACTTACAATACTAAATAACCGTATTATAATTTTTAAAGTTATGTCTTTTAAAATCTATTACTTGAAGTATCTCTTGTAGAGACCTGCAAAACCTGCACAGTGGCGGGCTTCATCCTTAGCCATCTCATGAACGGTATCGTGGATAGCATCTGAACCCTGCTCCTTAGCAAGCTTGGCAATGCGGAACTTATCCTCACAAGCACCCTTCTCTGCTGCAATACGAGCCTCGAGATTGCTCTTGGTATCACCCAAAACCTCACCGAGAAGTTCTGCAAAACGAGAAGCGTGATCAGCCTCTTCATAGGCATAACGTTTGTAAGCCTCTGCAATTTCAGGATAGCCTTCACGATCTGCCTGGCGTGCCATAGCAAGATACATACCTACCTCGCCACACTCACCATTGAAATGGTCCTTCAAACCCTTGATAACGTCTTCATTAACGCCATCCTTATATGCCTGACCGAGAACGTGAACGGTAGCAAATGTCATATCGTCATCTACTGCATCTTCCATCTCTTTGAACTTGCTGGCTGGAGCCTTGCAGATAGGGCACTTCTCTGGTGCTTCTGTACCTTCGTAAATGTAACCGCAAACGGTGCAAATAAACTTTTTCTTCATAATGTTTTTGTTTTAAATGTTGTTGTATAATTATTGTTTTTTGAATTATTGAACAGTCTCTGTGAGAGGTGACTTTACGCCTTTTTTAGCGCATTCTGCACAGATTCCTCTGTAGTAGAGCTGTTCTTCCAATACGATGTTTCCTTCAATTTCCTTTCCTGGTTCCACTTTTGGAGCTGGTTCGCCGAAAAAGTCAATTACCTTTCCACAATTTCTGCAATAGAAATGAACGTGGCTTTTAATATTTCCATCATAACATACGCGATGTTCATCGATTGTGATCATCTGAGCCGCATTGTGCTCACTCAACATTCTGAGTGTGTTGTAAACGGTTGTCTTGCTCAATGTTGGGATACTCTCGGTTAATCCTTTGTACACATCCTCGATAGTTGGATGAGTGGGATGCTTGATGAGCCAATCCATAATGGCAATACGCTGGAGTGATGGTCGGATACCTTTCTCCACGAGTCTTTGATAGGCTTCTGTCTGCTTCATAATTACTTGTTTTTATAATTTGTTGATGCAAAGATAAGCAATTCTTTTGTATCTGCCAAATATTTTTGCAAATATTCCAAAGTATTTTTGAATATTTTACAATTGCATAGTTGTTTTAAGATTTGTTGTGCAAAAAGGGAGAGTCTATGATTCGCTTTTGGAAATTATTGATACTAAAACCCTTTTGGAAAAAGTAATTCCCCGTCACGCTACCGGAGTGTTGTGGCGGGGAATCTTATTTGAAAATAAACTTTATACGATATTTCAGGCGATTATCTCAGGTCGATGACTTCAGCTCCAGGACATTCCTTGCTGTTGAAATTGAATGTGCTGTTAGAAACTCTCTTGGCTCTGAAGTTACTTACCGTGATGGTACTCCAGGTATTGCCCTGTCGCATCTTGACAACTGATGGAACATGTGTCTTTTTGTTGATGGTGATATACATTTCGGCTACAGAACGTTTCTGGTTATTGGCAACGAGATGTACTACATAGTTACTGCCTGCTGTCTTGAGCGTTGACTTATAACCAGTCTTATATATATTAATAAAGGTATAAGGGTTCATGGACATCTGCTGAGCCTGTGTAGGGTTGCTGACATTCACCTCGTTGGTTTTCTTTAGATAAGTCCACTGGGTCTTGCCGTTGAACCAGACGATGGCTTGCGGGGTACGGGCGTTAAACTTGTTGCCTTTGATGGCAATACTGCCGCTTGCTGATCCATACTTAGAACTGCTCATCTTGAAGTTGGCGCTAGCTCCACCTTTGTTGCCAATAACGGCAGCGGTCTTATCAAGTACCTGTTGCGCAGTCTGCGCCATGGCTCCGATGCTCATCATTGCAACGAAAGCCAATGCTAAAATCTTTTTCATTTTTATCTTTTCCTTTCTTTTAAAATTCTATGTTATATTATATCTTCTAAAATTTCATACTCTATCATAAAGCCGTAAAAACGTCTTTTTTCCTTAGACGTTTTCACGGCTTCAGGGTTTAATAATTTAACCTTTTCCAATATTATCTTCTTTCATACCCTTAGTTCTTTACTAAAATTAAGAGTTTCGAAGTGCCATTAACAGATTATTAAGCTGGTTTTCATCCTGTATCAGTACCTCACGAGGCTTGCTGCCCTGTGCTGCACCTACGATGCCTGCAGCTTCCATCTGGTCCATCAGTCGTCCTGCACGGTTATAGCCTATACTGAACCGGCGCTGGATCATGCTGGTAGAACCCTGCTGCGAAAGAACAATCGCATGGGCTGCCTCTTCGAAGAACGGATCCAGTTCGCGGGCACTGATGCTGCCGCTTCCACCTGCGCTTCCTTCATCATTAGCTGGTTCTGGCAACTCCATAGGTTCGATAGGACCAGGCTGTTCGCAGATATACTCGTTGATGCGCTCGATTTCAGGTGTATCAACAAAGGCACACTGTACACGGACAGGTTCGTTGCCGCAGAGATAGAGCATATCACCACGACCAATCAGCTGGTTGGCTCCTGTACGGTCAAGAATGGTCTTTGAGTCGATGGCAGATGTAACCTTAAAGGCGATACGGCCAGGGAAGTTAGCCTTGATATTACCCGTGATGATGCTGGTTGTAGGACGCTGGGTGGCAATAATCATGTGGATACCCACGGCACGTGCCAGCTGGGCGATACGGGCAATAGGAAGTTCTACTTCCTTGCCGGCTGTCATGATCAGATCACCGAACTCATCTATAATCACCACGATGTATGGCATATACTCATGTCCATCTGTCAACTTCAACTTGTGGTTGATATACTTCTGGTTGTATTCTTTGATGTTACGGGCTCCTGCCTTTTTGAGCAAGTCGTAACGGCTATCCATCAGTACACACAGACTGTTCAGGGTTCTAACCACCTTGGTTACATCGGTTATGATAGGTTCTTCCTCATCAGGAACCGCAGCCATAAACTTATTGGCAATACGGGAGTAGACGCTAAACTCCACCTTCTTAGGGTCGATGAGAACCAGTTTGAGTTCGTTTGGATGTTTCTTGTATAATAAAGAGGTGATGATGGCATTCAAACCTACAGATTTACCCTGTCCGGTAGCACCCGCAACAAGAAGGTGAGGAATCTTTGCCAAATCAACCATAAACACTTCGTTGGTAATGGTCTTACCCAAAGCGATAGGTAACTCCATCTTGGTTTCCTGGAATTTCTTTGAGTTTAAAGTACTTTCCATACTAACGATGTTCGCCTTTGCGTTAGGTACCTCAATACCGATGGTTCCCTTTCCTGGGATAGGAGCGATGATACGGATGCCGAGAGCTGCCAGACTCAAGGCGATGTCATCTTCCAGATTCTTGATCTTAGAGATACGTACGCCTTCTGCAGGCTGGATTTCGTAGAGTGTGATGGTAGGACCAACCGTAGCACGGATGGTTTTGATCTGTACGCCAAAGTTGCCCAGCACCTCGATGATGCGGTTTTTGTTGGCGCGCTGCTCTTCTTCATCGATGGATACGCCGTCATCCTCATACTTCTTCAGAAGGTTGAGTACCGGATATTTATATCTGGTGAACGGCTCCTTCGGATTGATCGGAGTATTCAGTACTTCTGCATTGCTCAAGGTGTTGCCTGTAGCCTTCTCGTCGGCTGTGGCTACAGAGATGTCCATACCTATATGCTCAGAAGCTGCAGCAGCCTCGGCAGCTTGCTTTTCCAATGCTTCCTGTTCAGCCCGTTTTGTACGGAGTTCGCGCTGACGTGCAATGAGTGACATATTCTCGTTCTGCGTGCCGTTGGCTATAGCGATGGTTTCATCTTTTTCTGTATCACTTTCTGTTCCTGTAGCTTCCTGTCCGTCTGCCTCTGGCTCAACAGGCGTAGAAGGTGTGTCTGGGTTTGCGAAAGTCTGGTCCGGATCCAGATTCAGGTCGATGACTTTGGCAGGTTCTTCTTCCTTATATTCTTCTTTCTCATCCTCTGTGTCAGGACCATATGCTGCGCTGGCGTATACCTCGTCGATAGCTTCCGTATCTTTCCTGTTCTTTCCATGGTTAGTAATCTCGAATTTTACCTTATTTGATATATAACCGATAGGGTTGAGTGCTTTTCTGATTACCGTAATGGTTTCAGTGGTGAGATAGGTGAGGAATGCTACCGCCACGAAGAAAAGAATGGCAGTAAGTCCTGGAGGACCCATGATGTTCTCCAGATTCTGCACGACAAAGAGTCCGTGCTTTCCGCCCGGATTGAATGTGAGGCTTGGCATGATAGGTGCGATGAACTTGGCAAAGGTTACCGACATCCATAGCATGACCACAATCATGCAGAAGAACCATTTCCACAGGTTCAACTTGTAGGCATGCATCATCTGCAATCCCACCATAATGACAAAGAATGGGAGCATGAAGGCTGGAAATCCGAAATTGATGGCAATGAGCCAATAGGATACAATGGCTCCCCAGGATCCGCAGTAGTTCTGAAACTGTTTTTCCGTGTTGGTCCATTCGCCCGGCTTCAGATTTTCGAGCAAACTCTGGTCATTGGCTCCTGTGTTGAGAAAGGAGATCATAGCGATGATGATAACCACAGCAATGACTACCAAGGCTAATCCAATGAAAAAGTCGGTGATAGTATTGTTAAAAATATACTGTAAACCAATAGCTTCGCTAAAGGTTTTGGTCTTTTTTTCAGTTCTTTTTTTAGCCATTTTATATATTTTTGAATAATTTATCTGCAAAATTAGCGAAAATAATTGAGAAAACAATTCTTTTTCTCATCTTTTTTTTCTAATTTTGCAACTTGTAAAGAA
>JAJWAL010000157.1:0-5056 GCA_021618535.1 Segatella copri | reverse complement strand
ATATAATATACCTTCTATGTAGAGGATGGTAACAACAGCGAAAAAAACTGAATACTGAATACTGAACACCCTTTTTAGGCATTATAAGCCTGTAAAGGCAAAAGCTTTCCAACCTGCCCAACCTTGTGATATATCCATTAGCCACGATTCATGGCCATAATGAGTTTGCCAATAAAGCCTGTCCCTGCTTTGATGTAAAGAAGGAGTGGGGGAAGGAGTAAATACAAAAAAATAGCGGATCTTCACAGACCCGCTATTTCTTATCATTTTAAAATTTTTTAATATGTTAATTAAAAATGTCGTTGCCTTATACAATGCCCTGAGCCATCATAGCCTTAGCTACCTTCAGGAAGCCGGCTACGTTAGCACCCTTTACGTAATTTACGTAACCGTCTGGCTCAGTACCATACTTCACGCAGTTAGCGTGAATATCGTTCATGATGTCGTGGAGCTTAGCATCAACCTCCTCACGAGACCACTTCAGACGCTCTGAGTTCTGGCTCATCTCAAGACCTGATACTGCAACACCACCTGCGTTGGCTGCCTTACCTGGAGAGTAGAGAATCTTAGCATCCTGGAATACCTTGATAGCCTCTGGAGTAGAAGGCATGTTTGCACCCTCGCTTACTGCGATTACGCCGTTGGCGATGAGAGCCTTAGCTGCCTCCTCGTTGATTTCGTTCTGAGTAGCTGATGGGAGAGCGATGTCTGCCTTCTCAAACCAAGGCTTAGCACCTGCAACATATTTTACACCATACTTCTCTGCATATTCCTTGATACGGCCACGCTCTACGTTCTTGAGCTCCATGATGTAATCGAGCTTCTCGCGGTCGATTCCGTCTGGGTCGTAGATGTAACCGTCTGAATCTGAACATGTAACTGGCTTAGCACCCAACTGGAGCAACTTCTCCATAGTGTACTGCGCTACATTACCTGAACCTGAAACCAAAACAGTCTTGCCCTTGATGTCAATACCCTTGGTAGCGAGCATGTTGCAGAGGAAGTATACGTTACCGTAACCTGTAGCCTCAGGACGGATCAATGAACCACCGAACTCCTGACCCTTACCGGTCAAGACGCCCTGGAACTGGTGTGTCAACTTCTTGTACATTCCGAAGAGGTAACCTACCTCACGGCCACCTACACCGATGTCACCAGCTGGAACATCCTCGTCTGGACCCATGTGACGGTAAAGCTCTGTCATGAAAGCCTGGCAGAAACGCATTACCTCGTTGTTGCTCTTGCCACGTGGAGAGAAGTCGGAACCACCCTTAGCACCACCCATTGGGAGAGTAGTAAGAGAGTTCTTGAATGTCTGCTCGAAAGCCAAGAACTTCAAAATACCCAAGTTTACTGACTTGTGGTAGCGAAGACCTCCCTTGTAAGGGCCAATCGCGTTGTTGTGCTGTACGCGGTAACCCATGTTAGTCTGTACGTTGCCCTTATCATCTACCCAAGATACGCGGAACTGGATGATGCGGTCTGGAATGCAGAGACGCTCGATGAGGTTTGCCTTCTCAAACTCTGGGTGCTTGTTGTACTCTTCCTCGATAGTACCGAGAACCTGACTAACTGCCTGAATGTACTCAGGCTCATTTGGGAATCTTCTTTGGAGATTCGCGATTACTTCAGATGCTTTCATAATCTTTAATCTTTTATTGTGTTTAAATTCTTATTTTTAATTTCTGCTTGCAAAGATACATGTTTTTCTTGAAAACACCAACAAAAAGAAAGAAAAAATGCAGAAAAAGTAGAAAAAAGTTATTTTTTAACATTTTTAGCCACGTTTTGTAGCGCATTTGTGTACGCACACCTTATTATATAAGAGACGTTTTTCGGGGTTTAAGCCTTTATCTCTGTTTTAGGGAATCTTGCATTCTGACGACTTCTGTTTATCTATCCTGCGCCATAGGGCATAAATGAGCAGGATGATAGCGTAGAGACCGATTACCTGAGGCAGGCTGATTCTTACGTTTTCGATGCTTGCTCCAGGCAGCATGCTGATCAGTTTTATGGCTGTATTCAAAAACTGGGTGATGCTGGTCAGGGCGCCTGATATAAGGCTGATGAGTGGGGCGACAACCGGTGCTATGGGCGTCCATAACGTGAGTGGGGAGAACAGGATTAAGGCTGCTCCAAGATATAGGATGAGGGTTGCTGCGGGAATGGCGATGTAATTGGTGAGAAGTGAATAGCACGATATTCTGCCGAAGGTGTAGACGATGACCGGAAGGGTTCCTATCTGGGCTGCCAGTGAAACGCAAAGGAGTCCCCATGCCCAACGGATGAAACGGCTGCGGATGGGGAGGAGGGTGTAAAGGGGTGTGAAGAACAGCAGAATGGAGGCTACAGCCAGGAACGAAAGCTGGAAACTCAACTCGAAAAGGTAGAGCGGACTGATGAAGAGCATAAATACATAAGCTGAGGCTAATGTATTGAGCGGCAGACCGGTACGATGGAAGGCTAAACTTAAGCTGTAGGCTGAAAGCATGATGGCTGCACGGACTGCACTTGCCGGCAATCCTATGAGAAAAACGTAGGTCCAGATGGAGATGAGGGACAGGATGATGGTGTAAACTGAGTACTTTCTGCCGCCTAGCAGAAAGATGAAAAGCTGGAAGATAATGCCTATATGAAGTCCGCTTACTGCCAGGATGTGACTGGCTCCGGAAATGGAGTAACTGTTTCGGGTGTTCGAGTCGAGTGCGCTCTTGTCGCCCAGCGCCATGGCTGCGATGACTGCATAGTCTTGCTGTTTTACGTGAAGGGAAACCAGTTTGCTTTCAATATTACTTTTATAGCGTTCGGTATTGATTTTTGCCCGTGTGAGGTAAGACAGTTCCTGCCAGTTCTTCAGTTGTGTAGAGGTTTGGGAATCAGCTATTTGCTTACAGGTAAGAAAAGCCCCAAGGCTCAGGATACATAAATGAATCATCACGCATTGGGAGAAGATGAGAAACTGGTGGTTCCTGCTGAAGTAAGCTTTTTTGCTTAAGAACTTAGTAAGGAAAAAGATGATGCTGCCAAGGGCGCATGAAATGATGGAGATGATGAGCCAGAAGCGCATGTTGAAATCATCATAGCCCCATTTGGCTATGATGATTCCGATCGTCAGTGTGAGGCTGATGGTCATGAGCGGGGTGAGGGGTAGCTCTTTCATCATTCCTCTTTCCTTTTTAAAAGATAATTTATTTCCTATTTCTTGAATCCGAAGATGCGCTTGATGAATGTCTTCACAGCGTTTTCTTTCTTCTGTGGATTTACGATAGGAGTGTGCTTGCGTGCAGCCGGCTTGTCGCCCTTTTTCTGGGCTACGCCTCTGCCACGGCCGTTGCTGCCTGGGCGAACGTTGTTCTCGGTGCCTGGGCGCTGCTGGTTGCTGTTATTGCTGTTATTGCGGCGCTTCTGGCTGTTGCTGTTCTTTGGCTGCTCGCCTGACTGGGCTGGCTTTCTGTTCTGCTGCTTTGCGTTCTGCTGCCTGTTGCCCTGCTGTGGCTGCTGCTTTGCGTTCTGCTGCCTGTTTCCCTGCTGAGGCTGCTGCTTTGCGTTCTGCTGCTTATTGCCCTGCTGAGGCTGCTGTTCGTTGCTGCGTGGCGCTTTTTCCTGACGCTCGTTTGGCTTGTTCGGCTTGCGCTTGTGAGAAGTCTGGTCGCGGTCTTTCTGTCGGCGGTTCTTGGCGCTGTTCTTTCCGGCCTCGCCGTTTCCGCCGTTACCGCGTCTGTTGTTTCTTCCGTTTGCGCCTTTCTTCTTCGGCTTGTTGAGCTTGATGTATTCAGGACCTTCGCCGCATCCCTCAGGGAGAGGCATCTTGTCTACCACCTTCTCCAGGAACTTCTCAATCTGCTGGAACCAGTACTGGTCTTCTTCGCTCACGAAGGTGATGGCTCTACCATCGCGGTTGGCACGGGCTGTACGGCCGATGCGGTGAACGTAATCTTCTGTATCGTGAGGAACATCGTAATTGATGACCATCTCAATATCATCGATGTCGATTCCGCGCGCCACAATGTCGGTAGCCACGAGAACATCATACTTGCCGCTCTTGAACTTGAACATCACATCATCGCGCTCAGCCTGTTCCAGGTCGCTGTGCATGGCTCCGCAGTTTACTCCAATCTGCTGGAGGGAAGCTGCGAGTTGCTTCACCTTGAATTTGCTGCCGCTGAAGACGATGACGCGCTTCAGGTCGCCTGCCTTGAAGATGTCCTTGATGATGGTCATCTTCTGTGTTTCGTAGCATACGTATGCTTCCTGCTTGATTTTCTCGGCTGGCTTGCTGACGGCAAGTTTGATTTCTACCGGATTCTTGAGCAGGGTCTTAGCCAGTTCTTCTATCTTCTCAGGCATGGTTGCCGAGAACATGATGGTCTGGCAGGTCTTTGGCAGTTTTGCCGCGATGGTCTTGATGTCGTCAGAGAAACCCATGTCGAGCATGCGGTCGGCCTCGTCGAGAATGAAGAAGCTTACCTTGCTGAGGTCTACATTGCCCAGAGAGATATGGGAGATGAGACGGCCCGGGGTGGCGATGACTACATCGGCGCCCATGCGGAGGCTGCGCAACTCCTGATCGTAACGGTTGCCGTCGTTGCCGCCGTATACGGCTACGCTGCTCACGCCCTGCAGGTAATAGCCGAAGCCTTGCATCGCCTGGTCTATCTGCTGGGCGAGCTCGCGGGTTGGTGACATGATAACGCAGTTGATGGCGTCTTTCGGATAACCGCCGTCATCGAGCTTGCTCAATACTGGCAGCAGATAGGCTGCGGTTTTGCCGGTTCCGGTCTGGGCTACACCCAAGACATCGTGACCTTCTAATATCTCTGGAATGCACTTTTCCTGTACAGGAGTGCAGGTGTCGAATCGCATGTCATATAATGCGTCGAGCACATTGTCGTTTAAATCTAATTCGTCGAAATACATTCTTTCTATAATTTATAGTTTATTCAAGTTTCGCAAGTGAGTTCCACACGCCCTGAAAGGGCAGAAGCCCCTAGCCCAGGGCAGCGCCCTGGGTAATTACGGACGCAAACCTGTCGCCCTGTAAGGGCAAAAGCTTTAA
>JAJWAL010000156.1:0-5134 GCA_021618535.1 Segatella copri | reverse complement strand
ATTTATTTTATCGCAAGCAGCAGAAATTGCCACTTCCACCTGCAAAAGCAGCTACTTACATCTATAAAAACGGGTACTAATATATAGAAAAAGCAATTTTATTATTAAATAATCTATCATCTTCCACGATATTTCATAAAAAATGAGTACCTTTGCACGGAAAATAGAAATCATAACAAAATGGATAATAGAAGAACAAGTACCCGAATACAAATGATTGCAGATTACGAGGGCGACCCGAAAACCCTGATCGAAGACCAGGAAGAAGGCTTGTACCCTACCCTCTGCATGCGAGATATTGTAGTTTTCCCTACCAATATGACCCCTATCGTTGTGGGCAGAAAGGAAAGTCTGAATCTCGTCAGAATGCTGGAAAAGAAGCCAGACACCACATTCTGTGTATTCTGCCAGAAGAATAAAGACACAGAATTGCCCTACGAAGAAGACCTCTACCCTGTAGGTGTCTTCGCCAAACTCATCAAGGTGATCAAGATGCCTGGCACAGACCAGATGAGCATCATCATCCAGGGTCTGGGCAGATGTCAGATGAAACATCTCGTTCAAAAAGAGCCTTACACAGTAATTGACGTAAAAAGTCTTCCGGAGAAATGGCCTGACGAGAACAACGATGAACTCTTCAGAATGCTCTACGAGAACTTCCATTACGAAGCGACAGACTATATCAAATCAAACGCCAACTATAATGATGATGCCATCCAGGCCATCAACGAACTCTCGAGCATTCACATGCAGTGCAACTTCATGTGCTCCCTCCTCCCTTTCTCCATCGAGGATAAAATCAAGATGCTGAAAGAGGAAAATCTCAGCGAGCGCATCATGATTGCCATCAGATCCCTGAACAAGGTGCGCCATCTGCTACGCATCCAGACTGAGATTGAGAACAAAACCCACTACGACCTCGATGAACAGCAGAAGGAATACTTCCTCAAGCAGCAGATCAAGAACATCAGGGAAGAACTGGGAGAAGGCAACGCCAGTCCGGAGAAGAAGGAGATTCTGGAGAAGGCGAAACAGAAGAACTGGAGCGAGGAAACTGCCAAGATCTTCAAGAAAGAAATCGCCAAGCTCGACACGCTGAACCAGCAGAGTCCTGACTATTCTATACAGATTGGATTCCTGCAGACGATGGTAGATTTGCCTTGGAACTCCTACACCCAGGACGACCTCAGTCTGACCCGTGCCAAGCGCATCCTGAACCACGACCACTACGGCATGGAGAATGTAAAGGAGCGCATCCTGGAATTCCTCGCCGTAAGAGCGCTGAACGGCGGCGGAAAGAGTCCTATCCTCTGCCTCTACGGTCCTCCGGGCGTGGGCAAGACCAGTCTGGGCAAGAGCATCGCAGCAGCCATGAAGCGCAAGTATGTACGCATGTCGCTGGGCGGTCTGCACGATGAAGCCGAAATCCGCGGTCACCGCCGCACCTATGTGGGAGCCATGCCGGGCCGCATCATCAAGAACATGCTGAAGGCAGGCAGCAGCAATCCGGTCTTCATCCTCGACGAGATTGACAAGGTGGCACAGAGCAATTTCAATGGCGACCCTGCATCAGCCCTGCTCGAAGTGCTGGACCCGGAACAGAACAATGCCTTCCACGACAACTATCTCGATATGGATTACGACCTCTCCAAGGTGCTCTTCATCGCCACCGCCAATGACCTGAGCGTCATTCCGCGTCCGCTCCTCGACCGTATGGAACTGATAGAAGTAGGCGGCTACATTACCGAAGAGAAGACAGAGATTGCCAAGCGCCATCTCGTACCGGAAGAGCTGGAAAGCACCGGACTCGACAAGGTTTCGCCGAAGGTAAGCTTCAACAAGAATGCCCTCGAGTTCATCATCGAGCACTATACCCGGGAGAGCGGCGTAAGACAGCTGAAGAAGCAGATAGACAAGAGTCTGCGCAAGATGGCTTACAAACTCGCCTGCAACCAGGAGCTGAAGAACTACACCATCACCCCTGACGAAGTAAAAGACCTGCTGGGCAATCCGCCGTTCAACCGCGACATCTACCAGGGCAACGACTACGCAGGAGTGGTAACCGGACTGGCCTGGACCTCAGTGGGCGGCGAAATCCTCTACATCGAAACCTCGCTCAGCAAGGGCAAGGCAGGCAAACTCACCCTGACCGGAAATCTGGGCGACGTGATGAAGGAATCAGCCATTATCGCACTGGAATACGTCAAGTCGCACATCGACCTGCTCCAGGTAGACTACCGCATCTTCGAGCAATGGAACATCCACATCCACGTGCCTGAGGGAGCCACCCCGAAAGACGGTCCTTCTGCCGGAATCACCATTGCCACCAGCATCGCCTCAGCCATCACCCAGCGCAAGGTGCGTGCCAACACAGCCATGACCGGCGAGATTACCCTCCGCGGCAAAGTGCTCCCGGTAGGCGGAATCAAGGAGAAGATTCTGGCTGCCAAGCGGGCTGGAATCAAACACATCATGATGTGCAGGGAGAACCAGAAGAACGTAGAGGAAATACCGGAGAAATATCTCAAGGGCGTAGACTTCCACTATGTAGAGAATGTGGCTGACGTCTGGCAGTTCGCGCTGACCGACGAGAAGGTGAAAAACCCGACAGACTTCAGCATTGAGGAAAATGATAAAAAAGAATAGAAATGAAATTTGAATTACAAGTAACAGATAAAGCAAGCGATGCGCGTACAGGCATCATCACCACCGACCACGGACAGATCAAGACCCCAATCTTCATGCCCGTAGGAACCGTAGGAAGCGTGAAGGGCGTCCACTTCGAGGAACTCAAGAAGCAGGTCATGGCACAGATTATCCTCGGCAACACCTATCACCTCTACCTGCGCCCAGGTCTTGACGTCATCAGGGCAGCAGGCGGCTTGCACAAGTTCAACGGCTGGGACCGTCCTATCCTCACCGACAGCGGCGGCTTCCAGGTCTTCTCGCTCACCGGCATCCGTAAGCTCAAGGAAGAAGGCTGCGAGTTCCGCTCCCACATCGACGGCAGCAAGCACTTCTTCACACCAGAGAATGTGATGGACACCGAGCGCATCATCGGAGCCGACATCATGATGGCCTTCGATGAATGTCCGCCGGGACAGAGCGATTACCAGTACGCCAAGAACAGCCTCATGCTCACCCAGCGCTGGCTAGACCGCTGCATCAAGCGGTTCAACGAAACCGAGCCCCTCTACGGCTATCAGCAGAGCCTCTTCCCTATCGTCCAGGGCTGCACCTTCCCGGAACTGCGCCGCGAAGCAGCCAAATACATTGCCGATAAGGGAGCCGACGGAAATGCCATCGGCGGACTCGCCGTAGGAGAACCTACCGAGGTGATGTATGAGATGATAGAAGTAGTGAACGAAATCCTGCCGAAAGACAAGCCGAGATATCTGATGGGCGTAGGAACCCCGCAGAACATCCTCGAAGCCATTGAGCGCGGCGTAGACATGTTCGACTGCGTAATGCCGACCCGCAACGGCCGCAACGCTATGCTCTTCACCTATCAGGGCACGATGAACATGCGCAACAAGAAGTGGGAGAAAGATTTCAGTCCGGTAGATCCAGACGGCTGCGACATCGACCTCGTAACCACGAAGGCCTACCTCCACCACCTCTTCAAGGCCCAGGAGCTGCTGGCGATGCAGATAGCCAGCATCCACAACCTCTCTTTCTATCTGCGCCTCGTGACCGATGCCCGCCATCATATCGAGCAGGGCGATTTCGTGGCATGGAAGAATTCCATCATCGACCAGCTTGGCCGAAGAATTTAAGTAAGCAAGCATCATGAAAGATTTTAAGAAAATAAGAAAACACCGCCGGCTCTACCGCAGCGGCCGATGGGCTTCCCGCAAGTTCGGGTGGCTCATCAGGGCTGTGCGCTGGCTGGCTCACAAGCTCCGGTTCCTGCGCATATTCAGGTTTCTCAACCCGTTCAGGTACATCAAGAAGCTCGACTGGTACATTATCAAGAAGTTTCTGGGCTACTATTTCTTCTCCATCGCCCTGATCATCTCCATCGCCATCGTCTTCGACTTCAACGAGAACCTGTCAAAATTCACAGAGCACCATGCACCGGCGCGCGCAATCATCTTCGATTACTACGCCAACTTCGTGCCCTATTTCGCCAACCTCTTCAGTGCGCTGTTCGTGTTCGTGGCGGTCATCCTCTTCACCACCAAGCTGGCTAGCAATTCCGAAATCATCGCCATCCTGGCGTCAGGCGTTTCATTCAAGCGACTCCTTCGCCCATACATGATAACCTGCGTGCTGCTCTCAGCGCTCTCCTTCGGACTCTCAGCCTACGTCATTCCCCACGGAACCGTTATCAGGCAGAACTTCGAGACGATGTACAAGAACAAGAAGAAGAATACCAGTGCCGAGAATGTGCAGCTGCAGGTAGACAAGGGAGTGATTGCCTATATGCAGCATTACGACAACAGCATGAAACGCGGCTACGGATTCTGTCTCGACAAGTTCCAGGACAAGAAACTCGTAAGCCACCTTACAGCGATGGACATCCAGTACGACACCATTTCCGACAGCAAGTATCACTGGAAGCTGAGCAACTGGAAAATCCGCAAGCTCCATGGCATGAGGGAGCATATTACGAGCGGAGCGCAGAAGGACACCATCATCATGATGGAACCTACCGACCTGGTTTATTCCAAGGGCCAGCAGGAAACCTTCACCAGTCCTGAGCTCCGCGATTACATCTCCAAGCAGATCAACCGCGGTTCGGGCAACGTAGTGCAGTACGAGGTAGAATACCACAAGCGCATCGCCTCCTCCTTCGCTTCGTTCATCCTCACCATCATCGGTGTCTCCCTCTCAGCCCGCAAGCGCAAGGGCGGCATGGGAGCAGCGTTAGGCGTAGGACTTGCGCTGAGTTTCGGCTACATCATGCTGCAGACGGTTTCCGCCACCTTCGCCATCCAGGCCAACTTCCCGCCTGTTCTGGCAGCGTGGCTCCCAAACTTCCTCTTCGCCATCGTAGCCTACTTCTGCTACCGCAAGGCACCGAGGTAATTATCAATTAACTGAACTTTCGCATGTGGTTCAAGTACGGGCTGAAGGCCCCAAAGCTCCAGAAGCAGCACGCCCTGAAAGGGCAGAAGCTCCTAGCCCAGGG
>JAJWAL010000155.1:0-5261 GCA_021618535.1 Segatella copri | reverse complement strand
ATAAGTATATATATATTATTATATAATAAGGTACGCGAGGGGGACCATGCAAAAATCGGCTGTTAACTGTTAACCCTGTTAACCCCCAATGAAAAAGTTGATAGTTAAATATAGTATTCTGCCGAATCAACCAAACCGGCTCTCAGCGCATATTTCGTAGCCTCGTGAACGTTGTTTACGCCCAGCTTGCGGAATATGTTCTTGCGGTGGGTATTGACCGTATGGAAGCTGGAAAAGCGCTTCTCGGCTATTTCTTTCGTCGTCATTCCCAGCGCTATGTCTTTCAGAATCTCTGTCTCTGTCTTGGTGAGGTTGATTTTCTCCTGCTCCTCCTGTTTCGGAGCCAGAAGAACCTCCATCATGCGCTGGCAGACAAAACGGTTGCTTGCCACACAGAAACGGATCGCCTCCTTGATTTCCATTAGCGAACACTCCTTCAGTAATACGCTGAACTGCGTACTGCTGGCGATGAGAATCTTGACAAAATCGGCACTCAGATCCTCACTGAACAGTAGCCAGCGCGTATATGGGAAACGCTGGTTTAAAATCAGTAACTCGGCAGCATCATTGATGTCGAAAAGGGTGTAGTCGAGTATTACGACCGTATCCTCATTCTCCCTTAAGGCAAGCATCAGGTCTGCCTTGTCTTCGATGGTCCGGGTTTCCAAACCCTCTATCTTACTGATCACATAGCTCAATCCGGCTCTTGTGATGTCCTGTTTGTCTGCTAATAGAATCTTCATTGTATTTACTCTCTTATAGTTGTTTATATATATGCGTAAAAGCCTTGATGCAGCAAAAATACTGCATCAAGGCGTTTTTTTCTTATTAGAATGACATGAGGAAGCCCATACGGATACCCCATTTTGAGATGTTTGCATGGTCATAATAGTTGAGGCGGCGAACATAATCGATTCCGAAGAACTTGAAGATGTTGTGCACGCCGGCTACAACCTCCCAGTATGGCGTCTTGCCAAAGGTATAGGAGTTGGTAGGGAACTTGAAGAGCTTCTCATCATTGAGGTTCTTGCTCGGGTCGTTCTTGCTGGTCAAATCGCCCCAAACACCCTTGATGGCTACATATTCACGCCACTTCAGCTTCTTGATGAGCGGAATGCGGTTGAGCAATTTGCCGTTCATATCCCAGGCTACTGACCAGAACAGCTGGCGGTCGCTCAGGAACTCCCAGTCCTTCATCATGCTGATGGTTGCCTCCTGCTCGAAGAGAGAGAGGTTTACAGGTGGCTGGATGAGCATGCTGAAAGGCACTTTGCTCCACTGCGCCTTGCCCACGATGTTGAAATCCATATAACCGAAACTTCCCAGCCACTGGCGCTTGTAAATGCCCAGCGTGGTGAGGTTGCTCTGATACTGGCCGCCCATGAATCCGTCTAAGCCCATGGTGTGGCGAAGCGAGATTTCAGGACTGTCGAGGTTGATAGGCAGTCGCTGCTGCTTGGTGTTGACATAGGTAACACCCGGGTTGTAATCTAAGCCTACACTCGCCTCTGTGGTGCGTATCTTGCGTATCTCCTCGCCGTCGCTCACCCTGTAGTAGTGGAGATTGCCCACGGTGCGGTTGCTCTGCCAGCGGAGGCTGGTGTCGAAGCGGAAACCCCAGTCGGTTTCGTAGGTGAAGGTCACCTTCTGGCGGTGATACTGATACATCTGGTCCTGCGTAGTGGCACGGAGGGTCATGAAGAAGTTGTCCTTGTTGTGCAGCAGGTTATCATCGGATGGAGAGGTAATATCATGCCCCAGCTCGAAGGTAAGCTTGCGCATAGGGAACTCGAACGGACTGTTCTTCTTCTTGTTGAACGAATAGGTGAGCACATGGCCGTAATACCACTTGTTGCTCTTCAGACCGTAGGCGCCGTAACCATCCCAGAAGAAGTGAGGGTTGAGGGCTGCCATCGTTCTGCCCGCCAGGCGCAGACGCACGCCGTCTACGTAGTTGTTGGAGAGGAACGTGTTGATAGGTCCGAGGTCGAAGAGGCTGCGGCGGTCGTTGATGATGCTGTCTCTTTCAACACCCAGACTGTCTTTCACCGTCATCTTCTTGCCCTTGGTATGAGCCACTTCCACATAGTTCTCCATCAGGGCTCTCACACCGAAGATGATGTATTTGAAGCCCTTGGAGTTCTCCATGCGGTGGATAAAGCTGTCCATCGACGATTCACTCTTCGTGAGGTCTACCTGCCGGTATTTATTCCAGTAAGCCTCATCGCGGTTCATCGCATCCATATCGTGCCTGATCTTTGCCTTGCCCTTGAAGAGCTGCTTCGGCAAGGCATCGAAGGCATAATCGGTGATTCGCGTGTTTCGCACCACCAGCAGGTCCTGAAGGAGCTTGTTGACGTGCAGTTCGGCTATCATATCGTCTTTAGAGAGCACCCACTCGCCGTTGTCGAGCTTGGTGTACTCCTGTTCAATCTTCATGTCAGTAACCCAGTTTACATCGCTGTTGTGAGGCATGTAGAGGTTACATTTCTTTACGTGCAGGCTGCTGTCGGCAAGCACATAGAGTTCGCCTCGGAATCCGAAGTCCTGGCTGTTGGCTGGGATAAACTGCAGATGGTAGCAGAGGTCTCTTTCCACATACACCGTATCTTCGATGTAATAATGGTAGAAGCTGATGGCAGTCTTGCCGATAGGAGATGGGAAGGGGTACTGCAGCAGGCGCACGTAATCATCGTAGATGTCCACATCGGTGAACACCTCTTTCAGGGCGGTGTTGAGAATCTCTCCGGTCTGGATTACCTGTCCGATTCCATTGCTCTGCTGACCCTTGATGATGTCCTTTTCGGTCTTCGGATCTTTGCGGTAAATATGCTGTGAAACAGTCTCGTCGATGCTGACAGGCAGGGTGAGCTTTCCGTTGTATGGAGAGGTTTCTACCTGGTCGAGGAGATACTGTCGGCGCTGGAAGAACTTGCTTTCGAGCTGCTCTTTCTTCAGATCGTTGAGCGCGAGTGTAATCTTCTGATACTTATCATATTGCACATAGTCGTGGTTGCTCAGATCACTCTTCTTCTTGGCGGCAATCACGCGCCGCATCAGTTCTACGGCAGGATTATCCTTACGCTTGTAGCGGCCTTTTTTCGATTTCACCACCACTTCGGTAAGTTTGTGGGTGTCGTCTTTCAGTTTGATTTCCAGGAAGTTGGTCTTCTCGTCTACCTTTACCGTGGCGCTCTTGTAGCTCAGTGCGCTTACGGTGAGCATGAGTCCCGGTTTCTTATCGATGGTAAACTTACCTTCTCCGTTGCTGGAAACCGCAATTTTATGCCCTTTGTATTGCACGCTTGCATACGGAACGGCAAAACCGTCGTCATCGATGACACGGCCTGTTATCTTCTGCTGGGCCATCATCTGAAGCGTAGAAATCATCAGAAGTATGACCGTAAAATACAACTTTTTAATACCTTTCATTTTTATACCTTATTATATATAGGGGCTCTCCGCCCATGATTTAATCTTTTATCTGTCTGAACTTTTTGCAAGTTGGCTCCACACGTCCTGTAAGCTCCACACGCCCTGAAAGGGCAGAAGCTCCTAGCCCAGGGCATCGCCCTGGGTAATTATGGACGCAAACCTGTCGCCCTGTAAGGGCAAAAGCTTTAAAATACCGAGCAATATACAAAGCTTTTGCCCTTACAGGGCGCCTTGCTATTTGCCATTATACCCAGGGCGATGCCCTGGGCTAGGAGCTTCTGCCCTTTCAGGGCGTGCTGCTTCTAGGAACTTTTGGCTTTCAGGGTGCAAAGTTATAACATTATTCGTAAATAGACGCAAAAACCTATTCATTATTTCAGTTTTTTATGAGATTTTCAGAAAAAGGCTTCCATGCAGTTCCTTCTGTTGCCTGTTCTTGCTCTTCGCCGTGCGAGCCTGAGTGGTATAAAACCCCTTCATATTGCTCTATTTCACCTTTTTATCTGTCAATATATGATGAAATTCCGAAAAATATGAGAAAACTATTTGGTTAATTTAATTTTTTAGCGTAATTTTGCACACTGAAATTTAAAGAAGAAACGCCCTTCTGCGGGCTTATTAAACATTAAGAGAATGAATAACAAGGGAAATCTTACCGACGAGCGGCCTCCTTTGCTGCCCGTCATCATAGGCACCGGTTTCGGCAGTGGCTTCTGGCCTTGGGGACCGGGAACGGCTGGCTCTGTATTGGCAACCCTCATCTGGGCAGCCCTGGCTTACGGACTCGGTATTACGGGCGAGAGTCTGCAGAGCATCACCTTCTTTCTCGTCATTGTTTCCACTATTCTGGGCACTTGGGCAACAGCGCAGTTGCAGCCTTACTGGGGTGAGGATCCCAGCCGTGTGGTCATCGACGAGATGGCTGGCGTGTGGATTCCCCTGTCGTTGCTGACTCCGCTTACCGCTCAGGGCGAAGTGAAAGATGCCTGGTGGTGGGCATTGGTGGCACTTGTTCTCTTTCGCTTCTTTGATATGGTGAAACCGCTGGGCATCAAGAAACTGGATAACAGGCAGGGTGCCTTCTATGTGATGGCTGATGATCTGCTGGGCGGCTTCTATGCAGCCGTTTCTTTAATCATCATCAAAATCATACTGGTTTCGGCTGGACTCATCTAGTCTGGCATTTCTTAAAGAAACAAATTCTTAAACAGACATTTCTTGAACAGACAATAAAAAATAGATAAAAATATGAATTATAGAGATTTCTTACAAAAAGTTATCTATGCCATCATCAATCCACTTATCAAGGGGATGATAGCAGTAGGTATTACTCCTAACATTGTCACCTTCGTAGGATTCCTGGGCAATATCGTGGCAGCCGGTTTCTTCCTCGATGCTGCATGGATGCTCGGAACAGAGCAGGCTGACTATGCATCTTGCATGGTTACTGTAGGATGGGGTGGATTCATCATCCTGGCAGCCGGTCTCTTCGATATGATGGATGGCCGATTGGCACGTATGAGCGGCAAAAGCAGTCTCTTCGGTGCACTCTGGGATTCTACACTCGACCGCTACAGCGAACTGGTAAGTCTCTTTGGCATCTGCCTCATCTTCGTACGTATGCAGGGCGATATGACCTGGTTCTGGATGGGCGTAGTCACCTTTGCAGCGATGATCGGTTCTGTGATGGTAAGTTATGTCCGTGCCCGTGCCGAGGGTTTGGATATAGAGTGTAAGGTGGGTTTCATGCAGCGTCCTGAGCGTGTTGTAGTTACCGCTGTTACTGCGATGATTACCGGCTTTACGGGCAATATCTGGTGGCTGGC
>JAJWAL010000154.1:0-5272 GCA_021618535.1 Segatella copri | reverse complement strand
AGCAAATTCTCTAATAGCAGCTTCAGTACAACAAACAAAAAAGGTTACAGGTAATGTCAGCGACTCTATGGGTCCGCTGATTGGTGCAACGGTAAAAGTAAAGGGAACATCCAATGGAGTAGCAACAGACATGGATGGTAATTTCACTCTTGACGTTAAACCCGGAGCAACCCTTATCATTTCTTATGTGGGTTATAACACACAAGAAGTAGTCGTAACAAAACAATCATCCCTTAAAATTACGATGAAAGAGGATGGTCATGCTCTCAATGATGTGGTTGTCATCGGTTATGGAACCCAACGCAAGGAAGCAATCACGGGTTCAGTTGCCAACGTAGGAGGCGACAAATTGAACCAAATCGTATCATCAAATGCGGCACAAGCCCTTCAAGGCCGTGTTGCAGGTGTATTGATGACCCAAACATCTTCCCAGCCTGGTGCCGAGATGCAGATTCGAATTCGTGGACAGCGTTCTTTGAATGCAAGCAACGATCCTCTGATTGTACTTGATGGCATCCCATTCATGGGCAACCTTTCAGATATCAATCCTGCCGATATCAAGTCTATGGACATTTTGAAAGATGCCTCTGCCACAGCCATCTATGGTTCCCGTGGAGCCAATGGCGTTATTCTTATTACGACCGCCAAGGGCGCAGAAGGAACACCAGCCAAAGTAAGCTACAACGGCTATTTTGGTTTCAAAAAGATATTCCATAAATATCCAATGATGAATGGTCCTGAATTTGCTGCTCTTCGTAAAGCCGCAGGCAAATACGAAAACACTTTGGATGAAAGCGATGATACTGATACAGACTGGCAAGACCTATTCTTCAAGACAGGTATTACTACAAGCCATGATGTAAGCGTTTCAGGTGGCACAAAGGGCGGTAGCTATAGCTTTGGTGCAGGTTACTATCACGACGAAGCAGTTGTTCCTACACAGGGATTCAATCGTATTTCTGTACGTGGAAACTTTGACCAAAGTGTAGGCAAATACTTCCGCTTTGGTTTAAGCACAAACAACAGCTATCGCGAAATTAAGGGCGGCAACGTTGGTATCTATAATGTTTTAACTATGAGTCCTTTGGCTAGTCCTTACAATGAAGACGGAACATTGAAGCGTGTCATCAAGATGCCTCTGGACAATACTTGGGTCTTAACAAGAGACGTAGCTGAAGGTTTGGAAGATTCTTGGCTCAACGAAAATAAGGGCATTGGTTCATACAACACCTTATTCGCTGAAGCAAAGTGTCCTTGGATTAAGGGATTGACATATCGTATCAATGTTGGTTTAAACTATCGCACTAGCAAACAGGGTGCCTTTACAGGAACAGGCGTTGGCAGCGATAATGCAGATTCTCCTAACAGTGCTTCGGTTCAACAATCTACATACAAGAACTGGGCTGTAGAGAATCTTATAACTTACGACAACACCTTTGCAGAGAAGCATCATATAAACGTTGTCGGCATGTATTCTGCTGAACAGACCACATACGAGCAAACCCATATGTCTGGTCAGGCTATCCCTGCTGAATATTTCCAATATTATAATATAGGTGCAGCAACCAAGAACCTGTCAGTCAACCCTGGCTATCAAAACTACTGGCAGAGTGGATTGATGTCTTGGATGGGTCGTGTTATGTATTCTTATGACAACAGGTATATGCTTTCAGCAACCTTCCGTGCTGACGCATCCTCCCGTTTGGCGAAGGGACACCAGTGGCATACCTATCCTGCAGTATCTGCTGGTTGGAATATCGCTCGAGAAAACTTCATGAAGAGTTTGACCTGGATTGACAACTTAAAACTCCGTGTAGGTTATGGTGAAACATCTAACCAGAGTATCAACCCTTACTCTACTCTCGGTGCATTGAGTACTCGCCCATACAACTTTGGTCCTACTGGATATGACCGTGGTTTCTATGTAAGCACATTGCCTAATGACGAATTAGGATGGGAGTATTCATCAACCTGGAACTTCGGTGTTGATTTCAGTCTG
This sequence comes from Segatella copri, assembly GCA_021618535.1. Classification (GTDB taxonomy): domain Bacteria; phylum Bacteroidota; class Bacteroidia; order Bacteroidales; family Bacteroidaceae; genus Prevotella; species Prevotella copri_O. The sequence goes on along the minus strand of JAJWAL010000154.1, from coordinate 3,273 downwards.
TTCCAGGGTCGTTTAAGCGGTACATTGGAATACTATATTCAAGACACCAAAGACTTGCTTCTTGGCGTTTCCCTTCCATCTACTTCTGGCGTAAACAGTTATACTGCCAACATTGGTAAAACTCGCAACAAGGGTGTCGAATTCACCTTAAACGGAACTATCATTGATGGTAAGAATGGTTGGACATGGGATGCCGGCATTAATCTCTATGCAAACAAGAACAAGTTGGTAGCTCTTGCATCTGGAGCAGATCGAGATCTCGGCAATCGCTGGTTTGTAGGTCATCCTATTGATGTCATCTACGACTACAAGAAAATTGGTTTGTGGCAGAAGGACGACAAGTATCTGGACGTCTTGGAACCTGGTGGCAACGTAGGTATGATTAAAGTAGAATATACTGGTGACTACAACGAAGATGGAACTCCTACACGCCAAATAAATAGTGATGATATGCAAATCATGGAGATGGATCCAGACTTGATGGGTGGTTTTAACACAACAGTGGGCTACAAGAACTTTGATTTGACAGTTATTGGTTCTTTCCAAATTGGCGGTAAATTAATTAGTGCGCTTCATTCTTCTAATGGTTACCTGAACCTGATGAGTGGACGTCGTAATAATATCAAGGTCGATTACTGGAGTGAAGAAAACACCAACGCAAAGTATCCTAAGCCAGGTGGCATTGCTTCGGGCGACAACCCTAAATATGGCTCTACACTCGGCTACTTCGATGCTGGTTACTTGAAGATTCGTACCATCACCTTAGGCTATAATTTTGATAAGCTGAAGGCTGTCAAGAACTTCGGTATCAGTAAACTCCGTGTATATGCTTCTGTACAAAACCCATTTGTATTCTTCTCTCCTTTCAAGAATGAATGCGGTCTTGATCCAGAAACCAATACTTTGAGTAATAATGGCAGTACCATGGCAGTAACCATGGATGGTTACACAGGGGCTCACAAATTGCCTGTAGTAGGTTATAATACCCCAGCTACACGAAACTTTATCTTCGGCGTTAATGTTACATTCTAAAAGACTTACAATTATGAAGAATATTAGAAAAAATATATTAGGTCTTGGCATTGCTTCTATAGGAATTTTGATGCTAGGCTCTTGCTCAGACATTTTGGATGAGCAACCACGCAGTCAATACGACCCAACATTCTTTACTACCGAGAATGGTATCAAAGGTGGCTTGACCGCACTTTACTCTCACCTGCGTGATACTTACGGACAGGCATATTACTATAATAATTGCGAAACTGGTACTGACGAGTATACATGGGCCCAAAGTGCCGATGGCAACTTTAAGGACGCAGACCTTTCAGGTATTGGCAACTTAACTTCTTTGTCTTGCCGTGCTGACGCTTTGTGGGGTAATGCCTTTATCTACATAAACACAGCAAGTGGTGTCATAGAAAATGGAGAGAAAGGAAATATCTCCGAAGATTTACTTTCAGAGGCTCGTTTCTTCCGTGCATTCGATTACTTCCGTCTGGTACAAACCTTTGGTGGCGTACCTTTGGATTTGGGTGCTGGCGAAATGAAATTCAACACAGCTCCTACCCGCGTCTCTGTACGTAACACGGTACCAGATGTTTATACTAAAGCCATTTTCCCTGATCTCAAGACTGCAATAGAGAATCTCCCAGAAAAGGGACGTGTTATTGGCGGTGTCACTAAGACATTGGCCCGTTTGGTATTGGCACAGGCTTACTTAACCTATGGTTGGTGGTTAGAGAATCCAAAGAACATTCCTACCTATCCAGAGTGTCAACGTACAGACCCAGATGGACATGATGCAGCATGGTATTTCCAGCAGGCTTACAATGTTGCCATCGAAGGCATTCAGAACCCTGGACCATTTGGCTTAATGGATACTTATTATGACGTAAACCTTGCAGAAAACGATCGTAATAAAGAAATGTTACTTTACGCAGACCATACAGAAAGCAGTGAAGAATACAATGGTGGCTCACTTAGTTATGGCGGTGGCGGTGCACCAGACAACTTTGCATCCTGGATGGTATGCTGGAACTACCCTAACATGATAATCGATAAGGCTGATGGTACTAAGTTCAATCCAGTATTGCGTGCTGCTGTTCAAGCCTTAGGACGTCCTTGGACTCGTATGGCACCTACACAGAATGTTTTCAAAGAGACTTTTGCTGACAAAACCAACGACTCTCGTTATGATGGCACATTCACCTACACATTCCGTGCGAACTGGGACTTAGGCGGCAATAACACAGAAAAAGGTATTGGTGCCAATGGTATGGACATCAAGGTGGGTGACGCTGTCCTCACTTTCGTTGATAACGATAACAACATCTCTTACAATGGAAATGGCGCAGGTGTAGGCGCAGGTACAACCGCTGGTCGTGCAGACTATGTCGTAGGCCCTTCTGCCATTAGTCGTTTCAAATATCCTATCCTTTGGAAAATTGGTCCTTATCGTACTGACAACAATGGAACTGTCGGACAACCTAATGCTGGTAGTACACGTCCGTTCCCAATCTGTAAGTTCTCAGAGCTCTACTTTGCTGCAGCAGAAGCAGCTGTAAAGGGCGCCACAACACAACCAGGTTTTTCTGCTCGTGAATTAATCAACGTAATTCGTGCTCGTGCAGGAAAGTGGCGTTGGGACAACAACGGCAACAAGGAGAAGGTTGAAGACCACAGTGCAGAAATGACAGCTGCTACCCCACAGACCATCACCATCAACTACATCTTGGATGAATTAAGCCGTGAGTACTTTGGCGAAGGCCATCGTTGGTTCGACCTCGTACGCACCCAGACATGGGCAGAGCGTGCTGGCACGTATGAAATCGCAGGCGCAGGTGCAGCCGACCATGAGCCTCAGACTTTCAAGCGCGACATTCCAAAAGATTTCTATCTCCGCCCTATTCCACAAGGTCAGATTGATGCAATGATGATGAGCGACGCAGAAAAAGAAGCTTATCAAAATCCAGGATACAGAAACTAAACTTGACAATAAATTGCATGTTTAGCAACCCATAACCCAAGAGGGTGTGTCATAAGTCTATGACACACCCTTTTCGTTTTTTCTCCTTTTCCCAGATACGGAATTGAAAAAATCATGAAAATCTGTCGTAATCTCACTTTTTTATCGAGATTACGACAGATTTCTCGTTTAAAAGTTGTCGTAATCTTGCTTTTTTTCTGAGATTACGACAGAATTCTCGATTTAAACCCCTAAAAGTCCTTAGGAAAATGTGATGATTTAACAGAAAAGTCCTTAGGAAAATGTGA
>JAJWAL010000035.1:0-26687 GCA_021618535.1 Segatella copri | reverse complement strand
GCACTCGGCAAATTGAAAGCAAGCTTTCTTTGCGCTCGTTTGCATTTTCTTTGCAGAAGAAAAGCTGCACTCGGCAAATTGAAAGCAAGCTTTCTTTGCGCTCGTTTGCATTTTCTTTGCACCGAATAAGTACAACATTTATATTTTTGTGATTATGAGAACAGGCGACAAAGTATTAATATCTCCAGACTTGACACATGCCAAAGACTGGACACAGGGCGAAGTGATTGAAGTTGAGAACAATCCTTTCGTAGGAATTGTCATCTTCGCAAAAAACGCAGATGGGAACATCTTCTTTGGATATAAAGACTTATTTGAACCAGTAAAGGAGGCAGTATGTACGCACTAGCATTTGATATGGTTATTTCTGAGTAATTTACTGATAACTTGAAGGATTCTTGCTGTTTTTTTTGGTGCTTTCAAGAAAATAGCTTATTTTTGCACCATAATTCAGTTAAACGTTTTAAAAGGAGATGGATATGAAACGGATAGAAGAACGATATATCAGCTTGCTTACCGATTTCGGTTTTAAGCGTATCTTTGGAACAAAGCCTAATAAGGATTTGCTCATCAATTTCTTGAATTCACTGTTTGATGGCTTTCAGGTTATCAAGGATGTGAAGTACTTGAATAGTGAGCACGTTGGTGATGTTTTTGCCGAGCGCAAGGCCATCTTTGATGTATATTGCGAAAATGAGCGTGGTGAAAAGTTCATCGTTGAGATGCAGAATGCTTATCAGAAGTACTTCAAGGATCGTTCTTTGTTCTATTCTACTTTTCCTATCCGTGAACAGGCTCCAAAGGGGGCAGAATGGAACTTCAAACTTGAACATGTATATACGGTCGCTCTACTGAACTTCGACTTGGAAGAAGAGGCATTTGACAAGAATGATATCAACCATGATGTGGGTTTGCTTGACAAGAAGACTCTTAAGGTTTTTAATGACAAACTATCTTTCAAGTATGTTGAGATAGCGAAATTCAATAAGACAGAGAAGGAACTTGATACGCTTTATGATAAGTGGTTGTATGTGTTGAAAAATCTTTCCCGATTGGATAAACGTCCTGCTGCCTTAAAAGAGAAAGTATTTACTAAACTCTTTGAGGAGGCGGAGATTGCGAAGTTCACCCCAACAGAATTGAAAGAATATGAGGATAGTTTGAAGGCGTATCGTGATGTCAAGAACTCCATAGATACGGCTTTGGAAAAGGGGCGTGAGGAAGGTATGGAAAAAGAAAAGCTAGCCACAGCTCACCGCCTTTTGTCAATGGGTCTTTCTGATGAGCAAGTAGCAACAGCCACCGAACTTCCATTGGAGGAAATCCAGAAATTGAAGGAACAAGCCTGAACTGGCTGAACTTTCAGAAACTCAAATACAGGATATGAGACGTTTCTTTGGGTTCAAGGAGACGTCTCTTTTAGTTTAAAGAGATAGTTTCTTAGGTTGAAGGAGACTGCTTCTCGAGTTAAAGGAGACTGCTTCTCGAAGGTTGCCACTAGGCTCAGCAATTCTGCTGAGCCTAGTCAGCAGCTCTGCCGACTGCAGTCAGCAGGTCTGCCGAGCCTAGTGACAACACCTTTTAATCGTACAACTACAACCCTTATAATCGTACAACCATAACCCTTTTAGTTGCTCTTTTGATAGGAGCCAGGACGCTTCTGAAATTACGTCCCGACGTATCTGTTACTACGTCGGGACGTAGCAAATGCTGCATCGGGACGCAATTTTCATTTCCTCAGTTGGCTATGATTCCCCCTCTTTCCAGCCATTTAGCAAAGAAGCGGTCGCTAACCAGATAGCCAGTCGGAGTCTTGCTTACCAGCTGCTTATCTACCAATGCCTTTAATGCTGTTTTCACGCTGCTCGTAGCTGGAAGATGGTGGGTGCTGATAAACTGCTGGCTTAACGGCGAAGCTACCAGATGCTCATGAGCTATCGCCCCCAAAAGCATCTGCTGGTTCTCTGTTAGCCAAGCACAATAGTTTTGATAAGTCATCGCCTGCTCCTCTATCAGCTCCAGAATCACCTCGTCTACCAAAGACTTCGTAATCTCGGAAGAAGCATGCTCGTAGATGCCGTGCAATATCGACTGCACATACCAGGTTACACGATCAGACTGCTGATAAATATAAGAAAAGGTAGATTCATCTATCGACCTGTGCTGAGATGCCAACAAGCGATTGGCAAACTCCCGATACACCTGCTCCCCGATGCAAGGCAAAGACAACACCAGCGAACTCTGGAAGAAAGGACGGTTTGCCGACAGAAACATCTCCTGCATCATGTGCTGCTGACTGCCCGAAAACACGAAATATACATTCGGCAAAAACTGGATATAAGAACGGATCATCGCCTCAACCCCATCCTCCGGATAACTTAATATCTGCTGAAACTCATCAATGGCAATGTAGCATCGCTTTCCCGATTGCTTCAAATACTCAAAGATTCGCTTCAAACTATCCTTCCCTTCACTTGGTTTCAAGTCTAAAGAAAAAGAAGGAATGCCTGTCAATTCATCTATCGTCAGAGTAGGACGCCAGCTGCTGAAAAATTCCTGTACCTTCCGAAGGGCTGATTGGGTAACAGTATCCAGCTTTCCAATGATTTCAGAAGCCATCAGGTGCACCATCTGCTCCAGATTCTTGGTGGCAAAGATGTCGAGATAGAAACACTTCACTTCCGCATATTGCTCCTCCATCTGATGGAATACATGATGAATTAATCCCGTCTTACCCATACGGCGTGGGGCAACCAACGTGATGTTACGCTCATTATGCAGCGAAGAAATCATCTTCTCAGTCTCTTTCTGGCGGTCGCAGAAATACTCTGCGCCCTTATAGCCATATACCACAAAAGGATTGTTCAATCTTGCCATATCTTGTTATCATTCATTATACAAACGTTCATTGCGCTTTTTACGCAACGCAAATTACGCAATAAAAAACGAGACCGCCAAATGTTTTCTAGTTTTTTAATAATAATTATCTCCTAAAGCCGCCTCTGATGTACAGACAACGGAATAAGCAAAAATACTTCACACTGCACTCTGCGGAAAGGTAAAGGCTGAAACTGCTAGCCCAGGGCATGAAAAATCTGTGTAAATCTGTGAAATCCGTGGGACATAAAAAACTCCCACAGATTTCACAGATTCACACAGATTCATTATCTTTAACCCAAGTTTTACATAAACGAAAAATTTTTTTTAAGCTATTTGGTGGCAAAGAAAATGCAAACGAGCGCAAAGAAAGCTTGCTTTCAATTTGCCGAGTGCAGCTTTTCTTATGCAAAGATACGACTTTTCCTCGTAACTTCCAAGGTTTTAGGGAAAAAATACTTGAAAAGGATGAGGAGAAAAAGAAAATAGGCGGCTCCCGGAATTGAGAGCCGCCTATAATGTATTATTAAAATAAATGTTTATTCTGCAACAGCAATGATTGAATACTCGTTAGTAATATCGTTGAAGAAGATGCGATACTTACCTGCAGTTGCAATCTTGATATCTCCGCTGACAGCATTGTTGAACAACTTTCCTGTAGAAGTGAACTCCTGATCTGCTGTGTAGCCCCAGTTTCCACCTTTATTCCAAGCGTAATTAGCACGAATCTTAAATCCACCTACAGGGAGAGTTGTTTCGATAAACCAGTTGTGAGGAGTAACCTGTTTCATGTCAATGTCGTCACCGTCATTCCATTTGCCACCAACTCCGATAAGACTGACATGTTCGAATTCAGTAGGATTCTGATTCTCAAGCTTAGTCCAAGAGTAAGTCATGGTAGAAAAATCTACCTTAAATGTGTAGAATGCACCTGGTTCTGGGCAAATGATAGCACCAGCATTGTTGTCAGATTTTAAGCTACCTGTTGGGGTATTGGCATCAGCCATTGTTGCACTACCATAGGCACTGCTCCAAGTTCCCCAATCGCTACCCAACCAAATCTTCAGGTTTGCATCATCTTTCCACTGAGTGGTATAGCTCTGAACCATAGGAGTCTCAGCATACATAAGACAGGTCTTGCCTTCAAGTTTGTCTGACCAGCCCTGCAATTTACCAACAAGGTAATATTCAGGAGATATTTGCTTGATGCTATAAGTATAGTCCATCATGTTGATAGTAATCTGATAGATACCTGCCTTAGCTATCATTGCAGCATTAGGAGCATCTGTTGTTCCATCGTCCTTTGTGACAGATGTAACCAATGTACCACTCATTGCATCATCACCATTCTTTGTCACACCTACAACACCCTTAGGGTCATTTTGGATTGCCCAAGGATTACCTGCATCAATATTTCCTTGTGGAATAATCTTCCAATACTGATTGTCCTTGGTCGTTGTTACCATCAAGGTGAATACAGGATCCTCATATACATCGGCATCAGAGTGGTTGAACTTGACGCAATCGGCAAGTGCCCATTTTCCTTCGCCATACATATCGCCTACGAGATAATAATTGCTGGCAATATATGGAGCCTTAGGAGTTACTACCACATTGATTTTACCAGCGTCGATGAGGACGGCCTGACCATCCTTTACGGCATCCAAATAGACATGAGCATCAAATGTGCGAGCAGTTGGTCGCTTACCATAGGCATTGACAACCAAGTCGCTAAGATCGGCAGCTGCTGCACGACCTTCAATACCCGCATTGAAGGTAGTCTTGGTGGCTCCTTCAACACCTTGTGGTGTTACTTCCACACGAGCATCTGCCAACTTGTAACCTTCAGGAAGAGCCGCTGTGCTCAATGTGAAGGTGCTAACACTATCTTCGCTAACATTTGCCAAATCAATGGCATCAGCTGCAGTCGCTGTCAAACCAGGTATTGTTATGGCATCTTCCTGTGGGTTAGTCTGCGGATTTGCCCAATCATTATAGTCATCTCCACATGAAGCCATTGCCATACCCAAGAAAGCGAATGCTATATATTTCGAAAGTTTTTTCATTTTGTTTATTACTTAAGTGAATAAAGTTTGTAGGGAAGTTGGTGGTTTTCACACCACCAACCCTCTGATATTATTTCAAGCTACCCTTACCTGTAGAGAAGTTCAAGTACATCTTCTGACCTACGGCGCAAGCGAGACGAGGTTTTTGGTCACCACCAGCACCACGGTAAGAAATTTTGTCACCTTCCAATAAGAACTCAGAGTGCCACCAATCGTTACCAGGAATCTTGACGTAAACACGCACGCCATCGCCATCATCACCACCAGGGCAAGCATCCGTAATTGCTGGAGATACAAAGTCGCCATCCTGAGTAGTAGGAACCTCAAACTTACCAGCCTCGTTTAATTCACCAAAATCAGGGTCACCGATACAAGTACCCGTCAACCAAACGTTTGGCTCGTTGAACTGAACATTGTACTTGATGTCACGACCTTCAACAGTTGCTGTGACAATCATCAGATACCATCCTGGAGTAGTAGAACTGATGTTTCCTTCATTTGATGAAATCTTATCCTTCAATTCGCCATCAACAGTAATATCAGCATATCCCTTTTCGTTACCATCCCAAGCCTTGTCTGTATTAATCTTCACACCTGATTCATCAATCCAAACCATGCGCCAGTACATCTCTGGATGGTCATAGACAGGGATAAACTCGAAGCTATTGCCCCAATCCCATCCGCAGAAATTACCTACTACGTAGAGGTGAGCTGGTACTGTCACTGGAGCCAAAGCGTAGAGCAAGTGAACATTACTCAATGTAACAACATTAGAAAGAATGTCTGTGCCTTCTATCTCATCACCAGTTTCAGTGGTCATCACGGCACGCATACGAACATAAACAGGAATATCCATTGGGAAATCTGCCTCTGTCTTACCAGCATTCAACTCTAGGTTTGTGAGCGTAGCTGCCAAAAGTGAAGCATCCACATCTGCCTTTGCAGAATAGAAGTTTTGATCGATGGTAGCGCAATCACTCATATCCTCTTTCAAAGATATTTGAACATTGTACTTGGTTGCAGCAGGGAAGCCATAGTTTGGCTGAGAACAAGTGAGCTGCAAAGTGCTAGAGTGCGCAAGGTCGATATTGTTACCTGCAATAGCTGGAGTATTGAGTATAAACTCCGTTGGAGTGGTGATGGTTGGATTGTCGTCACGATCGTCGGAACAAGCAGCGAACATTACCAATCCCATCATCAGCAGTAAAGCTGATTTTAATACCTTTTTCATATCTTATATTTTTACATGAATAAATGTTTAGCCTGGGTAGCCAGGATTCTGATGCAAGTTGCTGTTACTCTGAATCTGAGTCAAAGGAATAGGAAAAACATTCTTGTATGACTCGATGTTAGTACCAGCTTTCTCGCCACCTTTCCAATCCCAGTTATAACCAGTGTTACCACCGAAGAGATTGAAACGTATCAATGTAGTACGGCGGATACCCTCGAAGTAGAACTCACGAGCCCATTCATCACAGATTTCGTTGAGAGAATAGCTTGAAGACTCTGGACGAGTTGTGGCATGAGCACGATCACGAAGTGTATTCAATACCTTTGTACCATCTGCAGTAGTGTTGCCACCGTTCAAGCGAGCGTCTGCCTCGGCAAAGTTGAGGTAAGCCTCAGCTGCACGCATGAAAGGCCAATCCATATCTGCAAAAGAAGGATCGACATGACTAGAGCCATCACTGTTGTAGTTGATAAACTTGCATACACCATAACCATACTTGTCCTGAGTAATATTATCAATTTCGTATGGTCTGTCCTTACCCCAGAAGATAGCACGGTCATCTTTAGCCTTATTGGTCATCTCATAAGAAGGAACCTCAGGTGCTACTGAGTTAGGGAAGAATTTCTTCAACAGAGCAGTACGTGGATGCAAACCTTGCCATTGCTGACCCACTACGCCATTAGAACCAGCAGGGTCATCTGGATTAACGTTATAAGTTGGAGTAAATGTACCTGCAATAAGGAAGAGAGAGTTACCATAGCTTGCTGTCTTTCCTGAGATGTTGACAATAGGGAAAATCAACTCCTTAGAAGCAGAACTCTTGTCGTTATCACCCATGAACACCATCTGGTATGCACTCCACTTGCCATCTGCTGTACCATCGGTATTGATGTCGTATGGAGAATCCATTACCTTCTTGGCATATTCTTTGGCCTTTGCCCACTCAGCAGTACCTGTATAAACTTCAGCATTGAGATAAAGCCTTGAGAGCAACAACCAACAAGCAGCCTTATCAACACGGCCATAATCAGCGTCACTACCAGTCTTCACTCTTGGCTCGGAGAGGTTTGGCTCTATCTCAGTCAACTCCTTAACAAGCCATTCATACATGTCCTTGCGTGACTTCTGCTCAGGCTTACCCATAGACTCAGAGAATGGTACATTTCCGTACGCATCCATCAAGAGATAATATTGCATGGCACGAAGGAAACGGCACTCTGCTGTCTTTGTTGCATCCTCGCCACCTGCTACCTCAAGATATTGGTTACAGAATGTGATACCCAAAGTCAAACGAGTGAAGTACAATTTCATCCAAGGATGTGAAGGATCGAATTTGGCAGAGTTCAACTCTTGCAAACCATCACCCCAGTTACAAGTAGCCTCATCTGTTGGCAACTCGTTGAGACACCACATGGCACGTACCAAACCTGTCATACCATTGTCGGAGAATCCCTTTACATCGCAATCGTCATCACTATTGCTACCACTACCATTTCCGTTAATACCGAAGTTGGCATAGCATTTGTTCAAAAGTCCGTCATTGTTAACCTCTAGGTCAATCTTTGGACTGATTGGCTCTTTGTCGAGGTCGTTTACGCACGATGTTGAAGCCATTCCCAACATGAGGGCAACAGCAGGTGCAAAAACAGTCTTTATATATTTTTTCATTGTCGTAATTCTTTAAATTGTTTAGAAATTCAAGTTCACACCAAGAAGGAAGGTGATTGGACGTGGATAGACATTGTTATCAATACCACTTACAACCTCTGGGTCAAGACCATCATACTTGGTAATTGTGAATACGTTGCTGACAGAACCATATACACGGCCAGAGATTCCCTTCCAAGAACCTGCCTTAAACAAGTTGTTGAATGAATAACCCAAGGTGATATTGTCCATCTTCAAGAATGAAGCATTCTGCACGAAGTAGTCACTGAGTTTAGAACTATTGGCGTCAGACATCCAACCCAAAGACTTGACATAGCGATTGACAAGGAAAGAGCCCTGACACCAAAGTGAACCTGTTGTCTTCAGACGCTGTGCCTGCTCAAACTGATTATATACATAGTTGCCAATGCTAGCACGGAGTGAGAATCCTAAGTCGAAGTGTTTGTACTCTACTCTTGTTGAGAAACCCATCGTAACAGGAGCCATCACACTCTTGTAGAGATAACGGTCGGAATCTGTAATTTTACCATCGCCATTTCTATCTACGACTGCACCCTCTACTGGCTTTCCATCCTTGTCATACAACTGCTGAAATACATAGAACGAATTGGCAGCATAACCTGTCTGGTAAGCCAATACCTTATTGCTCTGGTCAATGTTATCACCAACAAGAACTGGGTCGCCATTGTCGCTTACACCATTCAAGTCTGTAATCTTGTTGTCATTATAGGTGAAGTTATAGCTCATCGTCCAATACCAGTCCTTTGTGCTGACAGGAACCCAATTCAAGGCGATCTCAACACCCTTGTTCTCCAAGGAACCAATATTCTGCAAACCTTTATCGGCAGAACCTGCAAGTGCAGCAACAGGAGCCTCGTTAATCAAGTCCTTAGTCTTACGCTTATATACATCAATCGTACCATTGAGGCGATTGTCGAGGAAGCCAAAGTCAAGACCTGCGTTGTAAGTTTCTGTGGTCTCCCACTTCAACTTATCATTGTAGTAAAGAGGAGTATAGATGCTACCATCACCTATGACTGGGTATTTACCGAAGTTTTGACCCTTCTTGTACTGCTTGAACCAGATATAGTTCTTGATACCTTCCTGCTGACCAGTCTTACCATAACCGAGACGAAGCTTCAAGTTGCTCAACCATTTTACATTCTTGAGGAATCCTTCCTCATTGACACGCCAAGCAAATGCGAATGAAGGGAACAAGCCCCAGTGATCTGCAAAACGTGAAGAACCGTCATCACGTACGGTCACTGTGAGATAGTAACGATTCATCAATGTATAGTTGGCACGACCGAAGAATGATACGAGGAAGTTCTCGTACTTATCATAGTCTGGAGTATCCTTGAAGATTTCTCCTGCATTAGGACTGGTAGAAGGATAGTACTGCTTCCAACTGTTGTTGTAACGGAAGAAGAAGTGCTGATACTCATAACCACCCATGATGTCGAAGTGGTGAATCTTATTGAAGTCCTTGTAATACTGAGCGTATGCACTCAACAAGAGATTGCGCTTCAAGTTGGAATTATCCGTGATGCCACCATAATAGATGGTAGAAGGATATGAAGTAGGTTGATTCTCTGTTTCAGTACCCTTAGCAACCTCTGCACCCAAAGTCATGTGGAGACGCAAGTCTTCAAATCCATGTACCTTATAGTCGATGTCTGCGCTACCGATGAAAGAGTTCACCTTCTCTACTTTACCACCGAGTTCAAGAAGTGCCAAAGGGTTGCTGGTAGCATCCTTGAATCTAGTATATGGCCATTGTGAATCATTGTAACCACTGGCAGATGTAAGCCAGTTGAAATAGCCGCCGAAGTTATTAAGCGTCTGCTGCTTACCACTGCCAAGCATAGCTAAGTCTCTCTCAGAAGTAAAGTCGTATGGACTTTGCGTAGGGTCAAAAGTGATGGCTGCACCAATGGCACCTGTATCTGCCTTCTTTGCTTTGGAGTGCATACCCTTAGCATTCAAGTTAAGTGTCAAGTGGTCGTCCAACAAAGATGGGTTGAGATTGATGGCTGCGGTATAACGCTTGTAATCTGAGTTCTTAAGAATACCCTCTTGACCTGTGTAACCTAAAGAAACTCGATATGGAAGGGACTTACCTGCAGAACCCGCTACACTAATGTTATGGTCGTGGCTGACAGCAGTGCGATAAATCAAGTCTTGCCAATCTGTATTGGCTGTACCCAAAGCCTTGACTGCATCATCGTCCTCCGCAAAGTTAGATTTGATATAGGCGCGATACTCATCGCCATCCATCATATCGTATGTTTTTTTCTTCTCAGAGATTGATACGGAACCAGAGTAGCTTACCTGTGGCTTCTGTCCCTTGCTACCCTTCTTTGTAGTAATGATGATAACACCATTAGAACCACGAGAACCATAAATAGCTGTCGCAGAAGCATCCTTCAAAACATTGAAAGACTCTATATCCTGAGGGTTGATGGTTGAGAGGATGTTTGAACCAGTGTTACCTACCTTATTATTATCCATAGGAACACCATCGATTACGATCAATGGGTCATTGGATGCGTTCAAAGACGAACCACCACGGATACGAATCTGTGTACCAACGCCAGGCTCACCTGAGTTGCTGGTCACATTTACACCGGCAATCTTTCCAGAAATCATGTCTTGTGCATTTACAACAAGACCTTTGTTTTTTGAATCTGGTGTCAAAGCTGTTACAGAACCTGTAAGGTCTGACTTCTTAACGGCACCATAACCGATGACAACGACTTCGTTCAAAGACTTAGAGTCATCTTTCAACGTAATGTTCATGTTACTAGATGCCTTCACTGTCTGTGGTGTCATACCCAGATAAGTGAAAGTAAGGTTTGCACCTGGCGCTGCGTCTACTGAGAAGTTACCATCCATGTCGGTAATACCTACAGCCTTACCGTTCACTGTAATGGTAGCACCCATGACAGGCTCACCGGAAGCATCCTTCACGTGTCCCTTAATCGCATTTGTCTGCGCAAAGGAACTCACCGTCAGAAGCAGACCGCTTGCAAGGGTCAATGCTCTGAGAGGCAATTTAATTTTTACCTGCTTCATCATTTGCTTGATTTTTAAGTTAATGTATAATATTAAATTATTTACTTTTTCATTCTTTTTGGCTTAAGTTGTCATCGTTCCTACTCTAAAATACCGCTCTGGCTCTTTTCGGGGTCTTTCTGGCATCTTGCTTATATTATATAAGGTAGGAATGGGGCGTTTGCCCATAAACTTGTCGTTTCTGTGTGCAAAATTAAGTTCTTTTCTCTTATGTTGTACTATTTTTATGTTAATTCCGTTATTTATTTTGTGCAAACGTTTGCACAGAAATTACTTGATTTAAGTCAAGAACTTTGAACTGATATTAAGGATATTTCGTAATTTTGCAGCACAACTAATAGCAATGGGCGATAAAGAAACAATAACAATGAAAGATATAGCTCGCGATCTGGGCGTAAGTGTTGCCACGGTGAGCCGAGCATTGAAGGACAGTTCTCGTATCAGTACTGCCCAAAAGGAGCGTATTCAGAAATACGCGCGTGAACATAACTTCTTTCCTAATTTCCTGGGTGAAGCTTTAAGACATAATAAGGTGAAGCCGATGAAGGTGATTGGAGTTATTGTACCTCAGGTGGTACACTATTACTTCATGTCGGTGCTTTCGGGTATAGAGGAAGAGGCTAGAGCCAGAGGTTACCGTGTGATGGTGGCGCAGAGTAACGAGCGTTACGATAAGGAGGTGGCCATCTGTGAAGACTTCTATCAGAACAAGGTTTGTGGCATCATCGTTTCACAGGCGAAGGATACCAAGCAGTATGACCATTTCGAAAAACTGCTGCAGAATGGGGTGCCGCTCATCTTCTATGATAGAATATGTACGGGCGTGAACTGCTCGCGAGTGGTGGTAGATGACTATATGGGTGCCTTTACTGCCGTTACCCACATGATTGATACGGGCTGTAAGAAGATTGCCTTCTACGGCTCGCCGATGAATCTGGAAATCTCCAAGAACCGATATAACGGTTATCATGATGCGCTGGTAAAGCATGGTTTGACGGAGAACCCTGACTGGGTGAAGATCTGCGATGACCGCGCCAGTGCCGAAGCAATAACGCCGGATATCCTGAGAGAGGAAGATCATCCGGATGCTTTCTTTGCTATCAATGATGATACAGCCATCGGTATTCTCTATACCGCCAAGCGCATGGGATTCAAGGTGCCTGAAGAAATCAGCATCTGCGGATTCACCAATGGTGACCGTGCCAAGGCGTGCGACCCGATGCTTACTACGGTTGAGCAGCGAGGTGTAGCCGTAGGCGAGGAAGCTGCCAATATCCTGATTGGTCAGGTGGAAGGCTCCATTCCTAGAGATGAGGTGGAGAAGAGAGTGGTGAGAACACGACTCGTGGTGAGAGGAACTACGAGGTAATGTTGAATGTTAAATGTTGAATGTTGAATTGACATTCTTGCTGGTACCTTTTAGAGGGGGTGCCTTAATTTCTGAATGAATATTAATAAAAACAATATAACGATGAAACAAAAACCTGATTTAAGTTTCTGGAAGCTCTGGAACTTGAGCTTCGGATTTTTCGGAGTACAGATTGCCTACGCCCTACAGAGCGCCAACATCTCCCGAATCTTTGCAACGTTGGGTGCTGACCCACACAACTTGAGTTATTTCTGGATTCTCCCTCCTCTGATGGGAATCCTGGTTCAGCCTATCGTGGGCACGTTGAGTGATAAGACGTGGTGCCGCTTCGGTCGTCGCATCCCTTATCTCTTTGTGGGTGCCACGATTGCCGTCCTGGTAATGTGCCTGCTGCCGAATGCCGGTTCGCTCGGACTGACCGTGAGCGGTGCGATGCTCTTCGGTCTGATAGCGCTGATGTTCCTCGATACGAGCATCAACATGGCGATGCAGCCGTTCAAGATGCTGGTAGGCGATATGGTAAATGAAAAACAGAAGGCGAAGGCTTACTCTATTCAGAGTTTCCTCTGCAATGCCGGTTCTGTAGCCGGATATATCTTCCCATTCCTCTTTACATTCCTGGGCATCAAGAATTATGCCGAGAAGGGCGTGGTTCCAGATTCTGTTATCTGGTCGTTCTATATCGGTGCGGCTATCCTGATTCTCTGTGTCATCTACACCACGATGAAGGTGAAAGAGTGGAATCCACAGCAGTATGCGGAATATAATGAAGCGAAGAGTGAAGAGGGAGGAGTGAAGAATCCTAATGCTGAGGCTTCTGAAGACAAGGCCGGTTGGATTACTTTGCTCCGCAAGGCGCCATCTACCTTCTGGAAGGTGGGACTGGTTCAGTTCTTCTGCTGGGCTGGTTTCCTTTATCTCTGGAATTATTCTACGGGAGCCATCGCTGAAACCGTATGGAATACGACCGACCCTGCTTCTGAAGCATTTCAGGAGGCAGGCAACTGGGTGGGCATTCTCTTTGCAGTTCAGGCTGTAGGTAGTGTTATCTGGGCTGTCGTTCTCCCTCAGTTTAAGAATACGAAGGTGGCATACGCTGTCAGCTTGATTATTGGTGGTGTGGGCTTTGCTCTCATTCCATTCCTGCACGACCAGTACTTGCAGTTTATCCCATTCCTGATGATTGGTGCCGGTTGGGCAGCCATGTTGGCTATGCCTTTCACCTTTGTTACCAATGCTTTGCAGGGATATGGTCACATGGGTGCTTATCTCGGTCTGTTTAACGGAACCATCTGTATCCCTCAGATTGTGGCAGCCATCTGCGGTGGAACAGTTCTGAGTCTGGTGGGTTCTCATCAGAGTGATATGATGATTGTGGCAGGTATTCTGCTGATTCTGGGTGCGCTGTCTGTAAGCATCATCAAGGATAAGAAATAGGTGTAAGTAGCAGAGTGAACGATTAATTGATTGTTTCTACGGAGTGGAAAATGTGCAAACGTTTGCAAGGTTTGTGTGAGAAAAAAATGCAAATTTCTGATACGTTTTTCATACGTTTTTCTTACCTTTGTAGCAGCAAATATAAATTATAACATTTTCAAGAGCCTTTAAGAGTCTTATGACAGTACAGTTTAATATTGAGTATAAAGCAATGTTCGGCGAACAGATCGTCGTAAACATTCAGACGGAGGAAGGTGAACAGAAACTTCCTCTCGAGACAACAGATGGTGAAAGATGGGCATGCGACTGGTGTGTAGAATCACCAGAGAAATCGTATACCTATTATTATAGTGTAGAACGTGAAGGAAGAGCAGTCAAGACCGAATGGCTTATGATTAAGCATCAGCTCGATGTAAATGCCAAGAAGGCTGCGGTTTATACCCTTTACGATCATTGGAAGGCTATGCCTGAGGATGCTTTCCTCTACAGCAGCGCCTTTACCGATTGTATCAATCATCAGGCTCCACAGGAGATGAAGCCGGAAACGGGCAGCAAGATTGTGCGTCTGATAGTCCGTGCTCCTCAGCTTCGTGATGGTGAGCGTCTGGGGGTATTGGGTGCAGATAAAGCATTGGGCGCTTGGGATGTGCAGAAGATTCTTCCGATGACTCAGCATACCTATAATGAATGGGTGGCTGATATTGATGCGGCTCATCTTGAGGGCAGTCATCTGGAGTTT
Source organism: Segatella copri (assembly GCA_021618535.1). Classification (GTDB taxonomy): domain Bacteria; phylum Bacteroidota; class Bacteroidia; order Bacteroidales; family Bacteroidaceae; genus Prevotella; species Prevotella copri_O. The sequence continues at coordinate 12,225 of JAJWAL010000035.1, read as the reverse complement.
AAGTTCGTGGCTTTCAGAAATGCAAAGAACGAGCTTCTCTGGGAAACCAGCATGAACAGAACCGTGGATTTGCCGGAGATGAAGGCAGGTGAGTTGGTATCTTATGAACTCGACCAGGCTTTCTTCGCTCTGTATAATCAGAAGCTTGCCGGAACGCTGGTGCCAGTGTTCTCATTGCGTACCCGTAAGAGTGCCGGTATCGGTGATTTCGGTGATCTGAAGACCATGATAGATTTTGTGGCTTCTACCGGTCAGAAGGTGCTCCAGCTCCTTCCTATCAATGATACCACCATCACTCATACATGGACCGACAGTTATCCATATAGCTGCATCAGCGTCTTCGCCATTCATCCGCAGTATGCCAACCTTCATGCTCTTCCTGAGTTGAAGGATGCAAAGGCTCGTGCTGAGGCTGAGAAGACACGTGCTGAGTTGAACGCACTGGATAAGATAGACTACGAAAAGGTAAATGATTTCAAGATAAATTACTTGCGCCAAATCTTCAATCAGGAAGGTGGAAAGATGATGAAGACAGCCGAATACAAGGCTTTCTTCCAGGATACTGAACAGTGGTTGGTTCCTTACGCCCAGTATTCATACCTGCGTGATAAGAATGGTACGGCTGATTTCAACCAGTGGCCAGATCATCAGGTATGGGATGAGGCTGAACGCAAGGCACTTACCGACCCTAAGACTGCAGCTTACAAGAACGTGGCGTTCTTCTATTTCGTACAGTTCGTACTGGACCGCCAGATGCAGGAGGCTCACGAGCATGCCAAGGCTAAGGGCGTTATTTTGAAGGGTGATATTCCAATCGGCGTAAACCGCAATGGTTGCGATGTATGGATGGAACCAAAATACTTCAACCTCAATGGTCAGGCGGGTGCTCCACCTGATGACTTCTCTGCCAATGGTCAGAACTGGGGATTCCCTACCTATAACTGGTTTGAGATGCTGAAGGATGGCTGCCAGTGGTGGAACCGCCGTTTCCAGAATATGGCTAGATATTTTGATGCCTACCGCATCGACCACGTATTGGGCTTCTTCCGTATCTGGGAGATTCCGGTACATAGCGTGCATGGATTGCTCGGACAGTTTGCACCGGCGCTCGCCATGAGCCGTGAAGAGATAGAAAGCTATGGTTTGCACTTCCAGGATGACCGTTTTACCCGTCCGTTCATTACCGATTGGGTATTGGACCGTGTGTTCCATGAGCGTGCCGGCGAGGTGAAGGAGAAATATCTCGACCGTCTGGATGAGGAACGTTATCAGATGAAACCAGAGGTAGATACCCAGCGCAAGGTAGATGCTCTCTTTGCTGATGCAACAGATGAGAAGGAACTTTGGCTGCGTGATGGCTTGTATGCCCTGATCAGCGATGTACTCTTTGTACGTGATCATACCAACCCTGGCGTCTTCCATCCACGTATCTCAGCCCAGCTTGACTTTATCTACGAGTCGCTCTATGATAATGACAAGGCTGCGTTCAACCGCCTTTACAACGACTATTTCTATCGCCGCAACAACCAGTTCTGGTATCAGGAGGCGATGAAGAAGTTGCCTAAGCTGGTTCAGGCTACCCGCATGCTGGTTTGTGCAGAAGACCTTGGTATGGTGCCAGACTGTGTGCCTTGGGTAATGGATGAACTGAAGATATTGAGTCTGGAACTCCAGAGCATGCCAAAGGATCCATCGGTTAAGTTCGGACATCTGAGCCGTAATCCATACCGTTCTGTATGTACCATTTCCAGCCACGATATGCCTACTCTGCGCATGTGGTGGGATGAGAATATCCAGCGTACCCAGGAGTATTACAATACGATGCTCTACCGTCAGGGACCAGCACCTCATCCACTCCCAGGCTGGTTGGCTAGTGACATCATCAGCCGCCATCTCACCTCTCCATCCATGCTCTGTATCTTGAGCATCCAGGACTGGCTGGCTACCGATGAGGCTCTCCGTCTGCCGGATGCCAATGCCGAGCGTATCAATATCCCGGCTAACCCTAAGCATTACTGGCGTTACCGCATGCACCTCAACATAGAGGATCTGGCTGCTGACAAGCGTTTCGTGCAGAATATCACAGAGATGATTTCGCAGTCTGGAAGAGTCTAACTAACATGATTATATATATAGTGCAAACGTTTGCACACTCATTTGCAGAAAAATACCCTCCCAAATGTGGAGGGTATTTTTGTTTTTTGTATCTTTGCACTATCTTAAGAATAAACAGATAATTATTGAGATAAACTAACGAAGATTCAAAAACAAGAATAAACAACGACTGAACAGTATGAAAAAACTGAATGTATTAGTGATGGGCCTCTTGCTTCCTATGTTGGCAGCAGCCCAGACCGTTAAATCACCTAACGGCAACGTCTCGGTAACTTTCTCTTTGACCGAAAAGGGACAGCCTACCTATGAGATGAGCTATAAGGGAAAGACTGTATGCAAGCCATCCCACTTAGGATTGGAACTGGCTAAGGATAAACATGCCTCTAAGGGTATGGAGGAAACCAGCCTTATGGATGGTTTTACTGAAACTGGTAGCAAGACATCGACTTTCGACGAAACCTGGAAGCCGGTATGGGGCGAAACCGCTACCATCCGCAACCATTATAACGAGATGGAGGTAAACCTGAACCAGGCTTCTTCTAAGCGCAACATCACCATCCGTTTCCGTGTATATGATTATGGTATGGGCTTGCGCTATGAGTTCCCACAACAGGAAAGTCTGAACTATTTTGTCATCCAGGAGGAGCATACCCAGTTTGCCATGGCAGGCGATCATACTGCTTACTGGATTCCTGGTGATTATGATACACAGGAGTATGATTACAACATTACTCCGTTGACAGGTATCCGTCCAATTATTGCGAAAAACCGTGAAGCTTACAAGAGCAATTCATCTACTACCGTCTTCTCTGATACCGGCGTTCAGACCTCTCTCCAGATGAAGACCCAGGATGGACTCTATATCAACATCCACGAGGCAGCCTGCCTGGATTATCCTACCATGCACCTCAATCTGGATGAGAAAACATTGACCTTCGAGTCTTGGCTTACTCCTGATGCTGTAGGCAGAAAGGGATTTATCCAGACTCCATTCAATACCCCTTGGCGTACCGTGATGGTAAGTGATGATGCACGTGATATGCTTTCATGCAAGTTGACATTGAACCTTAACGAGCCTTGCAAGATTAAGGATACATCCTGGATTCATCCTACCAAGTACTGCGGTGTATGGTGGAATATGATTGTAGGCACCAAGACCTGGAGCTATACCAACGACCTGCCATCTGTTCGCCTCGGTGTAACTGATTACAGCAAGTGCAAGCCTAACGGTACTCATGGTGCAACCAACGAGGAAGTAAAGCGCTACATCGACTTTGCAGCCAAGAACGGTTTGCAGGAAGTATTGGTAGAAGGCTGGAACGAAGGTTGGGAAGACTGGTTCGGTCATCAGAAGCTCGATGTCTTCGACTTCGTAACTCCATATCCTGATTTCGATATCAAGATGCTCAACGACTACGCTCACTCTAAGGGTGTGAAGCTGATGATGCATCACGAAACATCTTCTGCAGCTCTCAACTACGAGCGCCACCTGGAGGATGCCTTCAACCTGATGAACAAATATGGCTATGATGCCGTGAAGACCGGTTATGTGGGAGATATCATCCCACGAGGTGAGTATCACTACAGCCAGTTGATGAACAATCACTACCAGCGTGTCATCGAGACAGCTGCCAAGCATCATATCATGGTAAATGCCCACGAGGCAACCCGCCCTACAGGTATCTGCCGCACCTGGCCTAACCTGGTGGGTAACGAGAGTGCACGTGGTACAGAGTACGAGGCATTCGGTGGTAGCAAGCCTTATCACACCGTAATGTTGCCATTCACCCGTCTGCAGGGTGGTCCGATGGATTATACTCCAGGTATTTTCGAGACCAAACTTTCTGAGTGGAGCAACAATAAGAGTTATGTTCATACCACCCTCTGCGGTCAGCTTTCTCTCTATCTCGTGATGTACAGTCCTTTGCAGATGGCAGCCGATTTACCAGAGCATTATGAGAAGTATGATGATGCCTTCCAGTTTATCCGCGACGTAGCTTGCGACTGGGATGACTCCAAGTATCTGGAGGCAGAGCCAGCTAAGTATATCACCGTAGCCCGTAAGGCAAAGGGTACCGATAACTGGTTTGTAGGTGGTAAGACTGATGCAGCCCGCACAGCCGTAGTGAAGCTCGACTTCTTGGATAAGGGCAAGAAGTATACTTGCGCTATCTATCAGGACGGCAAGACAGCCGACTACGAGAAGAACCCTAAATCTTATCAGATTATCCACAAGACTGTGAAGAAGGGTGATGTTTTGAAGATTAATGAAGCACGTGGTGGTGGTTTCGCCATCTCTTTGCTCGCTAAATAAGCCTATAATTTCCGTATTTCCGTCCGACTGTCCAGTTGGTCGGAAATACGCCAAAAATGAGCGTAGATAATCTGTCACAGTTTTCTTCGCTCAGTTCGCTTTAATGTCCTGTATAACAATAACTTAACAATATGAATATCCAAAAACTAATAATTGCAGCATTGACAGCAACCATTTTACCAACTTCATTGAATGCCCAGCAGACATTCAATGAGATGATGTATTCCAAGGAGAAAACCATGTTTATCCTGAATGCTCCAACAGCCCAAAAGTCTTCTGTAACCCTCCGACTTTATAAGCAAGGACAGGGAGGGAAGGCTTATAAAACGCTGAAAATGAAGAAGTTGGGTGGTGAACGCTGGGAGGCTACAGTAAAGGACGACCTCAAGGGAAAGTTCTATACCTTTGATATTGGCAAGGGTGAAACACCAGGTACATTTGCCAAAGCGGTAGGTGTGAACGGAAATCGTGGCGCCATCGTAGATTTGTACGATACCGATCCATCTGGATGGGATAAGGACGTGCGTCCTGCCCTGAAATCGCCAGCCGATCTCGTTGTCTACGAGCTCCATGTGCGTGATTTCTCCATTTCTCCTACATCCGGCTTGAAATATAAGGGCAAGTATCTCGCCCTCACCGAGCCAAAGGCTATCGAATATCTCAAGAATCTCGGCATCAACGCCATCCACTTCCAGCCTGTATTCGATTTCGCTTCTATAGATGAGACTCAACTCGACAAACCGCAGTTCAACTGGGGTTATGACCCGAAGAATTACAATGTGCCGGAAGGCAGTTACGCTACCGATCCTTATTCTCCAGCAACCCGCATCAAGGAGTTCAAGGAGATGGTGATGGCGCTGCACAAGGCAGGCATCCGTGTTATCTTCGATGCCGTATATAACCATACTTTCGATATCAATGGCAGCAATTTCCAGCGTACCTATCCTGATTATTATTATCGCAAGACCAAGGATGGTAAGTATTCTGACGGTTCTGGCTGTGGCAACGAGACTGCTTCTGAGAAGCCTCTCATGCGTCAGTTTATGCTGGAGAGCGTGAAATACTGGATAGACGAATATCATATCGATGGTTTCCGTTTCGACCTGATGGGTGTTCATGATATCGAAACCATGCAGGCTATCCGTGAGATGGTAAACCGCATCGATCCTAGTATCTATATTTATGGTGAGGGATGGAGTGCAGGCAGTTGTGCTTATCCTACCGAGAAACTGGCGGTGAAGGCGAATACCCAGCAGCTCAAGGGCATCGGTGCTTTCAGCGATGATATGCGTGATGCGCTCCGTGGTCCTTTCTCTGATGACCATCAGGGGGCGCTCCTGGCTGGTCTTACAGGTCAGGAGGAGAGTCTGAAATTCGGTATCGTGGGTGGCATCGCCCATCCGCAGGTGGATATGACGAAGGTGAACTATGACAAGAAGCCTTGGACCAACAATCCTACCGAGCAGATCAGTTATGTAAGCTGCCATGACGATATGTGTCTGGTAGACCGTCTGAAGGCAAGCATCGCATCTCTGACCGACAAGAATATCCCGGAAGCGATACGTACTGCCGAGTTGCTCCGCATCGATAAGCTTGCGCAGACCTGCGTCTTCACCTCTCAGGGTGTTCCTTTCATCCTTGCCGGTGAGGAGATGCTGCGCGACAAGAAGGGAGTGCACAACAGTTATAACTCTCCTGACAGCATCAACCAGTTTACCTGGACCAATCTGCAGAAGTATCCGCAGGCGTTTGCTTATTATAAGAGTCTCATTCAGCTCCGCAAGAATCATCCAGCCTTCCGTCTTTCTACAGGCGATAAGGTGCGTCAGCATCTGGAGTTCCTGCCTAGTCAGGATGCCAATGGCAACAAGCAGACTTGCCTCGTAGGTTTCCAACTTAAGAATCTGGAGGGCATCGATGCCTGGAAGAACATCATCGTGATCTATAACTTCAATAAGGAGGCAAAGAAGATGCAGATTCCTGAGGGTGGCTATATTGTGGCTTGCTGCAATGGTGTGATTAACGAGGAAGGCTTAGGCTTTGTTTCGGGAAAGGAAGCTGAGATTGCCCCTCAGTCAGCCCTAATACTTTATCAGAAATAGTTTATATATATAATAAGGTGTAATATGAAAAAGATAATAGCTTCTTTATTGCTTATGAGTAGTGCAATAAGTATGAATGCGGCGGTCAACGTGAACCGCATTGAACCTACCGACTGGTATGTGGGCATGAAAGATGCTTCACTCCAGCTGATGGTGTATGGCAAGGATATCAAGAATGCCGATGTAACGGTAAACTATCCGGGTGTGAAGGTAGACAGCATCGCCCGCCTTGATTCTCCTAATTATCTCCTGGTTTATCTTAACCTCAATGGAGCAAAGGCTGGTGAAATGACCCTCAACTTCAAGCAGGGCAAACAGTCGAAGAAGGTGAAGTATGTGTTGAAGAACCGTGAGATGGCTGGTGACAAGCGCATCGGTTTCTCTAATGAAGATGTGCTCTATATGCTGATGCCAGACCGTTTTGCCAACGGCAATCTGAAGAATGATGCCTTTAAGGTGATGCGAGACAAGACCTGTAATCGTGCGGAGCCTAGTCTGCGACATGGTGGTGACCTGGAGGGAATCCGTCAGCATCTTGATTATTTCAACCAGTTGGGTGTAACCGCCCTGTGGTTTACTCCTGTTTTGGAGAACGACAGTCCTAGCAACGGCAAGAACAGCAGCTATCATGGATATGCTACCACCAATTATTATCGTGTAGATCCACGTTTCGGAACCAATGCCGATTATAAGCAGCTGATAGATGAGGCTCACAAGAAAGGTTTGAAGATTGTGATGGATATGATTTTTAACCATTGCGGCTTCGAACATCCTTGGGTTGCCGATATGCCTTCAAAGGACTGGTTCAATACCCCTGAATGGCTGGCTCCTGAAAATCAGACTGCCGAGCATCAGAAAAACATCGGTACGGTGGATGGCGCTGCTAAGGTGAACGATAAGTATCTGCAGACCAGTTATAAGCTGACTCCGGTACTTGACCCATACGCCAGCAAGGTTGATCTCACTGAAACCGTAGATGGCTGGTTTGTTCCAACCATGCCTGACCTCAACCAGCGTAACCCACACGTTATCAAGTATCTGATTCAGAACAGTGAGTGGTGGATAGAGAGTGCAGGTATCGACGGCATCCGTATGGATACCTATCCTTATGCCGACCGCGATGCGATGGCACACTGGATGAAGGTGCTGGGCGAGGAGTATCCTCATTTCAATACCGTAGGCGAGACTTGGGTAACCGAACCTGCCTATACTGCAGCATGGCAGAAGGACAGCAAACTTTCTGAGAAGAACAGCTATCTGCCAACCGTTATGGATTTCGCCTTCTTCGACCGCATCAATAGTGCAAAGAAAGAAGAGACCGATGACTGGTGGAACGGCATGAACCGTCTCTACAACGTATTCTGCTATGATTATCTCTATCCTAATCCAAAGAGCGTGATGGCATTCATCGAGAATCATGATACCGACCGCTTCCTGGGTGAGGGCAAGGATACTTTGGCTCTGAAGCAGGCGCTGTCATTGCTTCTTACCATCAACCGCACTCCTCAGCTCTATTATGGTACAGAGGTGCTGATGAATGGTACCAAGAGCGTGACCGATGGCAATGTTCGCAAGGACTTCCCTGGCGGTTGGGCTGATGACAAGCACAATGCCTTTACAGCAGAGGGTAGAACACAGGCAGAGAACCAGATGTTCAACTGGCTCAGTAACCTGTTGCATTGGCGCCAGGGCAATGAAGTGATTACTAAGGGCAAGCAGACCCAGTTCTGTCCTCAGAAGGGTGTTTACGTGATTGCCCGCCAGTATAAGGGAAAGAGCGTAATGACCATTATCAACGGCAAGAACGAGGCAAACGAGCTGAATGTTTCCCGTTATGCAGAGATTATCGGTTCTCACGACAAGGCTACGGATGTTACAAACGGCCGTACCGTTCTTATCAACAAGAACGTGAAGCTCCGTCCTCGCCAGAGCATGATACTTGAATTTTAAACGCAAGTAGCTTCGTTGGTCGATGCAAGTACTTGCGTTGCCTGATGCAAGTACTTGCGATTGCCAACGCAAGTATATTCCTATATGAACGTTCCTAGAGTTGTAAATTTACACTTCTAGGAACGTTTTTTTCTTGATAAAAATTCTTTCGTTTCATTTTTTCTTCGTACTTTTGCAATCAGAAGTATAAATACTTAATAAAATGATAGAAGAACTAGGAAAATGGATGTTAGATATATCTAAGTATATAATAACAGCATATGTTTTAGTTAGGATGTTTGGCAAAGAGGATGATTCTGTTTGGACATTGGTGTCGGCTATCTTGTTAGCAGCACTCTTGTTTGGAATGGGGTTATATTTTGTCAAACGAGGAAAAGAGAATTTAAAAAAGAAAGGAAAATAATTATGGATTACGGATTATTAGGAATGTATATATTTCTGGCTTTGATTGCTGTTGGTTCTTTCATTTACGTTAAGATAGAAGACAGAAAAGAACAAAAGAATAGTTAATGATTAGATACATTCTTTCTATAATAAGCATTCTCTTCGTAACCTTGAGCAGTTGGGCGCAAGGTGGGCTGCCTAGTCGCTATAATGTAAGCTATCTCAATATGGCTGCAGGTATGCCGAATAATTTTGCTGATGACATCTTTCAGGACTCTTATGGCTTTGTCTGGATCAGTACGCACGGCGGTGGACTGGTGCGCTACGATGGCTTCAATTTCATGAACTTCGGTTTGGGTTCTGTGGGAATCAGTCTGCGAAGCAACAGTTGCCGTAATGTCTGCGAAGATCCGTTCAAGCGCCTTTGGGTGGCTTTCGAAGAAGGTCCACAGGTGCTCGACCTCAATACCATGCAACCTGTTGTTCCACCTTGTGAGAACAGCCAGGTAGAGGCACAACTCAACAAAGTATTCAAGAACCTTTGCACCCGAATATATTGTGATGCAAAGGGCAATATATGGATGCTGTCTTTCAACCAGCTTACCCGTTTCGGCTTTAACGAAAAGGGCGAGGTGAACAGCGTCTTGTCTACATCCTATCCTTATAATGCTCCCGATCTTGGAATCTGTGATGTCTATCGCAGAGGAACGGTTGTATTATGCAACAATGGAGTGGTGAGCGAGTTTTCTGTGAAGAACAATCAGCTCGTAGCAAAGAATATCTCATCCCTGTTTCCTCCGCTCGAAGGCTGGTATGCCGGTGCCATCATCTCATATCATGGCAAGATATGGATGGGTACGAATCGCGGATTGCTTAATAGCGGCAAGCAGGAATTCCATTGCTCTGCTAACGACCATTCGCTCCAGCACGAAGTAGTGACGAGCCTTGCCGTTTCTCCAGATGACAAACTTCTGGTGGGAACGCTCTGTGGCGTAGATATCTTCAATGATAAGACCGGAGAGATAGAACATTGGAATACTGCTACGGCTGTGAATCCGCTGAGCAGCAACTTTATCAACAGTCTTTTCTCAAAGAACGGACAGATATGGGTAGGCTCTGAGACGAGTGGTGTTACCAAGCTGGCTCCACGTCAGCTGAATTTGGAATTCTACCGTCACGACCCCGCCAACCCGGGCAGTATCTCTCCTAATGCTGTCAATGCCATGTATGCGGCAGCCGACGGAACCCTGTGGGTAGGAACCGTAGAGGGAGGTCTCAATGCCTTGACTCCAGGCAGCATGAACTTTGTTCATTATACGGTGGCAAATTCCGGTTTGCCGCATAATACAGTCTCGGTTCTTGCAGCCGATAACCGCAATCAGCTCTGGATTGGTACCTGGGGAAGGGGCTTTGCTGTGATGAATCTCAGTCAGCCGGGCAAGATTATTCCTCTGGTGATAGATGCAAAGCATCAGCATTTACTTAACTTTGCCGGTGCCTTGGCTTACGATCCTATCAATGATGGTATGTGGCTCGGAACCAATGATGGTCTCTTCTTCTATGATATGAAGCGCCGTCAACTCATTGAACCTTTCAAGGGATGCCTGAATGTGCGCGGCTGCATCGGTTCTCTGATAACCCGAAAGGGCAAACTCCTGATGGGTTGTGTGCGGGGAATGGTAGAGGTCGACCTCAAGTCGCGTGCTCATGGCAAGGGCGATTTCGCTGTGACGTATCATCAGTATAAACTCGACAATCCGAAGAGTGGAGTCTTCGATAAGATATTGTCTTTCTGCCAGGCTAAGGATGGAAAGATATGGATGGGCAGTAACGGCTACGGTCTGTATTGCTATACCAGCGATAAAAACGGAAAGACTCAAGTGAAGTCGTATACCACCAATAACGGACTTGCCAACAATATCGTGAAGGGTATTGTAGAGGATAACCAGGGTATGTTGTGGATAGCCACGGATAATGGACTCTCTATCTTCAATCCGAAGACCGAGGCATTCTGCAGTTTCTCCCGTGAAGACGGTCTGATCAGTTCGCAGTTCTATTTCAATGGAGCCATCCGCAATGCCAAGGGCGAGATATTCCTGGGCACCGATGCGGGTATGATGGCTGTAAAGGGCATAAACCGTTCTGTGCATCAGACGGGTAAGTTGTGCTTTACCGAACTTCTGATAGATAACCAGCCTGTCTTTGCCGGCAGCGATTATTTGGAAGAAGACATCTCCATCGCCAGAAAGTTGCGTATCCATGAGAGTGATAAGTCGTTTACCCTCTTTTTCTCAGCGCTCAATTATGGCAGCGAGAGTCAGGGTGTATATCTCTATCGCATGAAGGGATACGAGAATGAGTGGGTTCAGCTCAAGGCTGGTCAGCATAGTGTGCGTTATTCCACTCTGCCGGCTGGAGACTATGAGTTTGAGGTGAAATATATCCCATCTATCAATTCCGACAAGGAGCAGGTGATCTCTGTAGAAGTTCAGATTACTCCTTATTTCTGGAAGAGCTGGTGGTTTGTTACTCTTATTATAATAGGTATCATCGCCTTGCTCCAAAATGCTTATGTGCGCCGTCTCAACAAGATGCGCGAAGAGGAAGTAGAGGCTTTGTACCGTCCTATCGAGGCAGCGATGAAGGAAAGTGATGAACCAGAAAAGCTGCAGAGTCGCATCCAGATGATTCTGCAGAACCAGAAGCGTTATCAGGACAGTCAGAAAAAGAGCATTGAGGCTGACAGGAAGATGGTAGAGGAGAATACGCGTCCATTCATGGAAGAAGTGATGGATGTGATGGAGAAGAATTACGATAATTCTGAGTTCGGAGTTCAGGAACTGGCAGATGCCTTGGGTATATCCCGCAGTGTACTGAGCAAGAATCTCTCCAAGGAGACAGGCTTGCCAACAGCCCAGTTTATCCGCAACTACCGTCTCGACATCTCGCGCAAGATGATGGCTGATAAAACTTCCAACCGAAATATAACGGAGATAGCCTACCGAGTAGGCTTCAACGATCCGAAGTATTTCACCCGTTGCTTCACCAAGCAGTTTGGCATCTCGCCGACTGCATATAAGGATCAGTTGGATTCTCAGGGTTCAGATATGGCATAGTTCTCCTTGGATTCTTCGGAGAAATAATGTTCCTGGATGTGATAATTTGTTAAGTAAATAAAATAAAACCGAGGGGTTACTTGATATAAGTCAAGTAACCCCTTGTTTTGTATGTGTGGGTACACAACTGGTGGATAAGCACGTAATATCCTTAAAAATCTACTGTTTATGCGTTTTGTCCACCTATAAAACCCATTTGTCCACCCTATATAATCCGATTAATTGTACTTTTGCCACTGAAAAA
>JAJWAL010000034.1:16915-26714 GCA_021618535.1 Segatella copri | reverse complement strand
GCCCTGGGCTAGGAGCTTCTGCCCTTTCAGGGCGTGTGGGGCAAAACTTGCGAAAGTTCAGTAATACATATTAAACATCTGCAACAATGAAAATAAAATCTCATTCACTCCTGTGCATTCTCGCCACTATCGCATTGAGCTCTCCGCTCTCTGCACTGAGCGTGAATGCCCAGAAAGCGGTATCCAAGACATGGAATCCGAACCTGAAGAACGGAATGTACCGCAACCCGGTTATTGACGCCGACTACTCAGATCCTGACGTATGCCGTGTGGGCAATGACTACTATATGACATCTTCTTCTTTCCAATGTTTCCCAGGCTTGCAGATTCTGCACAGCACCGACCTGGTAAACTGGGAGATTATAGGCGCTGCCCTACTCGATGACTATCCTGTTTTGCCTGAATACCAGGGCACCGAACTGGATTGGCGCAAGAAGGTTCAGCATGGTAACTACGTGTGGGCACCCTCTATCCGCTACCATGACGGATGGTTCTATATCTACTGCGGCGATCCAGACCAGGGACTCTTTATGACCAAGACACAGGATCCTCGCGGCCCTTGGGAGCCTATCACCTGGGTGATGAAGGGAAAGGGTCTTATTGACTGCTGCCCTCTCTGGGATGAAGACGGCAAGGCTTATCTTTCGCATGGATGCGCCGGTTCAAGAGCCGGCATCAAGTCGGTACTCTTCGTAGCTCCGATGTCACCAGACGGCACCAAGGTTATCGGTCCATCACGCATCGTATATGACGGTCATGAAGATCAGCCTACCATCGAGGGTACCAAGTTCTACAAGCGCAACGGCTATTATTACATCATGAGTCCTGCGGGCGGCGTGAAGTATGGCTGGCAGGTAGAACTGCGTTCCAAGAATCCATTTGGTCCTTACGAGGAGTATGTGGGTATGGCACAGGGAAAGAACAAGAAGGTGAACGGTCCTCACCAGGGCGCATGGGTTGATACCCAGAACGGCGAAGACTGGTTCCTCCACTTCCAGGATAAGCACGCTTATGGTCGTGTGGTTCATCTGCAACCAGCCAAATGGGTAAAAGACTGGCTCGTTATCGGTGACGATAAGGATGGCGACGGCTGCGGTGACCCAGTGCAGCAATGGAAGAAGCCAAACCTGCCATCAAGTGGTAACTTCCAGCCTAAGGAATCGGATGATTTCAACAGCGTAGATTTAGGTCTGCAATGGCAGTGGAACGGTCCTTACAGTCAGTACTGGTACTTCTGTGATGCCAAGAACTCCAAGTTGCGTCTCTATGGTGTACAGCAGGCAGAAGATGCAAAGAATCTGTATGATTTGCCAAACCTCCTGCTTCAGAAGCTCCCTACCGAGAACTTTACTGCTACTGCCAAGGTGAAGTTTATTCCGAACCGCACCGAGGCTTACAAGGAAAAAGATAAGGTATTGGGCGAAAGCGCCGGCATGATTATGCAAGGCATGGACTATGCGGCACTCAAGTTTGTTGATACCAAGGAAGAGGGTGTTGTTTTGCAATATGTAACCTGCGAGAAGGCTGAAAAGGGAAAGGCTGAGAAGGTGGTAAAGCAAGTTGCCATCAAGACCGGCAAGCAGCCTCAGCCTTACACCGCGAAGTATGCCGTAGATGATATCCCTTCTTCCCGCATCGCTACCCAGGATGTATGGCTCCGTGTGAAGGTTCATAGCGAGGGCATCGCCAACCAGATACAGGCTATTGCAGAATGGAGTTATAGTCTGGATGGTAAGAAGTTTACCAAGATAGGCAACCCATTCACTGTGCGTGAAGGCAAGTGGATAGGTGCCAAACTCGGTTTCTTCAACACCCGCACAGCCAAGAAGAACGATGCTGCCTTCTTCGATGTAGACTGGATTCATTTCGAAAAATAACGCTTTCCAGCTAACGCGTTATTTCAGAGAATATTTTGGGAAACAAAAAAATCCCCCTCATTGCAAATCAATGCAGCGAGGGGGATTAATCTTTATGAGTAATCTAAAAATTCTAATCTTTCTTTTCTTCTTTAGGCTCTGCCTTTGTTGTTTTCTTGGCAGGAGCCTTCTTGGCTGCAGGCTTAGCTGCGGCCTTCTTGGCAGGAGCAGCCTTAGCAGGCTTCTCGCCATGTTGCTTCTCTGCCTCCTTCTCTATCTTTTCAATCTTTGCCTGAAGACGGACAATCTCCTTGTCCTTCATCTCAAGCTCTTCATCCTGATTCTTGATGGTAGTAAGCAGGCTCTCAAGCTGATCGTTATCAACATCAGTAGGATAGAGGTCGTTTACTCGGGTGATGAAGTCGCCAAGAATGTTCATATAGTTAGTGAAAGCATCGAAAGGACTTGAATAGATACCTCTGTCAAGACCCACATTGCTTGGCTTGGTAGTCATGAAGCGGAAGTTGTTACTTGCCTGCAGGTAATCCCAGTCCTGATTGATACGTGAATCGTTGGCGATACGTACACGGTCTGCCACACTGTAAAGCTTGTTGAAAGCCTCACGCTGCATAGGGTTACCCAACCATGAACTTACATCACGCTCCTCGTCTACCCAACTCAAGGTATCAGGCACATTCACCTCGCCTACCGACTTGATCTTCTTGCAGATTTCTGAAGGTGTTGAGAAGGTGATGCCACGGTCCTTGGCACACTGAGGCAAAGCCTTCATAAACTCGAGGATGTTGCTTGACAGAGGCTGGGCAATACCAAGAGCAGAAAGCTCCATGAAGATATTGATAACCTGCTCCTCCTCTGGGAAGGCAGCAATCCGGTTCATATAGTTGTCGGCAAAGAGTGGATAACCGTCCCAATCGCTGTTGCTGAAGCGCAGAGAGATATCATCGCTCAGGTTCACATCACGCAACAGGAGCTTCAACTTAGGGTTCAGGGCGCAATGGTAAACATAGTGAGGAGACTTCCAGCCGAGCACGTGCTTGGCACCCTCGGTGAGCATACCAATGAATCCCATGTTGGCAACATCGTTACCGATATCATCACTGTAGATGAGCGAAGAGTTGCGCAATACGGTAGGTTTCTTTCCGAAATATTCCTCAATCTTAGTACACTGGCGCATCACCTCATCCTTGAAACTTGCCTCATTAACCAGAGAAGCAAGTCCGTGAGAGTAAGGCTCAGCCAGGAACTCTACACAACCCGTATTGTTAAGCTGCTGAAGCTTCTCCAGTACCTGAGGAGCATGAAGTTCCAACTGCTCCATACCCACACCCGAAAGCGAGAAAGCTACCTTGAAATACTTGCCGTTCTTTTCAATCATC
Organism: Segatella copri; assembly: GCA_021618535.1. GTDB lineage: Bacteria > Bacteroidota > Bacteroidia > Bacteroidales > Bacteroidaceae > Prevotella > Prevotella copri_O. The sequence continues at coordinate 23,461 of JAJWAL010000034.1, read as the reverse complement.
TCCTGAAGGGCATTCAAGGCTGGCATATAAGAGCGCTCAGCAATCTCGTTGATGCTACGGTCGTTCTCGTAGTCATCATAGTAATAATGGTCGGTACCGATGTCGAAGAAGCGGTAGCGTTTCAGATGGGTAATCTGATGTATCTCGAAATATAAACAAATTGTTTTCATAAAAATTTGAAATTTGAACGTTTAACTTGTAAGATGAGTAAAGCCTCAAAATTATTCATTCTTCGTTCTTCACTCTTCACTTAACCTACTTCCACCCTAAGGTCTTGAGGTACAGGTCTTTGATGCGGGCTCCCACTTTCTCCCAGGTAATCTGGTCTACTTCTTTCTTGCCTTCCTCTGAGAGATAATCGAAAAGACTCTCGTTGTGACAGATGCTGTAGATGGCATCGGCAAGGGCATGGATATCCCAGTAGTCTACCTTGATACAGTTGGACAGGATTTCTCCACATCCACTCTGCTTGGAGATAATGGTTGGTGTGCCGCACTGCATAGCTTCCAAAGGTGAGATACCGAACGGCTCACTCACAGATGGCATCACGTAGACATCACTGTCTTTCAGACATTCATAAACCTGTTTGCCACGCATAAAGCCAGGGAAGTGGAACCGGTCGGCAATGCCTCTTTCGGCAGCAAGATAAATCATCTGATCCATCATATCGCCCGAACCTGCCATACAGAAACGCACATTGCGGGTACGGTGCAATACCATGTTGGCAGCCTCTACGAAATATTCAGGTCCCTTCTGCATGGTAAGACGTCCCAGGAAGGTTACTACCTTCTCCTTGCCCTTATGATTTGGGCGTGGAATATCCTGCCACTCCTGCTTCAATGGGTATACGGCATTGTGCATGGCGAAACACTTGCGTGGATCCTGGTGATACTGGTGAATCACCGTCTGGCGGGTCAGTTCGGATACACACATGATGCAGTCGGCATTATCCATACCGTCTTTCTCGATAGCGTAAACGGTAGGGTTCACCTTTCCACGACTACGGTCGAAATCAGTAGCATGAACGTGGATGCACAATGGTTTGCCACTCACGCGCTTGGCATGAATTCCGGCAGGGAATGTAAGCCAGTCGTGAGCATGGATAATATCAAATTCTTCTGAACGGGCTACAACTCCGGCAATGATGCTATAGTTGTTGATCTCGTCATGAAGATTTGACGGATAACCACCGGCAAATTCCATACAGCCGAGGTCATTTACATGCATATAGTTAAAATCGGCATAGATGTGGTCACGGTAGCGGAAATAATCGTCCGGATTCATGATATTGCCTACGCGCTGCTGCACATAGTCGTGATTTACATCTCGCCAGGCGATAGGCACACTGTTCATTGCCACAATCTTGCAGGCACTGCGGTCCTCATCACCGAAAGGATGAGGCAGACACAATGTGATATCAACATCGCCCTGGGCATGAAGTCCCTGGGAGATACCAAAGTTGGCAGTTGCCAAACCACCAAATACGTGAGGAGGATACTCCCATCCAAACATTAAAACTTTCATATAGCAGTCCTCCTATAATTAATATTGATATTTTTCAAGTAACTCGAGCGCACGCAGAATCTCAGCCACATTCATGGCGAAAGAGATGGCACCACGACCTGCGAATGGAGGGTTTCCATCGAAGAGTTCGCTGATGGTACCGAGACAGTGGGAAGACATTTCGTCCTCATAACCTACCATCTGGCGTTCGATAAAGCTCAAACGGGTACGCTTATAGAGTTTCAGACTTGCCTCCATATAGAAGCCACCGAGCCATGGCCATGCCGTACCCTGATGGTAAGCATAGTCGCGCTGGGTCTGCGGACCTACATAAACAGGATTATATCCACCGCTCTTTGGCGAGAGTGAACGCAATCCCTTAGGAGTAAGGAGTTCGCGTGTACAGATATCAAGAACCTGCTTCTTCTGGTCTTGCGACAATGGTGAATAGTCGAAAGCCACTGCAAATATCATGTTCGGGCGAACGCTCCAGTCCATCATATTTCCATCAACATAATCGTAGAGATAACCATATTCATTGAGGAAGGTATCGAGGAACGCCTGCTTGGTCAGCTCAGCCTGAGCCAGGAGTTTCTGCTGGCTGTCTTCTTCGCCAACTATTCCAGCGAGAGAAGCACAGAAACACAAAGCGTTATACCACAAAGCATTAAACTCTACGATATATCCGGTACGTGGAACCACTGGTCTGCCGTTGGCAGTAGAGTTCATCCAGGTAACAGCCTTGTCCTTACCATCGGTATAGAGCAATCCGTTCTCTTCGAGCTTCAGGTTCGGATGCTTGTTATCCTGGATAAAGCTGATAACATCCTTGATAAACTGTCCATACTTCTTGAAGCATTCTTCCTTGCTGGTTTCCTTGGCATACTGCTGCAAAGCCCAGATAGCCCACAATGGCACGTCAGGCTGCTCTATCTCAGCAATATGAACGCTGACCGGCTTGCCTTCCATAAACTCGTAGTATCCCTTCATGGCAGTCTTCATCACCAGTTCGAAGTAGTCATCTTCCTCGATAGAGAGGGTGAGACCCGGAAGAGCGATGAATGTATCGCGGGCTCTGCACTTGAACCAAGGGTAACCTGCCAGGATATAACGGTCATCGTTCTTTTCACGACGATGGAACTGATGAGCCGCATTGACCAGACAGTGGAAGAAATTGTCACGAGGCGAACGCTCATCCACTTCCTTGTCGAAGAGCTTCTTCAGGCTGACCGCCTTGATTTCTGATGTAGAAGCAGCAAAGACGATGGTTTCTCCTTTCTTGATATCCATTTCAAAATAGCCAGGAACATAGAGGTCTTCGTTAGAAGCATAACCTCTCTCCTGCTCCTTTGGATATTCCACGCCACGATACCAATCTGGACAGAATTTAAACTCGTTCTTCTTGGAGAACTGCATGTAGAGATCAGGATAACCTGCATACATACAGGTCTTGATGCCATGATCTACCTCAGCATAATCACGAGATGCGGTAGCATTCTCATGAGTAAACTGACGGACACTGCGGAAAGCCAGAAAAGGACGGAAACGAAGGGTTGTAGCCGAATGGCCGTCTACCAGCGTATAGCGAATCAGAATGCGATTCTCATAATGCTGGAATACAACTTCCTTTTTCAAGATAACACCACCTACGCGATAAAGGGTAGTTGGCACTTTATCACAATCAAACTCACGAATGTACTTGTGGCCCATCGGACTGTAGTTGTTGCCCTGGTACTTGTGCAAGCCGAGGTTAAACTCTGCTCCATGCTGAATCACCGTAACATCCAGCGAACTCAAGAGCACATGATTCTCATCGTCCAGTTCTGGAACCGGCACGACAAGTAATCCGTGATACTTGCGGGTATTACAGTCTACAATCGTTGAGCACGAATATGCACCCGAGCGATTTGTTCTCAACAACTCCTTAGGCAACGACTCTTGAAGATTCGTCATAAGGGCCTTTTCGAATTTTAGATAACTCATAGATCTATATTAAGGTTCTATATTTTTGTTGACTAAATTAATTGCTTTCAAAGGTAACACTTTTTTATGGTATAACAAAGTTTTTTGTATGCCATTTTTAGAAAAAATTGCCTTTTTATGTTTTAAAACATATTTTTAGACAAAAATGCTTGATTATTTCGAGAAAAAGCATTACTTTTGCACTCAGTTTTCAGTTTAAAAGATTTGTACACATGGCAGCTAGAGGAAAATACGATAAAGAAAATATAGCAATGCTGATTGCTAAGCTATGGGGAGGCATCACTGATGACCAGTTCGATTTACTGAAAGAACATCTAGAAATCAAGAAGTATAAGAAGAACGAAATCATCTACAAGAACGAGGGTACTCCTGAATATGCACTATGTCTCATAGCGGGAAAAGTGAAGATATACAAAGAAGGTATCGGTGGCAAGAGCCAGATTATCCGTGTTATCAAACCGATTGAATTTTTTGGTTTCAGAGCCTATTTTGCGGATGAGATATACAAGACGGCAGCCATGTCGCTGGAAAACTGCGTCGTTGCCCAGTTCCCGCTGGCAGTTCTCATGAAACTGCTCTCCAAGAGTTTCAACATCGGCTTCTTCTTTATCAAATATCTCAGTGTGGAAATAGGTAAATCGGACGACCGTACCGTGAACCTCACCCAGAAACATATCCGTGCCCGACTTGCCGAGGGACTGATATTTCTGAAAGACTCTTATGGGTTAGAAAAAGACGGAAAAACTCTTGACATCCGATTGAGTCGTGAAGATCTGGCAAATCTCTGTAATATGACAACGAGCAATGCCATTCGTACGCTCTCAGCCTTTACGGCAGAAAAACTTATCAATACTGAAGGAAGGAAAATCAAAATCTTACAGGAAGAAGAAATCATAAAAATAGCAGAACTCGGATAAAGTTCTGCTATTTTTTATTTATATGTTTTACATTATACGTTTTTCTTGATACATTTCACTTATTACGGGCATACTGGTTATACGGGTATCAGGAAGTTGATAACCTCCTGAATTACAGTAATCTGGAATGGGCCTACCGGTGTATTCATCAATCTGCCATCAATACCTATCAGGGCATGCTGGGCATCGAGCACCTCTACCTCTCGGGTACGGTAAGGATGCACACTCTTATGGTTGAGAAACTTACCTTTCACAAAAAGATAGATTCCCTCGAAGAGCTGGGTTGTCTTAGGATGAGATACCACCGACACATCGAGCAGTCCGTTATATGGCACAGCATTCGGAGTCTGTCCATATCCTGTTCCATTGCCTATACACATCGTCATCACTCTACGCTTGATAACATCCGAATTGATTTTCACATGCATCTTATAGTCCAGACGCTGGAATATCATCAGAATGAAGGAACAGAGAAACGACAGGGTACGTGAACCGAAGATATGATGGGTTTTTCGTCTCAGGTTCATGATGGCGGCGATGAGTCCGATATTGATACAGTTGAGGAAATAGCGACGGCATTTCTCCCCCTTCTTGTTCACATAGCGGATACAACCGAGGTCAATCTTTCTGATACGACGTTTTTTCAGCGACGCAACCGTCTTCTCGATATCGCTGTCGCTGAATCCCCAGAAGTGGGCAAAGTCGTTCATCAGTCCGTTAGGAATAACACCCAGTGCCACATCTTCTCTTTCTTTCGGATCTATCTGCATCAGACAGTTTACGGCATCATTGAGCGCAGAATCTCCACCAACGATGACAATGGTCTTATAACCATTGTTGATAAACATTCTGATGAGCCGTTCTACGCTCTTCTGATTCTCGCTCTGCACAAAGTCGTAATCCACGCCCTGCTGCTTGAGCACCTTCTCTATTTTTTCCCAGCGCTTGTTACTTCGCCAGCCTCCTCTAGGGCAATAAAGCAGCCCCCATTTATTCTCGTTTACCATTGTCTCTTCTTTGTAATTTGAAAGTTGTATAAAATATCACTTCCGCCCAGCCACCGTTGCATCCGATGCCATCGGATGTCAGCCCAAGCCAGATTCCAGGCCGCAGCCTAGCTCCTCATCAGCTCCAAAACCGTCTCCACCTTTTTCTCCATTGGCTGCAATGCATCTACCCAATGGATAGTAAAGCCTCTGCGCTCCATACCTCTGAACCACGTCATCTGCCTTTTGGCAAACTGATGGATTGCAATTTCCAGACCGCGATACATCTCATCGTATGAAGTCTTACCGATCACATATTCTGTAATAAACTTATATTCCAAACCATAATAGATGAGATTTTCGGCAGGAATACCACGATCTAGCAGTCCCTTGATTTCATCTACCATTCCCTCATCCAATCGCTGTTTCAGTCTCCGTGAAATTTTCTCCCTTCTTGCGTCCCGGTCTATGCTGACACCGATAATCAGCGAATCAACCGCAGGGAGTTCACGTTCGGGCATCGGATGCTCCAGATTATAGCTTTCAATCTCTATCGCCCGGATAGCTCGCTGTGCTGTATCCACGTCTGTGCGATTGTGCATATTAGAACCCGTTTTCGCCTTCAGCTCTTTCAGTATCAGCGTAAGTTCCTCTAAACTCTTATGAGCCAATGACTCACGGAGTTCCGGATTCTGCGGAACAGGTGAGAGATGATAACCTTTCAGCACCGACTCAATATAGAGTCCTGTACCTCCACATAATATCGGAAAAGCCCCTCTCTTCTGAATATCCTGATAGGCATCATAAAAATCCTGCTGATATTCAAAGAGATTATATTTCGTACCAGGCTCACAGATGTCAATGAGGTGATAAGGTATCTGCTTGCCATGAATGGTATAGTCAGCCAGATCCTTACCCGTACCTATATCCATGCCGCGATATACCTGCCGGCTGTCAGCACTAATGATTTCAGCGCCCTTGGCAGGGGTACCCGACAAATGGGCACCCAGGCTATTGATTCTGGCTGCAAGAGCGGCAGCAAAACTCGTCTTACCACTCGCCGTAGGTCCCAATATGGTTATCATCGAATATTTCATGCCGCAAAGTTAAATGAAATTATTGAAAAAACAAAATAAAATGAAAAGAAATTCTCACTT
>JAJWAL010000034.1:14602-16815 GCA_021618535.1 Segatella copri | reverse complement strand
TTGTGCTTCTTCATGATCTTGATCAACTCAACAACCTTGTGTGAGTAACCAATCTCGTTGTCATACCAAGAAACAACCTTAACGAAGTTGTCTGTCAAGTAAACACCTGCGTTAGCGTCGAAGATAGATGTCAAAGCGCAACCCAAGAAGTCAGAAGAAACAACAGCATCCTCTGTGTAACCGAGTACACCCTTCAACTCACCCTCAGAAGCAGCCTTCATAGCAGCGCAGATAGCCTCCTTAGAAGCAGGCTTCTTCAAGTTAACTGTCAAGTCAACAACAGATACGTCCAAAGTAGGAACACGCATAGAGATACCTGTCAACTTACCGTTCAACTCAGGGATAACCTTACCCACAGCCTTAGCAGCACCTGTAGAAGAAGGGATGATGTTGCCAGCAGCTGCACGGCCACCACGCCAGTCCTTCATAGATGGACCATCAACAGTCTTCTGTGTAGCAGTTGTAGAGTGAACAGTTGTCATCAAACCTGTCTCGATACCGAAGTTATCGTTCAATACCTTAGCGATAGGAGCCAAGCAGTTTGTTGTACAAGAAGCGTTAGAAACGATCTTCTGACCATTGTACTTGTCAGTGTTAACACCGCAAACGAACATATCAGCCTGGTTACCGTTAGCGTCAGCCTTAGAAGGAGCAGAAAGTACTACGTACTTAGCACCAGCCTTCAAGTGCTTCTCAGCCTTGTCATAAGCGAGGAAGAGACCTGTAGACTCAACTACGTACTCAGCACCAACCTCATCCCACTTCAAGTTCTCAGGATCACGCTCAGCAGTAACACGGATGTGGTTACCGTTAACGATCAACTCGCTCTTCTCAACGTCAGCCTCGATAGTACCGTCGAAATGACCGTGCATTGTATCATACTTCAACATGTAAGCCATGTAATCTACTGGGCACAAGTCATTGATAGCTACTACCTGTACTTCCTTTGCGTTCTCAGCCTCAACTGTAGAACGGAATACGAAACGACCGATACGGCCAAATCCGTTAATACCAATCTTAATCATTGTTCTTAATATTTAAATTAAAAGTTTAATAAAATTACCTTTTTACTGCTTTCAAGCGTTCATCTGATGCTGAAACATTCAAAATTTTACGCCCTAGAGCATTTTTTCTTCTTATCGAGCGCAAAGTTACTAATTTTTTTCTAACTTTGCAACCAGAATGAGTATTAAATAAGTTAAAAAAGAATATTAGAGTTTTAATATTGGCATTATTTTCACTCATTACATGCCATACTGACAACTCCATATTGCAAAAAGCAAAGGAAAAACTCAGCATCCTATACCTTATTATATATATAAGAAAAGAGAAAAAGAAAAACAATCAAACTATAGTTATAATTAAAAAGATAAAAGTATGAGTAAATTTTTGAATGAATTCAAGGAATTCGCCATGCGTGGCAATGTGCTCGACATGGCTGTCGGTGTTATCATCGGTGGTGCCTTTGGCAAAATCGTAAGCTCTGTTGTTGATGACGTCATCATGCCTCCTATAGGATGGCTGATTGGCGGCGTGAATTTCGCCGACCTCAAACTCACCCTACCTACCGTCAATGTAGCGGGTGAGGAACTGAAGGCGGCTACCATCAACTATGGCAACTTCCTCCAGACCTGTTTCGACTTCCTCATCGTTGCCTTCTGTATCTTCATGCTCATCAAGGTGGTGAACAAGATTTCCAAGAAGAAGGAAGAGGAAAAACCGGCAGAAGCTCCTAAGGCTCCGGAGCCAAGCAATGAAGAAAAACTCCTCGTGGAAATACGTGATCTACTGAAGAACCAGAAATAAGAATAAAAAAGTCGCCCTCTTTGAAGGCGACTTTTTATTCTGTTTATTCCCACTCAATTGTCGAAGGTGGTTTTGAAGAGATGTCATAACATACGCGGTTCACACCCTTCACCTTATTAATTATCTCATTACTTACCTTAGCCATGAAATCGTAAGGAAGATGTGCCCAGTCGGCTGTCATTGCATCGGTACTTGTTACGGCACGCAAAGCAACAGGGTGCTCGTAGGTACGCTCATCACCCATTACACCTACTGAACGGACAGTAGAAAGCAATACGGTACCAGCCTGCCAGATCTGATCGTAGAGAGAAACCTCGATCTCGCCATTCTGCATGTCAGCAGGAACACCGGCAGCCAGGACGCGACGAGCTTCCTCACCACTCAACTTCACCTTATACTCACGCAAG
>JAJWAL010000034.1:0-14502 GCA_021618535.1 Segatella copri | reverse complement strand
ACCTGAGAGTTCTCGATGAATCCCTTGAACAAAGGATTCTCCTTATCGAAATGCTCCAAGTTGGCACGACCATACTCACGGCTGTCAGCAGCCTCCACCTTACCGCCCTGGGCGTAAGAGAGGAACTGAGCACCGTAGCAGATGCCGAGTACAGGAATGCGACCGATAAACTGGCTCAGATCTACCTTGAAAGCTTCCGGATCATGAACGGAATAAGGGCTACCGCTCAAGATGACACCAATGACAGATGGGTCATCCTTTGGAAACTTGTTGTAAGGCATGATCTCGCAGAAGGTATCGAGTTCACGGACACGACGGCCGATGAGCTGTGTGGTCTGTGAACCGAAATCCAAAATAATAATCTTCTGTTGCATAATATCTAATTTTAATTTACAGTTTACAATTTATAGTTTACAGTAATCTTGCTATACGGCATACCGCTATTAACTATAAACTATTAACTAACGATTCCAGGAATGCTTCCGCCTCTTTCAGCGTCTCCTGCTTTCCCACATCCATCAGCTTGAGGTCGTTCTTTACATATCCCTCTATGCGCACCTTGTCGCAATGCTTCAGATAGAAGTCCATGATAGGGAACTTGTCCGGTTCCTCCTCCATCAATGGAAAGAGCGATGGGGCAACCATGTGGATGCCCGAGAAAGCAAACATCTTATAATCTTTGGGATTGAGATCAGGATAAGGACTCTTGATCTCGCCCGTTTCTATATTCGTCCATCCCACCAGTCGCATGCTGTCATCAAAGAGCAGATAGCGCTTGGTCTTGCGTTCGCTCACCATCAGGCGGGCAGCAATCATATCCCTGCTCTCCATCTGGTAGAACTTCTTCAGATCCACATTACTCAGAATATCCACGTTGTGGATAAGAATAGGCTCTGACTGGTTGAAGTGCGGCCATGCCTTCCGGATACCTCCACCCGTTTCGAGCAGCTTTTCACTCTCATCACTGATACGGATGTCCATACCGAAGTTGTCATGTGCTCTGAGATAATCGATAATTTGTTGGGAGAAATGATGCACGTTCACTACAATGCGAGTGAAACCGGCATCCTTCAACTGAAAGATGACACGTTTGAGCAAAGGTTCTCCCCCGACACTTACCAGAGCCTTCGGAATGCGGTCGGTAAGTGGCTTAAGGCGAGTGCCCAAACCTGCTGCGAATATCATTGCTTGCATCATTGCTAAATAGCTATTTTAAAATGTGCGTGCAAATTTACTAACTTTTTGCGAGATAGCCAAATTTGCACGCTATTTTCTATTGTTTTGCCGGCAAAACCTGTTCAATATGCTGTTCACGATGACAAATCTGCACTTCTACACCAAACTTCCGGTGAATATGTTCGGCAAGATGCTGCGCAGAATATACACTGCGATGCTGACCGCCTGTACATCCGAAACAGAACATCAGAGAGGTGAAACCACGCTGCATGTAGCGGTTTACATGATGGTCGGCAAGTGCATAGACATGATCCAGGAACTTCAATATCTCACCATCATCCTCCAGGAATCGGATAACAGGCTCATCCAGACCCGTCAACTTCTTATAAGGCTCGTATCTGCCAGGGTTATGGGTACTTCTGCAGTCGAAGACATAACCTCCACCATTGCCCGACGGATCCTCTGGAATGCCCTTACGGAAAGAAAAACTATACACTCTTACCACCAGCGGTCCCTTACCATCATATTTAGAATAGGTGGCAGGTCCGTCCTGCGGATGCGCACGATAGATATTGTTATCGGTAGTCTTATAGCCGTCTGCACGACTCAGCGCCACACTCTCTATCACCTTGAACTGTGGCAATTCGGTCAGTCTTCTCAACATATCCATCATATAAGGATAAGGGAATACCTTGTCACCCATCTTCAGAAGATCTCGCAGATTCTGGATAGCTGGAGGAATACTGTCGATAAAATGCTTCTTGCGTTCGAAATAGCCGCGGAATCCGTAGGCGCCCAAAACCTGTAAGGTACGGAAGAGCACAAAAAGACTCAACCGATTTACAAAATGTCGCACCGTAGGTACCTCGGTATAATGTTTCAATGACTGGTAGTATTCCCAAACCAGTTCTCTGCGCAGTTTGAACGGATACTTAGCAGATGCCTGCCAGAGGAATGAGGCGAGATCATAATAGAACGGTCCCTTTCTGCCACCCTGAAAATCAATAAAGTATGGATTTCCCTTATCATCCAACATGATGTTGCGTGCCTGAAAATCGCGATAAAGGAAACAATCCATAGGTTCTGATGTCAGATCCTTGGCAAAAAGCCGGAAATTGGCTTCGAGCTTCAGTTCGTGAAAATCCAAATCGGTAGGCTTCAGGAAACAATACTTGAAGTAGTTGAGGTCGAAGAGTACACTGTCTACATCGAATTCTGGCTGCGGATAGCAATTCTGCCAATCCAATCCTCTTGCACCGCGAATCTGGATATTCGGAAGTTCACGAATGGTTTTCTTAAGGAGTTCCTTCTCTTTCTGATTGTAACGTCCGCCCGCATCTCGTCCGCCCTTGATGGCATCGAAAAGCGAAGTACCGCCAAGGTCTGTCTGAAGATAGCAGAGTTCATCATCGCTCACCGCCAGAATCTGGGGAACAGGCAACTGTCTGAGCTGGAAATGCTGAGCCAGATATACAAAGGCATGATCCTCATCACGACTGGTTCCTATCACACCAATTACCGTATCACCATCATGCCCAATGATACGGAAATACTGCCGGTTACTCCCCTGCCCTGCCAATTTTATGACATCAGCCGGTTCTTCACCCGCCCATTTCTTATATAGATCAATCAGCTTTTCCATCATTATTCAGTTTACGTCGTTTCCGATCATCATCAATCTTCTGTGCGAAGTTATCTCCGATAAAGAGAAGCAACAAGATACCCAGCGTAGTAAGGAACGAGTTTGTAGTAGTCATTCCCAACTCTGCCTTTGTAATATAAATGAGTCCTCCGATAACAATCAGAAAGACCACTGCTTTTTTCCAATCAATATTGTTCATGCTATGAATTTTCTATTATGCTGCAAAATTACACAATTAAATTGAGAAAACAAAATAAAAACAAAAAAAAATCGGATGTCTCACGACAACCGATTTCCAAAAACAAACTACTTAAAAACTAATCTACTAAAACAAATCAAAAAAATATCTTTGCCATCCCTTCGGATGATACTTTCTTTTATTTACGATGCAAAGTTACAAAAAAAGATTATTCGAACCAAATAATTTTGCTATTTTTTGCATCTTCATGACTAAAAAAACAAAAAAATAGGGATAATTCTCTGAGAATCACCCCTATTTGATATTTTCGCTTTGCAAACTCGCAGTCTTACGATGTGCTTTGTTTGCTCAAATTATTCATCTAATTACATCATGCCACCCATACCAGGTGCTGCAGCTGGTGCAACTGGTGCAGGCTCTGGTTTGTCAACCAACACACACTCTGTTGTCAGGAACAAGCCTGCGATAGAAGCAGCATTCTCCAAAGCTACACGCTCTACCTTGGCAGGATCTACGATACCAGCCTGACGCATATCTTCGTAAACGTCCTTGCGGGCATTGTAACCGAAGTCACCCTCGCCCTCGCGTACTTTATTTACTACTACAGAACCCTCTCCACCGGCATTGGCAACAATCTGACGGAGAGGCTCCTCAATAGCACGCTCTACGATACGGATACCTGTTGTCTCGTCAGCGTTATCACCCTTCATATCCTTCAATGCCTCGAGAGCACGGATATAAGTAGTTCCACCACCAGCAACGATACCTTCCTCGATAGCGGCACGGGTAGCGCAGAGTGCATCGTCAACACGATCCTTCTTCTCCTTCATCTCAACCTCAGAGTTGGCACCTACATAGAGGACAGCTACACCACCGGCGAGCTTAGCCAGACGCTCCTGAAGTTTCTCCTTATCATATGAAGACTTGGTATTCTCAATTTCGTTCTTGATCTGAGCTACGCGATCCTGGATATTAGCCTTCTCGCCATGACCATTAACGATAGTTGTATTGTCCTTGTTGACGGTAACCTTGTCTGCTGAACCCAGCATATCCAAAGTTGCCTGCTCCAACTTCAAGCCCTTCTCCTCAGAGATAACAACACCGCCTGTCAATACTGCGATATCCTCCAACATGGCCTTGCGACGGTCACCGAAGCCTGGAGCCTTCACAGCGCAAATCTTCAAACCGCCACGCAAACGGTTAACTACCAAAGTAGTCAAAGCCTCAGAATCAACATCCTCAGCGATAACCAACAAAGGACGACCACTCTCAGCAGCAGGCTGGAGAATTGGCAAGAACTCCTTCAAGTTAGAAATCTTCTTATCATAAAGAAGGATGTATGGGTTATCCATTACACACTCCATCTTGTCTGCATCTGTCATGAAGTAACCGCTCAAGTAACCACGGTCAAACTGCATACCCTCAACAACACCGATGTTGGTATCACGGCTCTTGCTCTCCTCGATAGTGATGACACCATCCTTAGAAACCTTGCGCATTGCGTCAGCCAAAAGTTTACCAATCTCAGCATCATTGTTGGCAGAAACAGTAGCCACCTGCTCAATCTTATCATAGTTGTCGTCTACCTGTTCAGCATGTTCCTTGATGAAGGCAACAACAGCAGCTACTGCCTTGTCGATACCACGCTTCAAGTCCATTGGGTTTGCACCTGCAGTAACGTTCTTCAAGCCCTCTGTTACGATAGCCTGAGTCAGGATAGTAGCAGTTGTTGTACCATCACCGGCATCATCACCAGTCTTACTGGCAACGCTCTTAACAAGCTGAGCACCAGTATTTTCGAATTTATTCTCTAACTCTACTTCCTTAGCCACGGTAACACCATCTTTAGTAATCTGAGGAGCACCAAACTTCTTTTCGATTACCACGTTGCGTCCCTTAGGACCGAGAGTTACCTTTACTGCATTTGCCAACTGATCAACACCCTTCTTCAAGAGGTCGCGGGCATCCATATTATATTTAATATCTTTAGCCATTGTTCTTTTTTTTAATGTTTAATGTTAAATGTTGAATGTTGAGTTAAAACAAAGCAATTGAATTCTTCACTCTTCGTTCTTCACTCTTCACTTATCCTTACTCTTCTACTACAGCGAGTACATCGCTCTGACGCATCATGATATATTTAGTACCATCGAATTCGAGTTCTGTGCCAGCATACTTACCATAGAGTACGGTATCATCTTCTTTGAGAATCATCTCTTCGTCTTTCGTACCCTTACCTGTAGCAACGACCTTACCACGCTGTGGTTTCTCTTTTGCTGTATCAGGGATAATAATTCCACCTACTTTTTCTTCAGCTGGTGCTGGAAGTACCAGCACTCTGTCTGCTAATGGTTTAATGTTCATGATTCTATAATATTTTAATTGTTATACATTTATTTTGTCGACAGATATTGCTACCCGTCACCCCGCCAGTATACGAAAAACGTGCCAAAGCATCCATACTGACACTTTGACACGTTTAAATACTGACATTATATCACAAAAACTTGTGTTTTATTTCATTTTCCACTGATAATCGAATCTTTCAATATCCTCCTCAACCAGTGGATTACCATTCTGAACTTCGATGAAAGTGAGCTGTGTAATCGCCTTGATGGCATGATAATGCTCCAGAGGAATTACCACGGTATCACCAGCCTTCACATGTTTCTCCTCGCCATCAAGTACAAAGATGCCCTCACCTTCTACGAATGTCCACACCTCTGAACGATGGTGATGAAGCTGATAACTGATATTCTTACCTGGCTTCAAGGTAATACTCTTGGTGAGCGAATGATTGCCGTCAGCATACTCAGAATCGTCAATCACCCGATAAGTACCCCACCTTCTTTCCTCATACATCGGACGCGGAGTAAGATGTTCTACCGCCTTTTTGATGTCCTCGGAATATTTCTTTGCACAGACGAAGATGCCATCAGGACTCGCTGCAACAACAGCATCCTTCAAGCCATCCACATACAGAGGCAACTGGAGTTCGTTGATGACATGCGTATTCTCGCAATGACTTCCCATCACCGCATTACCGATGCTGGCATGGTGCAGCTCATCAGTGAGTGTATTCCAGGTACCCAGGTCCTTCCATTCACCATTAAACGGTACTACCGCTACCGATTCAGCCTTCTCCGCCACCTCGTAGTCGAAAGAGATTTTTGGAAATTCGCTATATCTTGCACGAGTATCTTCAAAGTTCTCACTCTGCATATACTTACGTACAATCTGCATCATATAGCCCAAACGGAAAGCGAAGACACCACCATTCCAGTAAGCACCCTCCTCCAGGAGTTTCTCTGCTGTAGGCACATCCGGTTTCTCGGTAAATCTCTTCACTATCTGATACTTCTCTCCTTCAGCAAAAGGAACCACATAACCATATTTTGCACTTGGATAAGTAGGTTTGATACCCATCAGTACGAGGTCGGCGACGTTTTTCTCCACACACTCCACCATACGGGCTATGGTATGGAAATATTCCAACTCGGTATAAGGATCACAAGGCATAATAACCACAACCTCATCATCCTCACATTTCTTCTTCAGTTTCAGATAACTTGCAGCTAAAGCGATAGCAGGGAAAGTATCACGCCTCTCCGGTTCGGTAACCACAGAAACCCGCTCTCCCAGCTGGTTCTGGATGATATCCAGCTGACTGGCGTTTGTAGCAAGCGTAATATCGTTGGTCAGATTTGCTTCCTGAGCCTGACGTACCACGCGCTGAACCATACTTTCCATCTCCCCATTCTCCTTTTCGAGCAATGGCAAGAACTGTTTGCTTCTAGCATTATTGCTAAGTGGCCAGAGCCTTTTACCCGAGCCACCCGATAATAAAATTAATTGCATATTATTACTATCTAAATCGTTTATTGTTCATACTTGAGATTTCACAAATTAACAGTGAGAGACTGCATCACATCAGGAGTTTACCCCCAGTACCAACAGGTCTCAAAGAAGATTCATCCGTGATAATCCGGCTGCAAAAGTACGTTTTTCTTTTGAGACCACCAAGCAATTTCTAAAAAAACTACCTATTCATATAAAAATACCTAGATATGCGCAAGAAAGTAAAAAGGAAGAAAAAACATCATTTAAACAGATTAAAAACAAGAAAAGTTGGTTCAAGCTGGTTCATGTTGGTCTATTTCGATATTTTTTTGCTGATTTATTTCCGATTTTCAACTATTATTATTACCTTTGCGACCAAATATCATTTAAGCATACCTCAAACAACTTAAAGATATATAAATAACTAGGAGTATAATAAACATAAGCAAATGACGAACAAGCATTATAAAGGAAATGAAATGATGAGGAGACTGGTGATAGGTGCCGATTTCGTTATTCTCAACATCGTACTGTTGTTCTATACCCAATATGGTCAAGAACTCATACCCGCGTATTTCGACAAAGCAACAAAGATCACCTTTTTTGTTGCCAATGCAGCCTTGTTCCTAGGCGAATACTTCTATTCCACCATCATTCATGTCAGAAAGATCGGGTTCCTGCAGGTTACAAGGCGTACTTTTTATCTGGCTGCAGCAACAACATTTTGTTTCTTTACTTTCTCAAGACTACTCAGTCACGGGGGAAAGATGTTCTCCTTCAGCATTATCTTCAGCATAACATTCTATCTGTCTCTCATCATAAGCCGTCTCTGCGAGCTCAAATTACTAAAGTATTTCCGCTCTAAGGGCCGCAACTCACGCACCGTCATCTTTGTAGGTAACGATCCTGCCGTGAGCGAGATGTACAAGACGATGACAGAAGATCCCTCGGCAGGTTATATCGTAAAAGGATATTATGCAGATGAAGACATCACTGATAATCCGGAAGGGTTGAAAAGAATAGGAAACATGAAACAGCTCAAAGAGATTATCTCTTCTACCATGAATGATACCATCAATGGTGAACCTTCCAATATTGACGAGGTTTTCTGCTGCCTGTCGCATAAAGATCCTGAGATCATCAATATCATACACTTCTGTGATAAGAATGTGATACACTTCTACTACCTGCCACGTGTGTTTGGTGAGTACAAATTGCATCTTGATGCCCAGAATTTCATGGGAAGGACGGTATATTCAAACCGCATAGAACCCCTAACAAGCACGTCAAACCGCATTATCAAGCGTAGCTTCGACATCGTGGTGAGCGGGCTTGCATGTTTGTGCATTCTACCATTCATTCCATTCATAGCTCTCATCATCAAGATTCAGAGTCCTGGTCCAATTTTCTTCAAACAGGCAAGAACGGGTCTGAATGGTGATACCTTCTACTGTCTTAAATTCCGTTCCATGCATGTGAACAAGGATGCAGACAAGGCACAGGCAACAAAGAACGACCCACGTAAATTTGCTTTCGGCAACTTTATGAGAAAGACGAACATAGATGAGTTTCCTCAATTCTTCAATGTTCTTAAGGGAGACATGAGTATTGTGGGTCCGCGCCCTCACATGCTGCATCATACAGAGGTATATGGAAGCCTGATAGATAAGTATATGGTTCGCCACTTCTCAAAGCCGGGTATCACAGGTTGGGCTCAGGTTACCGGGTTCCGTGGTGAGACCAAGGAGCTCTGGCAGATGGAGGAACGTATCCGCCGTGATATCTGGTATATAGAGAACTGGTCGTTCTGGCTTGATATCAAGATTATCTTCATGACAGCCAAGAGCATTATCTGCCCTGACAAGAATGCTTATTAGGAGTCTATAACTTATTAGGAGTCTATAAAAAGAAAAAGAGGATGTGCCATAAGTTTGGAAAATAGTTGGCGCATAACAGTTGGCCACCGCATGCACATCAGCTGTTGTGCATGCGCATATCAGCTGTTATGCAAGCGCACAACAGCTGTTGTGCGACCGGAGATACTAACTGTCACAACAACATATACTAACTTTTCCAACAACATATCCTAGCTCTTCCAACAACATATCCTAGCTCTTCCAACAACATATCCTAGCTCTTTCAACAACATATCCTAGTTTTTCCAACAACAAGAAGAGGGTGTATCATTAACTTATGACACACCCTCTTTTTAGGTATTCTCTTTACTTATTACTTAGATTACTTAGACGGAAGCCTGTTGAGCCAACAGGTAAGGTCATTCAACATTTGGTCGTGATATGGGAAACCATGGGCAGCATCACGGAATCCCCATCCATGTCCTGCAGTCGGATAGATATGCATGGTACACTCGTTACCCGCCTTGCTCATAGCTGAATAATAGGCTACGCCATTGGTTACAGGAGGAACAACCTTATCATCAAACGACATTAGGATGATGGCACGAGGGGTAACACCCGGACGCACAGCCTTATCGTTAGACCACTCTTCTACCAGTTCTTTATTGGTATTACGCTCTTCACCCAAGAAATTCACGCATGATCCCTTATGAGAGATACGCTCATCCATTGAAATCACAGGATAGAAAAGGATAGAGAAATCAGGTCGCACAGCCGCCTCTGCATGGGTACTAACAGAAGAAGCCAGATGACCGCCGGCAGAAAATCCCATAATTCCGACATCTTCCTTGTTTATTTTCCATACGGCAGAACTGTCACGAACGGTACGCATCGCCTGATAGGCATCACTCAACGGAATATTGCGGTCTCCCTTAGGCATACGGTATTTCAAGACGAAGAAAGCGATACCCTGTTTGTTGAAATATTCTGCCCACTGATGCCCCTCATGATCCATCGCAAGATGGGAATAGCCACCTCCAGGACAATCTACTACAGCTCTTCCTGAAGGATTCTTAGGAAGATAACAGGTGAGTTCACTCAGACCGTCGCTACTGTTCTTCAATACGAACTTGCGAGCTGTAGATTGAGCTGATGCTGTAATTGCTGTCAGCATCAGAAGAAAAAAAATCATTGTCTTTTTCATTTTTCTTTTTTGTTATGTTGTTTATATCTTTATTCTGTTTTGCTAAGATAATGCAAAGATAGGCATTTTTTCGTTAACCCTATGTTATTTTTTCTTCTTTTTTTGGTGTTTTTGTTCCAATCGCTTTGATTATTGGTTCTTTTTTGCTATATTTGCAGAAAAATTGCTGTAAACGGCAATCGGAGAAAACATCTCTCTTCTGCCGCTGGCATTTATTTAGGAGTCTCACTTATAAAATATTGACATAGAATAATGAAGGATTTTTTCAAGAACGTGGCAGCCACTATCGTAGGACTGTTTGCCTTCGGGCTGATCATGACCATCCTGGGATTCATCTGTATCATCGGAATGGTGGCATCGAGCAACAGTAAACCGGCACTGAAAGACAATGCGGTGATGGTGATGAAACTACAAGGACAGATTGAAGACCGTACTGAAGACAACTGGCTCGGCGAACTGACAGGCGAGCAGTTTAACAACATAGGCATGAACAGGATTCTCTCTTCTATCCGCAAGGCAAAGAATGAGGATAAAGTGAAGGGCATCTATCTGGAAACAGGTATCTTGGAGACAGATTATGCCACTTTGCAGGAAATCAGAAATGCACTTGCCGATTTCAAGAAGAGCGGCAAATGGATTATCGCATATGGTGATGCTCTCTCACAGGGTGGATATTATCTGGCTTCGGTTGCCAACAAGGTATATGTAAACCCAGAAGGCAATGTGGACTGGCATGGTATTGCATCGCAGCCACAATATATCAAAGATGTAGCAGCCAAGTTTGGCGTTCACTTTACGGTAGTGAAGGTAGGCAAATACAAAAGCTATACTGAAACATACACCGAAGACAAAATGTCGGATGCCAACAGAGAGCAGGTTTCACGCTATATTAGTGGACTCTGGCTACAGATGTTGGGAGATGTGAGCAAAAGCAGAAACATCAGCAAGGATTCACTGAACCGCTATGCTGACGGGCTGATGGTGTTTGATGATACCAAACTACTGAAATCTCGAAAGATGGTAGATGGATTCTGCTATTATGATGAAATCAGAGACGTGGTAAAGAAACAGTTAGGACTGAAGGCAGACGATACCATCAATCAGGTTGACTATAACGACGTAGATATGGCTATAGACGATTCGAACCTGATGGGAGAAGAGATTGCCGTATACTACTGCCAGGGTTCTATCGTGAGAATGGAGACTCCTAGCATCTATGGCTCTGAGCAGCAGATTGTAAGTACCAAGGTAATCAAGGACTTGCAGGAACTCGCCGACAACAGCCAGGTGAAGGCTGTAGTTCTGCGTATCAATTCGGGCGGTGGCGATGCCTATGCTTCGGAACAGATATGGAGAGCGGTCAAGGAGTTGAACAAAAAGAAACCGGTAGTGGTTTCGATGGGTGGCATGGCTGCTTCGGGCGCTTATTATATGAGTATGGGTGCCCAATATATCATGGCACAACCTACCACACTGACAGGCAGCATCGGTATCTTTGGAGCCCTGCCAGATTTCAGTGACCTGATGACAAAGAAGTTAGGCTTCAAGTATGATGAAGTGAAGACCAACCGCAACAGTGCTTATGCTTCGGCAGGCATGTCACGCCCATGGAGTGCAGAAGAGATTGCCACCATGCAAAACTATGTGAACCGTGGATATAGCCTCTTCCGCAATCGTGTGGCTGAGGGCAGAAAAATGAGTACCGAACAGGTTGAGAAGATTGCTCAAGGAAGAGTATGGCTGGGTACAGACGCCAAGAAGATCAAGTTAATTGATGGATTCGGCGGCTTGAGCGACGCCATCGACAAGGCTGCAGAATTGGCTCATCTCAGCAGTTATCAGGCGGTAGAATATCCGGCATTGGCTGGATGGATGGAACAGTTGCTGGATATGGCGGGCGGAAACAAGGGAACCTACCTCGACGAACAGTTGCGTCTGGCATTGGGTGATCTCTACCAGCCATTCATCATGATACGCAATATGAAGGAGAAAGAGCCTATACAGGCTGCACTTCCTTACGTACTGAACATACAATAACGTTTATAATAAGGTATGCGTACATTAATATATAGACATACCGAATTAAGAGAAAGGAAACAGACATGAGAACAGAAGGCGATCTTATCAAGATCAACGACTGGCTGCTACCACTGAGTTGGATTTATGGCGGCATGGTCAGATTTCGCAATTGGCTCTTCGATATAGGACTGAAAAAGAGTCAGTCATTCTCAATCCCGATCATCTCTGTGGGTAACATCACGGTGGGCGGATCGGGCAAGACTCCCCATGTGGAATATCTGATACGCTTGTTGCACGACAAGGTAAAGATAGCTGTGCTATCACGTGGTTATAAAAGAAAGACCAGTGGCTATGTGCTGGCAGATAAAGATACGACAATGTCAGAGATTGGCGATGAACCCTTCCAGATGCACAGCAAGTTTGACGATATCTATGTAGCCGTAGACGCTAAGCGTGTGAGAGGAATCGAAAAGTTGCAGAATGAAGAACCAACCAAGGATGTAGATGTAGTATTACTGGATGATGCCTTTCAGCATCGCTATGTGAAGCCAGGTATCAACATTCTGCTGGTAGATTACCACCGTCTGATCATCTATGACAAGATGTTGCCAGCAGGAAGACTGAGAGAACCTCTAAGCGGTAAGAACCGTGCAGACATTGTGATTATCACTAAATGTCCAAAGGACCTGAAGCCAATGGAATTTCGAGTACTCACCAAGGCTATGAACCTTTACCCTTTCCAGAAGCTCTACTTCACCTGCATCAACTATGATACGCCAAAGGGAGTTTTCGAAGACCAGCAGATAGCTA
This sequence comes from Segatella copri, assembly GCA_021618535.1. Lineage (GTDB taxonomy): Bacteria > Bacteroidota > Bacteroidia > Bacteroidales > Bacteroidaceae > Prevotella > Prevotella copri_O. Next base: position 1,756 of record JAJWAL010000034.1, on the reverse strand, counting down.
AGGAGGAGTTGAAAAACTACCATGTTCTGCTGGTTACTGGTATCGCATCGCCTAAGCAGATGGAACACGACCTGAAGCCAATGGTCAAGAGTATGCAGTCGCTGAGTTTCGGTGACCACCATCGCTTCAAGAATAAAGACATCACACGCATCAACGAGGCATTTGAACAGATGTCAGAACCCCGTCTGATTATCACGACAGAGAAAGATGCCGTGAGACTGAAAGAGACTGAGGGACTCTATGAAATGGTAAAGAAAAGCATATACGAACTGCCTATCAAGGTAAGTTTCATGCTGGAACAAGAAGATAATTTTAACGACAAAATCATTAGCTATGTACGAAAAAATTCAAGAAACAGCATCCTGGCTAAAAGAAAGGATGACAACAAGTCCGAAGACAGCAATCATACTGGGAACCGGTCTCGGACAATTAGCTTCAGAAATAACTGACAGTTATGAATTTCCATATAGTGAAATACCAAACTTCCCAGTATCTACCGTTCAAGGTCATGCAGGCAAACTGATTTTCGGTAAGTTAGGAGGTAAAGACATCATGGCTATGGAAGGAAGATTCCATTACTATGAAGGATATGACATGAAGGCTGTAACCTTCCCAGAACGTGTGATGTACGAGTTGGGCATTGAAACCCTCTTTGTAAGCAACGCTTCGGGCGGTATGAATCCGGAATTCCAGATTGGAGACCTGATGATTATCGATGATCACATCAACTTCTTCCCAGAACATCCATTGCGCGGAAAGAACTTCCCTACCGGTCCACGTTTCCCGGATATGCACGAAGCATACGACAAGAAACTCCGCGACCTTGCCGACGATATCGCTAAGGAGAAGGGAATTGATGCAAAGCATGGTGTATATGTTGGCGTTCAGGGACCTACCTTCGAGACACCGGCAGAGTATCGCATGTATCGTGTATTGGGTGGTGACGCCGTAGGTATGAGTACTGTACCTGAAGTGATTGTTGCCCGCCATTGTGGAATCAAGGTTTTCGGCATCAGCATCATCACCGATCTTGGCGGTTTCGATGTACCTGTAGAAGTCAGTCATGAGGAAGTGCAGATTGCAGCCAATGCCGCACAGCCTAAGATGACAGAGATTATGCGAGAAATCATCCGCAGATCTTAAGTATAAATTATAAACTATTATTTATTTTGGATATCTCAAAGTTGGGTGAGTTCGGTCTTATTGACCATCTCACAAAAGGTTATGAAAAGAAAAACGAGTCTACCGTTTATGGTGTAGGCGACGATTGTGCCGTGATGCATTATCCAGACAAGGAGGTGCTCATGACTACAGATATGCTGATGGAGGGCGTACATTTCGACCTTACCTATATTGACATGGTTCACTTGGGTTACAAGAGTGCAATGGTAAACATCAGTGATATCTTTGCTATGAACGGAACCCCACGTCAGATGGTAGTAAGCATCGCATTGAGTAAACGATTCAAAGTAGAAGACATTGATGAATTCTATAAGGGTCTTCGAATGGCATGCGACAAATGGGGAGTAGATATCGTGGGAGGTGATACTACCTCTTCTCTCACAGGTTTAGCCATCAGTATTACTTGTATCGGAGAAGCAGCAAAAGAAGAAATCGTATACCGCAACGGAGCCAAGGAAACAGACCTGATCTGTGTGTCGGGTGACTTGGGCGGTGCCTATATGGGACTTCAACTGCTGGAACGCGAAAAGGCTGTATACTACGGACAGATAGAAGATATCCGAAAGAAGATGGC
>JAJWAL010000033.1:0-26854 GCA_021618535.1 Segatella copri | reverse complement strand
TTCTTCCTGGCTATCAGCAGCTCCTGCTTCCACCGTCTTCTCAATCATTCCATCCTTGAGATGGATGGTGCGGTCGGTGATGGCAGCAAGGCCCTCATCATGAGTTACGATGACGAAAGTCTGACCAAACTTGTCTCTGAGGTCGAAGAAGAGCTGGTGAAGCTCAGCCTTGTTCTTGGTGTCGAGACTTCCTGATGGCTCATCGGCAAGGATGACGGCAGGATTATTGACCAAAGCTCTCGCCACGGCTACACGCTGTTTCTCACCACCGGATAACTCGGCAGGCTTGTGACTGGCTCTATCGCTCAAGCCCATGAACGCCAGTAACTCCTCGGCACGCTCCTTGGCTTCTTTTCGGCTCTTGCCTGCAATGAAGGCAGGAATCATGATGTTCTCCAGGGCGGTGAACTCAGGGAGAAGTTGGTGGAACTGGAAGACGAAACCGAGATGTTGGTTGCGGAAATCGCTCAGTTTCTTGGTGCTGAGGCTGCTTACATCGATGCCATCAACCATGATACTGCCACTATCAGGCTTGTCGAGGGTACCGATAATCTGGAGAAGAGTGGTCTTGCCGGCACCACTAGGACCGACGATACTTACCACCTCGCCCTTGTCAATATGCAGGTCGATGCCCTTAAGCACCTGCAGGGAGCCGAAGCTCTTGGTTATACCTTTTATATCTATCATTTTCTTACTCAAAATTATTTTGCAGGCAAAATTAAGCAAAATATTTGGAAATGCCTAATTTTAAGAGATAAAAAGAAAAAAAGAGCCTTATTTTATGTAATAAAACTCTTTTTGATAAAAACAAATTTGTTATTTTCTGAACTTCTTCTTAAACCATTGCAGGAATGATTCGTAAGCACTGATCTCTTCCTGATGCTGAGGCTCAGCGAAGGTAAGCTGGTCGCCGTAGGAATCACCATGCTGGTCGGGGAAGATAATCATCAGGTTGGTACCTGAGAAGTATTTCGTGATTTCTTCCGGCAAACGCTCCAGTGCTGTCTTGTAAGATACGGTTCCCTTACGGGCGGTTACTACCACGAACAGGTGGTCTGGAGATATCTGCGAAGCCAGCTGCGGCAACTCGTTCCAGTGAATCATCTGGGTATAATCGGCACGCACTTCCGGATGCCGGTTCTTGATATATTCATTGATGAGCGCCAGACTCTCTTCTCTGCCATGAAACTGGATGCGGCAGTCGAGATTGCCGGCAAGTCGGGCAAGGCGTTCCAGCCAGCGGTAGAAACCCGGCTCGAACTCTGCTCTCGAAGGTACGGCTACCTGTATTCTTCTCAATGTATTCAACGGCTGCCTGATGCGTGCCATGATAATCTGTCGGCTCAATCCGTTGAAAAGACTCTGGTGGAATTCTCCCCAGAACTTCGGCGAAACCTCAGGATGCATGTGCATACCGATGATAATCTCAGAACATTGGAACTCGTTGAAGGCATGCTTGATGCCGTTGGCGATGTTGGCGGCAATACGAACCTGGGTCTGCGTCATCACATCGGTGGCAGCTGCAAGCTGACTGCAATGTTCCAGAAGTCGTCTTCCCTGTTCCTGGTTGTATCTCATGTCCTTGTCTTCATATACCACATTCAGACAGATGAGACCCCTGTTCAGCTTCTGGTTTCTCACCAGAAACGCCAGACTCATCAGGTTGTCGGCATATTCAGGATATTTCACCGGAACCAGAATCTTCTCATCGCTCACCTTCTTATCGTCTTCTGCATCAGGCAGTTCCTTATCTCTCAGGATAATCTTCTGCGAAGACCGGTCGGTAAGGATGGATGAGATGATGCAGGTAATCAGAATCATGATAACCACACCGTTGAGCATATCATCGTTGACGAGATAAGTGCCCGGTGCTACGAGCAGATGCATACCCACCATCACCATGGCGATACTTCCGGCAGCATGAGCCGAAGTGAGTCCGAACATCATGTGACCCGAAGAAAGCGGCAACCGGAAACCCAGACAGGCGATATAGGCTGCGATGGCTTTGCCCAGGGTTCCGAAGAAGGCGATGCAGAACACTACCCACAGAATATGGCTGCCCTGGAACAGCAGGTTGATATTGATCAGCATGCCCACACCTATCAGGAAATAAGGAATGAAGAGGGCATTGCCGATAAACTCGAGGCGGTTCATCAGTGGCGAAACATGCGGAATATATCTGTTTAATATCAGACCGGCGAAGAAAGCACCGAATACGCCCTCGATGCCCACTATCTGCGAAAGTGCCGCACTCATAAAGAGCATCGAAAGTACGAAGATAAACTGCATCACCGCATCGCTATATCTTCGCAAAAACCATCTTGTAAGTCGGGGAATCAGCATGATCATCACACCGCAATAGGCAGCAAACTTAAGGGTGAAGAATACCCAGAACAGTATGCCGTCATGCTTGCTGAACGATGCTACCAGTCCGGCAAGCATTATCAGGGCTATGAGCAGCGAAATCATGCTCGACCCCACACTCAGCGTAACGCTCGGTTTCTGTTGCAGTCCGTATCTCGAAACGATAGGATAGGCAATCAGCGTATTGGATGCCATGATGCAGCTCAGCAGGAAGGAAGCCTTGGCAGAGTAGTGGAGCAGCCAGATGCTCATGCCGTATGTGAGGAAGAACGGTATAAAACAGGTGAGCAGGCCATAGATAAGCAGTCGCGACTTGTTCTTTTTCATGCCTTCCATATCCATCTCCAGTGCGGCGAGGAACATGATGTAATAGAGTCCCACCTTTCCGAAGAGCTCAAACGAAGAGTCGCGCTCCAGGATATTCAGTCCGTATTTTCCTATGAGCACACCTGCCAGCACCATACCGATGATGTGCGGGATACGGAGTTTACCCATGATGATAGGGGCAAAGAGGATGATGAGGAGCACTACGAAGAATATCAACGTAGGGTCTGTGATAGGGAAGTATTGAGCGATATGGAACATAGGCTTTCTCCTTTTTTGTTATACTTAAAGAGGGATTTCTGCATCAGCATTCATCCCTCCCTTTCTGTTTTTGACTGCAAAAGTACGAATAAATCTTGAAAGCACAAAGTTTTTCTGTCCTTATCCTACAATCATGGTGATATTTTTGCAATTTGTGAACCCGAAAACGGGTACACCGCTGCCTATTGGCATCACAACCGATGAGAACGAAGTGTTTAATACACAGGGGTGGTTACTGCTTCCTCAAACTATACTTGCCGTGCTTGTCGAACACGAGCCAATAGAGCACAGGCAGGATGGTGGCGATGAGTACCATCGAGATAAGCGTACCGAAGAAGATAACGGCTCCCATTGGCGACCACAGCGTATTGTTCTCTACCATCATAGGCAGTACGCCTACCGAGGCGGCTGCCGATGTAAGGAAGATAGGGCGCATGCGGCGCTCGCCAGCCTGGAAAGCGGCTTCCTTTACCGATAACCCCTTGTCGCGGCGCAGTTCCTCGGCATAGTCGAGCATGATGATGCCGTTTCTTACCAGGATACCCATCAGGCTCACAATGCCTAATATGCAGGTAAGACTCACGTCGAAACCCGTAACCAGAAGGCCTATCGCTGCACCGAAGATGCAGAGCGACATGGACGAGAGATTCACCAGTGCCAGACTGATGCGCTTGAAATGGAAGAGCAGGATGAAGAAGATAATCAAGGCTGCTATCATCACGCCCGATGTAACCTGAGGAAGGGTTTCGGCATCCTTTTCTGCCATACCGCCAATCTCCCAATCAAGACTGGAATCTAGCGGGAGTTTGGATACTTCCTGCTTCAGTTCGTTGGCCAATCGGTTGGCATTGAATCCCCTTAAAGGTTCACCTATGATAGAGATGGTACGCACGCCGTTTCTGCGTATGATGCTGCCGTCGTGCCAGTCGGGCGAAATCTTAGCCAGTTGGCGGAGTGGAACGCTCGATGTTCCTCCCATCACGGGGATGTATTCATTGGCAAGGTCGCTGTCGTTTTCCGATTTCAGAACCATCTTCACCGGATAGTCGCCTTCCCAAAGGGTGGCCATCGGGATGCCTTCGCCAAAATGAATGGCAAGGTCGGCAGAGAGTATGGTCTTGTTCACACCCAGCCGGTTGGCCTCGGTGGCATCTGGAGTTACCCTGATGCCAGGCAGGGGCTCTTCGTAGTTGGTACGAATCAGGTTGATGCCTTCTATCTTGTGCATGCAGGCTTCTATCTTCCTGGCGGCAGCCTTCAGGTCGCCCATGCTGTCGCCGCTCACTCTTACTTCGATAGGGTAGGTGGCGTTGTTGTAATCCATCTGCTTGAAGCGGATGTAGCAGTCGGGAAAATAGTTGGAGTATCGGTCGGCATATCGGTCGAGTACCTTTTCTGTGGCATCGTTATCTACCGTATTCACGATAAACTGTGCAAAGTTCTCACCGCCAATCTGTGGCGCATAGGTGGTGTGGAAACGGGGTGAACCCTGACCAACAAACGTGGTTACGGCTGTTACCTGCGGGTCGCGCTGCAGAATGTGGGCCATAGAATCTGCCACCTGTGCGGTTCTTGCAGCGGTGGTTCCGCTAGGCAGATAGAACTCTACGGCAAACTGGTTTCTCTCGGCGATAGGCATCATTCTCTGCGGAAGATGTACGAAGATGATGGCTCCGGTGCTCACCAGCATGATGCCCACAGCGAGGGTGGTGCGTGGAAAGGCGAAACAGCGTTTCAGCAACCAGGTGTACCCCATCTGCAGATAGTCGAGCGGCTTTTTGCGGGCGTTGGGCTTGTGCTGGCTGCTGATGCCCTGGTGAATCACCATATACTGTAAATAAGGTGTGAGCAGCAGCGAAACCATGAGCGAGATGCTCAGGATGATGAACATGGCCCAGGGGAATGATTTTACGAAATCGCCCATGTCGCCATGCATGGTAAAGAGGAATGGGAAGAAGGTGAGCGAGATGCTGAGCGTGGCAGAAAGCACTGACATGAAGAACTCTCTAGGAGCGGCGATGGCTGCATGCCAGCGCGACATGCCATGGCCCAGCTTCTCCATGTAGTTGTCTATGATAACCACGGAATCATCCACCACCATACCCAGTGTTACTATGAGGGCAGCCAGTGTAACGGTGTTCAGCTCCATGCCGAAAAGATAGAATATGCCCAACGACGAGAAGATGGTGATAGGGATGCTGAGGGCTGATACCTCTGCCACGCGGCGCGGCATGAGCAGGATGACCACGATGATGACGGAGATGACCGATATGAGCAGCTCGCGCAGGAAGTTTAGCACCGATTCGCTTACCACCTTGCTCTGGTCGGTAATGGTATTGATGTGTACATCGCCTGGCAGGGACTGTTCAAAATCATCCATCATCTTGTGTACGTCTCTTCCCATCTTCACGATGTCGTTTCCCGGTCGCATTTCTATGGATAGGAGCACGCATTTGTTGCCGTTGCTCTTGATGTATTTATTCAGTTTCGGATATTCTCTTTTAATCTGTGCGATGTCCTTCAGGCGCACGATGTTGCCCTTGGGGTCGGAATATACGATTTGTTCTGCCACATCCCGCTCGTTGTTGTAGGAGTCGGTGATGTGGATGGGCAGGTTGAGGTTGCCCATCTCCAGGTTTCCGCTCACGGTGGTGAAGCCCTGCAGGGCAAGGTCGTTCAGAATCTTATAGGGGCCGATGCCGTATTTGGCCAGTTTGTTCTGGTCCAGGCAGATGCTTATCTGTTCGTTTTCCAGTCCGTAGGTTCGCAGGTTCGAGATGGCATTAATGCGGCGCAGTCTGTCCTTCAGCTGGTCTATGTATGTATTCAGTTCCCTATAGGTTTTCTGCTTGCTTTCCATCGTGATGAGCAGGGCAGAGGTATCGGCGATGTCATCCACAGCCTGCAGGGCAAGGACACCCGTAGGAAGGGAGCTCTTGAAGGCCTGCAGACCATGCTTGAACTTGCTCCAGAAGGCATCCCGGTCCTCCACGTCGCCGTTGAGTTCCAGGAACACGATCAGCATGCCGTCCTTGCTTTGGGTATAGGTCTTTTTCTTGTTCACCTCCTTGTATCCGAAGATGAAGTTCTCCAGCGGTTTAGCCACCCGTTCTTCCACCTCTCCGGATGTAGCGCCCGGATATACGGCTACGCAGGCACCCTGCCTGATGGTGAATTGCGGCATCTCCTGCTTGGGCATGATGCAGATGCCGAGTATGCCTAGAAATACGAGCATGCCCATCAGAAGCATCACGATGTTGTGGTTGCACATCGCCGACTCGATGAACGAGCGCTTGATGATGCGGTTGGGCTTCCTGGTGATGCGTGCCTTGATGTGGTCGCGAAGGGCGGTGTCTCTCTCCGGCTTTTTGGAATCCTCCGGTTTGTTTGTCTCTAGCCTTGTCTCTTGATTCATATCTTTTCCCTCCACTTTTTTATCGGTTATCGCTTTTTGCTGTATCTACATTCATTCCTTCCGAAACTTTCTGCTGGCCATTGATGATAACCTGGTCGCCAGCCTTCAGTCCCGAAAGGATGACGATGCCGTCGCCTTCGAAATCGCCGGTAGTTACGGGTTGCTGATGTGCCTTTCCGTTTACCACGGTCCATACGAATCGGGAGTTATCTACATCCAGTTCAATGCTTTGTGGCGGAACGGTGATGTGGGATGGGGTAGCAGCGCTACCCTGCACCTGGGCGTTGCATACCATGCCTGGGAGCAGACGGCCCTGCGGATTGGTGATGCCCACCTTGACATCGTAGGTATGCGAGATGGGGTTGGCATCGATGCCTTTTTCTGAAATCGTTCCCCGGAAAATGGCACCCGAAAGAGCGGCTACCGTCAGTTTCACCTTGTCGCCCACGTGCAGATGAGATATTTCAGCTTCGGGTACGGATACCTTGGCGTTGACTTGTGCCACATTGGCGAGTTTCAGCACAGGCTGTCCGGGGAGCACGTAGGTTCCCAAGTCCACGTTCTTGGCAGCGATGACGCCTGCAAAAGGAGCTGTGAGGGTAGAGTGGGAGAGTTGCTGGCGGGCGATGCTTTCAGCCGCCTTTGCCTGTTCCAGTTTGCTTTCTATCTCCACCCATTTCATATCCGAGATGGTTCCCGACTGGTGCAGGGGCAGGAATCTTCTGTAGGCATCCTGCGCCTGTTTCAGGGTGGTGAGTGTTGCCCGGTGAGCCTCCTTCACGGTGGTAGGGTTGATGGTGGCGAGCAGCTGTCCCTTGCTCACTCTATCTCCTTCTTCCACCCGTATGGAAGTGATGTTCCCGGCTATCTCGAAGCTGAGTGTAGATCCCATCTTTTCCTCGATGGTTCCCACATAGTCTTTCGTTCCCCCCAGGTTTGTATTTCCCACGGAGATAGTCTCAACTTTCACGATTTTCTTCTCTAGCTTCCTGGATTTTTCGGTGCATCCCGCCAGCATCATACAGCTGATAATGAATGCGACAAGCCATCCCGTTATAACATCTTTCTGTTTCATATTGATTACATTTTGTTGTTTTTTTGAAAAGATAATGCAAAGGTATGAATTTTAGCTGAATGCATAGGAAAAATAGGATTAAAAAAATAAAAAAACAACCGAACAATCTACACCTTAGACCGAGGGTTGAGTCGATTACAGAAGACAATGTGGAGTCAAATTGCTCCATGACCCGAAAAAATCCTCCAAAAGGAGTGAGTTTCTCAGATTTAATTTGTATCTTTGCCATGTTATGTCAGAGTTTTGCTTGTTTTCTTTTCGCAACACTAAGATAAGTGAAAATTCTCACATGGCAAAATCCTGAGCAACTTTTTGTTGTTCAGGGGCTTAAAAGGTTTGATTTATAATAGTGTTGTGGAATTAAGGTTATAACAATATTATGACATCGTTATTCATATTGCAACTTGTATGTTGCGTCATTACAGCCATGCTGGCATTGCAATTAGCCATGGCAAGTTTGCAGGTGAGATGGAAGGTGTGGCGCTACGAAATATCAAGATGGCTTCTCGTTGCATCCATGCTATTCTTCTCCGTCCACTACCTCTTACAGATGGTTCATGGACTCCGTGCACAAGGTACCGATGTGGGCGCAGCATTCAACATACTGTTCTATACCCCAGTGGCATTTGCCATCACTCTCTCCATCATCAACATAGAGAGCACAGGCAGCAAAGTGCGCCGTTATTGTTTACGTAGTATAATGGCAAACATACTCATCGCCCTAGTTTTCGTCATTGGCATATTCAAAAGTCATAGTTTACACATTGGCAATATGCTCTATGTGATGCTCGGTCTTTTTGTGGTTAGCATGGCATATTTTATTTTTTTCATTCGCAAAGAAACAAATACCCAAAGGCAGAAGCTCATGGAAAATTTCGGAAGTGACTTGATTCCATACGTGCGCTATTCGCAAGCCAGCATCATTTTGCTATACCTCACTGCTGGACTCCTGCCTGTAGCAATCCTCTTCAATACCTTATTATATATAATAGGTCCCTTGATGTTACTCTCTGTCATCTTTTTCGTCCACACTTTCATTGCTATGGGCTATTACATCACACCCAAAGGAGTCATTTCTGATGAAAATGATGCAGAGGCAAATGTCACGGAAGCAGAAGACATAAATGACGATAAGAACACTCATAGCACAAATATCTTGACAGCTAATAGAAATATAGAAATAGAATTAGCCCTCAAGAAATGGTGTGAAGAGGGATGTTATAAGGACTATGAAGTTAGCATCTATTCGCTAGCTACCAAGTTGGGATACAAGAAAAACGAATTGACAGAATACTTCAATCAGTCAGAATACACCAATTTTAGAACCTGGCTTAGCGACATTCGCTTTAATGAGGCTGTTCGCATGATGAAAGCCAACCCCGAATATAGCATTGACGCTATTTCCACAGAGTGCGGTTTCTCATCCCACACATGGATTTATCGTATATTCAAACAAAAAACGGGCATGTCACCTAGCCAATGGCGCAAACAGTTTGCCTCCATCTAAATGTGTATTTTTGTAATTTTACATTAAAAACTATTTAAAAAGTAGTAGTTTTCCTAGGAAAGCTACTACTTTTTTTGTGGAAAAGCTACAACTACCATAGGAAAGCTACTATCACTTTCAAAATAAAAAAGCTATTTTTGCAATCGAATCAATAACATAACAGATAATGAAAATGACAAGAGCAGAACCAACCATTTCAATTTCAGATGAAAATCTCATCATGATTGTTGTAGTGATCGTGACTGTGATTATCATAGTGTTCATCCTTGTGATGATACGCGACTACCGTCTCTATCTTGGAAATCATTGGAAAAAGAAATTCAGTTTCGCTGATTTCGTCAAGCAAGAACAATTCTATATTTATATACTGTTGTTCTTCCTTCTTTTGGTAGGTTCGGAATTGTTGTTACAAAACGAGTATTCATTTTAAAACAATAAATAATTATGAAAAAATCGTATCTATCATTATTCATCCTCGCAATAGGAGCGGCGATGTTTACTGCTTGTTCAGACGATGACAACAATGGGGGAAACGGAAATCCCAACATTCCTCTGGCAGAACTATCCAAGCCAAAGGCAAACCCTTGGCTGGCACAAGAGGAATACAGCATCACCCATTTCAATTCGGCTCAGACCGATGCTTTCACAGCAAAAGTGAAGGACGGCACGTTCTATGCCGACCTGACGAAATGCAAGACAACAAGCAGTGGTCCTGTGAACCTCATGACGCTCGCATCCACTTCCCCAAAATACATGTGGGGAATGAGCAGCGACAGAGTGTCTATCATAGACGTATCCAACGGCAATTTTGAAAGACTCGCAGAAGCTGGTTTGCCTGGAATAACAATGAAAACTCAAGAGCAACTCAACATCTTGACATCCAGCTACTCATCTTACTCAGAACTTGCTACAGCCGTAACCGGAGTGCTAGGCGCTGCCCCACAAATGTCTATAGCCAATGGAAACTATGTGTTGTGCGACAAGGACAACTATGTATATACCAATGCTGGACACATCATGGCAAGATACAAGCTGAAGAACCCAAATAATCCAAAGGAAGGCATAGAGCTAGACAGTCAGATTAAGCTCACACCGTATATCAACAACTCTTACACGCTGGTGGGAGCTACCATGACATACGATGGACATTTGCTCGTGGCGGCACAGAATGCTCTTGTTGTACTCAACCGTGAGTTGACCACGGTAGAAGATACCTACCCACTGGCAAGCACCCAGATATTGACGAACTCAATAGCAGTGGATGAGAACGGCGGGGTATATGTGGCAAGCAACGCCAAGGAGGCCAACGGCAAGGGACTCATGCAAAAGCTGATATGCAAGAATGGAAAGTTCTCTGACAGCGAAAGCGATGGAGCATGGAAAGCCGAGTATGACGGAGGTCCAATGGCACCATGTATCAAGCTCGGATATGGCACAGGAGCAACCCCTACACTAATGGGATTTGGCAACGACGAGGACAAACTCGTGGTGATAACAGACGGAGCAAAGAGAATGAAACTCGTAGCTTTCTGGCGTGACGCCATACCTGCCGATGCCAAGCCTGTAGATTCCGGCAACAAGCGTTTGGCAGGAACGTTCGACATAACGTGTGGATTACCAGCCTCTACCGAATGGGTACAGTCGGAGCAATCCGTAGTAACCGCAGGATACGACGCTTTTGTGGTGAACAACATCAGCCAGACAACGGAAAAGATAAACGACAAGATTATAGGCGTACTAGCAATCGGTCCTACCATAGAGACTCCTAGAGGTGTTGAATGCGTGAGTTGGAACACAAAGGAGAACAAGTGGGAGACTAAGTGGACACGTGCTGACGTCAGTTCACCAAGCATGATTCCTGCTGTAAGCACATCGTCTGAAATGGTATTCGTAAGTGGGTGGAACGATGCCACAGGATGGGAAGTAACCGGACTCGACTGGCGCACCGGCACCACACGCCACCGCACAATCCTAGGCAAAGACAATCGGGCCAATGGAGCATATGCCATCATACAGTTCTTTGACAATGGTGACTTACTCTACAACTCGGTGTCTGGACCGTTCAGAGTGGAAATCAAGTAAAACAGAGTGAGAACAAAAAGTATATTAATTTTAAAAAACAGGAAGTATGAAAATCAAGCAAATTATCATGACCTCATTGCTAAGTTGTATCATGGCAATGACATTCATCGCATGTTCCGATGACGACAGCAACAACGATATAAAAATCCCTACCGTGTCACCTAAGGAGCAATGGGGCGCAACCCTGAAAGGCGATGGTGAAGTTCTCGGAGCATACCCGGACTTATATTCCAATTATTGGGAATACACCTATGAGATAGACAAAAACAGTGACAAGATTCTATGCCTGAAAGGAGAATATCCTCATTGCAGATATTTCAGCATATCACTATACAATGATATGACAGGAGACGTTTTCGCAGGCATCGATGACCAGGACATCTCGGCAGATAACGGAAGCACGAATCCTTTCGTTGCAACCACTTCTGGAAAGAACTATTTCACCCTCTATGTGGTGCCAAACGGAACGTCACAAAGCGTAATAGACAAACTTGGAGAGAATGTGGTGAAAGTTAAAGAAGGTGTGAACAAAGTAGCTGTAGTTCTCAGACATTACCTGGGCACTACAGCCGATGGAAGCCAAAAAGATGAATACGCAGGAGTAGAACTGCCAGCCATCACTGCACTCGACATGAACTTGCATGAGACCTACGTGCCAGAACACGTTGTATCAAATGTCTATAAGATAACATCGAAGGTGTTTACACAGAAATCCGACGAAAACAGGGAGATGCCATTCTTCCTTGCTCCAGTTAGCATGTACTATCCAAACAACTCCACGGCATACCTTTATGGAAGAACGCACTTGCGCGAGGACTCTGTGCTCACATTCTCCTTCATACCGGCCACAGTGCCAACAAAGCCTGAGGAATACAGAAAAGCTGTGACACGTTACTGGTCTATCTGCATTGGCTCAGCAAGCGACACACGCTCATATATGTCTGTATATGATGCGAAGGCTCGCTATGCCGATGGCAAGAAAGCAACATTTGTGGTTTGCCTGAAAAAGAATCCTAAGCTATCAGCCATACAGAGCAAGGTGAACGAAATGAATGCCAACGGAGAGTATGTCAATCTCTTCATTTGGGATAGTGAGAAAAAGAACATAGACGGCAATCCTATCGGAGAGATTGTGGCTGTCATGTACAGGAACATTCTTCCAGACAGGAAATGGATACACTCCATCGCAACCATGACACCTACAGCTTACAAGGATAAGACTGGCGAGCCTATCGACCATGTGACCGATCCCGACAAGCAGCTTGCTCACAAAGCTCTTGGCGACTATGGACCACTTGGTGTAAAGGTAAGCAACGATGATTTCTTGCAGTAATGACCCCAAAGGCACAAAAAAGGGCTAGTCCCATTATCAGGACTAGCCCTCCGTTTTAATTATTTTCTAGGGTACAATGAAATGTCATCCAGAAAGCTGCTTAGCACGTTATGAGTGATTACTTTACCTCAATGTGCTTAGCATCGTCTTTCTTCTCCTCCTTCTTCTCGTTCTTGTTCTCGATAGATACTTCCCTCCTCAGTTGTTCCCGTCTGTTGCTTGAAGAATGAATGTATGTTAAACTTTTAATGAGAATACTTTTTCAATTGGACTCTTTTTTCAAGTCCTTATCCACCATGGCGCAGACACAGGAATCAGACCATACGTTTTCTGCCGTCTCTACCATGTCGATGATGGTATAGATTGGCAGGATGATGCCCATGATGCCGATAGGAGCATTGATACCGGACATCAGAGATAGGGTAAGGAAATAACATCCCATCGGTACTCCTGCATTACCCACTGCTGAGATAACAGAAATGAAGAGCCAGAGAATCATCGTAGTCCAAGGTAAAGGCATTCCTCCATTCTGCATCAGGAATAAGGAGGTTACGAGGATAAACGCAGCGCAACCATTCATGTTGATGGTAGTACAGATAGGTAATACAAAGCGGGAAACCTGATTGGAAACTCCCAGTCTGTCTTCTGCTGTCTGCATCGTCACCGGCAACGTAGCAGCAGAACTCTTTGTAAACAGAGCCATTAATACTGCCGGCATCATTTTGCCCAAAGTGCGCACTGGATTCAAGCCTCTTGCCAAGAGGAAGAGCGGAAGGATGATGAAGAATTGAATGACATTACCTCCCAGGATAACAGCTACGTACTTTCCTAGAGAAGCCATCACGATACCCGCAGAGAACTGGGCTGAGAGTTGTGCTGCAAAGGCAACGATACCCAGAGGCAAAGCCCAGATTAATCCATGAATCAGCATGAATAGCAGATCCTGTAATCCAAACAATCCCTTCATCACGACTTCTTTTTTATCGCTTGATGGCATTTTGGTTAAAGCAATACCTGCTGCTGCCGCCAAAATCAATATAGAGAGTACATTTCCTTCGGCAAACGGCTTGATGATGTTGTTGGGTATTACCCCAAGAATATGTTCATAATAGCTGGTTTCTCCCAGCTTTTGGGGAACATCTGCCATACCGCTCTGTACCAAGGCTGTAGGTAAATTGCCTGGAGAAACGATGTTGTAGAGTACCAGTCCCACTGCTGCAGCTGCTATCGTCGTGAGCAGGGTGTAGGTGATGGCGTGGCGGAATATCTTACCGGTATCTGCCTGGTTGCCCAAGGATGCCAGGGTTGTGATAACTGCCAGGGCTATGGTTGGTACTGCCAGAAGCTGGAATAAGCGGGTATAGACCGTGGCTATGAAGTTCATCAGACCATCCAGCCAGCTGATGCCGAATATCCCCAAGACGGCGCCTACTATCAAAGCGCCAATCCATAGTACCAGCTGCCGGGTTTGCTTATTCTTCACTCCTTTTTGCTTACTGCAGCCAGCATTGCTATCCGGCTGTCTATTTCCAATATTATTCATTGTTTCTACCATGATTTTAAACTATTATTTTCAAAAGGCAAAGGTATTATTTTTTTTCCTTGTCAACAATCCCACAAATATGGTATTTTGCAATCTCGTTATTTTTTTCGGGATATTCTTTTGCTTGTATCATTATTTTTTGTAACTTTGCCGAAAGAATTTAAAACGGCAGCAATATGAAATATCCTATCGGCATACAGAGTTTCGAACAAATCATAGAAGATGGTTATGTTTATCTCGATAAGACGGCATTGGTCTATGACTTAGTGACTAATGGTAAAATATACTTTCTGAGTCGTCCACGACGATTTGGAAAGTCATTGCTCGTATCTACCTTGAAATGCTATTTTGAGGGAAAAAAGGAGTTGTTCAAGGGACTTGCCATCGACAAGCTGGAGAAGGAATGGAAGCAATATCCTGTGTTTCATCTTGACTTTAATGGTAATAATTTCACTAATTCTGGAGAACTTGAGGTCATATTAGAAAACTTTGTTGCATCGCAAGAGATGATATATGGTAAAAGTCCTTTCAGGAATTCCTTAGGAGGTCGTTTTGAATATGTATTGAAAGCTGCTCATGAGAGAACAGGACTTCGTGCCGTGGTTTTAATTGATGAGTATGATAAGCCAATATTGGATGTGCTTGATACACAAATCAAAACATCAATAAAGGGTGAAGAACGGTTGTTAGAAGATTGGAATCGTGAGGTCTTGAAAGGTTTCTATAGTGTCTTCAAGGCTGCCGATGCTAATCTACAGTTTGTCTTGCTCACGGGTGTCACCAAGTTCTCACAGGTGAGCGTGTTCAGTGGCTTCAATCAGCCTAACGACATCAGTATGGATGAGCATTACGAGGCACTTTGTGGAATTACGGAAGATGAATTGTATTCTACCTTTGATGAACAAATCAAGGCGATGGCTGTGAGATATAAGACCACAGAGGAAGGAATGAAATACAAACTGAAAAGGAAGTTTGACGGTTATCACTTCAGTCCTAATATGCTTGATATTTATAATCCTTTCAGTATCTTGAATGCTTTGAGCAAGAAGATTCTGGCAGATTATTGGTTCCGCACCGGTTCGCCAACCTATCTTGTTCGCCTATTGTCTCATTTTGATGAGAACATCAATGAGATGGTGAACAGGTTTTATCCTACGAGTAGTTTTATCGACTACAAGGCAGATGTGGAAGCACCGTTGCCAATGATTTATCAGAGCGGTTATCTTACCATTAAGGACTGGAATATGGATACCGATTCCTATCTACTGGATTTCCCGAATGATGAAGTGAGGAGCGGTTTCCTGACGCTGGTAGCTTCCAGTTATCTGAAGCCATCGAAGTCGACGGATGCCTGGGTCATTCAGGTAATAGATGTGATGTCGAAGGGCGATTGCCATCAGTTGGAGAATCTGATGACTTCCTTCTTTGCCAGCATTCCTTATAACCAGCGTCGTAAGGACGATGAGCGCGAGAAGGAACGTTATTTTCAATATACCTTTTATCTCGTATTGAGAATGATCAGCTGTTTCACGGTCTTCATCGAAAAGCAACAAAGCGAAGGTAGAGTAGATTGTGTGGTTGAGACCCAGAACTATATCTACATCTTCGAATTCAAGCGTGATGGTTCGGCTGAAGAAGCCCTGAAGCAGATAGAAGATATGGGCTATGCCAGGGAATATGCAGCAGATGGCAGAAAGATTTATCAGATAGGCTGCAACTTCTCATCGAAGACGGGAACCATTGATGGGTGGAAAGTAAAGTAGGTAATCAGTAAGAATATCCCGAAGATGTAGTGATGTGGCGTTATAAAGAATAAGTTTTCTTTACATTAGCTTGCCTGAGATTCTCGTATTTCCAGACTCTTATTATTTCTTTGAGAATATCGTAAATATGAAGAGAAATAGAAACTTATTGATAATCAGGTATTTGTGATTTCTTGACAAGATGATGCCGTTGAGGAAAATCTATAGTTGTACGACTATAACCCCTATAGTTGTACAACCATAACTCTAGAGTTGTACAACCATAGCATGTATAGTCGTACAACTGTAACTTTATAGTCGTACAACTATAGGTCTTGTTCTTAATATAGAGCAGAAAACGGGGATTTCCGACCTCTCAATCCCCCTTATTTTTATCGCTAGATTCAAAACTTGTAGGTATATGAATTTTGGTTATAAATATTGACGGGAGGTATTTTTGCAATTGTAATTTGAACTAAAAAAAGGAGGAATAAGGCCTTATGGAAAATGGGTAAGATGTTCCCGAATGGCTGAAGAATGGGGATTATGAGTTTGAGTATAATATTATAAGATAAGATCAGTTGTGTGTCTGATTTAGCAAAGAGGGTGTGTCATAAGTAAATGATTCACCCTTTTTTGTTGGAATGTTACTGATATGTTGTTGGAAAACATAGTATAAGTTATTAGAAAAGATAGTATCTGTTTTTGAGATAGTTAGTATCTCCGGTCGCACAACAGCTGTTGTGCGCTTGCATAACAGCTGATATGCGCTTGCACAACAGGTGATGTGTATGCGTAGGTCAACTGTTATGCGCCAACTATAATTTAGACTTATGAGTCATCCTTTTTATTATTAGGGCTGGTACACTTTTAAGTTAGAATCTACATTTTTGTCATTTGGTACATTCAGAATGGCATTTCATACAAGCCAAGTTTGGATATTTGGCGGATAGAAATAATCTTCTTACTTTTGTAATCGTAATCGGGAAGCGATAGAAAAGAAAGAATAGTGGAACGAGGAAAATGAAGTATAACCCTTTAATATATAATAAGGTATGAAGAAGATTATGATTTCGTTGATGATGGTAGTAGCTGCCACCACAACCAGTTTTGCAAAGAGTAACAACACCGATGTGGCAAATGCCGTAAAAAGCGTAGCCGATCAGGTAAGGCAGGCTCCATCCGGCACAGTGTATGGAGTGGTTGAGAACACCAAGCACCATATTGTTGTGAATACTCCGTTTGGAAAGTACACCATCGAGAAGAAGGATGGCGGCGTCTGCTTTATGGGAATGTCGGCAAAGCTGGTGAGTGCCAAGAATGGCGTGTATCAGGTGAAGTCATCGCTCGGTAATTTCTCGGTGAATACAAGGAAGAGGACAATAACTAAGAGATAATCGTAATTGGTTGTTTACCTTTTCGTAAGGGATGGTATATAGGTATAGGGCATTGAATTGTAACCATGGAATAGAAATGTGGAAGTGTTTTTCTCTCGGCAATGGCAGCGTTCAATGCCTTTTTTGTCCTTCGGGATAAAAAATATTGCTAAAAGTTTGGCAGTATCAAGAATATTGCTTACTTTTGTGGTCAGAGTTGGAGCAGACGGAAAAGAACGGCTGCGATGAAGACTCAAATGAATGAGCGTATTGAACGTTAGTCTTGAAATAGAAATGTGGAAATTTCAAAATTCAACTATGACGAACTGCAATACGGCTCACGCTATGGGATTATTGTATCTTTTTCTCTATAGGGGGAAGGTGTCGATATACCTTTTGGCGTGGGCTATTGTTAGTTGCTAGTTGAAAGGTCTTTCCACAACCTCTATTTCGGCGACCGAACAATAGTCCCACGCTTTTTTCATTGAGAACTTAATGACTGATAGCTACTTCTGGGAACAAGTCAGCGAAGTAAATGATAAATATGGAAAGTCAATTCATTGTATTCAATACAAAGACGGAACTCTTAAGATTAGATGTTTCCAAAATTGTTTATTTCGAAGGAGATGGCAATTATACACAGATTGTTACTATTAACAAGTTGAAGGCTGTTGTTTGTCTGAATTTATCTCAGATGGAGAAGTATTTGGCTGAGCATCTTGTAGATTGCAAGAGTATTTTTATGCGAGTGGGTAAACGTTTTATCATCAACACTGGCTATATCTATCAGGTTAATACACAAAAGCAACAGTTGATATTATCCGATTATGAACATTTTGCTTTTGCTTTAGGAATTTCTAAGGAAGCCTTAAAGCAAATGAAGGATTTGCTCATAACTAAAAAATAAACTAATCAAAATAAAGATCTTTATGGAATTAATCATCGGACGTGATGCTGGTACATCTCAATTGAGAATAACGATGGGACAACAATCCAAAACTTTTGGGGTTGCTGGAAGTGTTCCTATGACAGTGAGCCGTCAACATTGTAGTTTGACCATTAATCCTGATGGTTCTTATAGAATTACGAATCTAAAACCTCAGAACGTTACTTTTGTCAATGGAGTGGAAGTGATGGCAAAGACCATCATGGAGAAGGATAAAATAGAACTTGGTCCAAGCAAATTTTTGGTTAGTTGGAATTGGATAAAGAGTTTTATTCCTCAAATGGTAGATTTTCGTCCATTGCAGCGTGTTTGGGAAGAATATGATGAGCATAAGCTTGACCAGCAGATAGCTGACCGCAAGTTTAATTCTCTTCGTGGCATTACCGGTTTGATTACCATGGGAGCCATCGCTTTGAGTATCATTTTTCCTGAATTTAGAGAAACTCCTCTTTATATAGGCTTGTATCTCTTAGGTATTTTGATTTCCGTAGGCTTTACTGTAAAAGCATATAAGGATTCTTCTAAGGGACCGTTAAGGCAGAAGCAGTTAACAGAAGAGTTTCAGCAGCATTATGTTTGCCCTCATTGTCATCACTTCCTGGGCTTTCAGTCTTATGAAGTTTTAATGCAGAATGAGGCTTGTCCTTATTGCAAGGCTAAAATTAAAAAGTGATTTTGTACAATAGAAGATAGGTTTTGTGTAATGAGCACAAAATTAACACCTATCTATTTATTATTTCACTATTTTTGCACCAGTTATCATTTTAAAACGAATAGTTATGGCACAGAATGAAGAAACATTGTATTTCAATAATACACATCCTGAAGTAAGACAGGAAAGTAAAGATAAAACTCAGAACTCTGCTGATAAAGCAACTTGGAAGAAAGTAGCGGTAGGTGGTGCTGCTGGTATCTTGTTAGGTGCAAGTGCTATGTATGCCACAGATGCCTTTGCAGTAAGTACAGAAGAAGCTCCCGATACAAAACCGGAAGGAGAAAATCCATCGCAAGATGCTGCAGCAGCGAATGACAATGCCTCTATCAAGGTAGCTGAAAGTCATGATGAGCAGAGCTTTAAGGAGGCATTCGATGCAGCTAGAGCCGAAGTCGGTCCTGGTGGTGCTTTCCATTGGCATGGCAATATCTATAGTACTTATACCGAGGACGAGTGGAACAACATGACAGATGCAGAAAAGAACGACTATGCTGAGGCTGTAAAGCCAGAAGTACGTGCAGAAGAGATGAATGCTGCTCCTCATCAAACTGAAGATGTAGCTGTGGTATCTCATTCTTCTCATTCAGACCAGGATGTATCTGTTGCTCACAATGATGCAAATTTGCATCAGGCAAGTGATGTGCAGGTGGCTGATGACCAAAATGCAGATGTTCATTTGGTTAATGCAGGTGAAGTACAGCTTGCTGATGGCTCCATGGCTACAGTGGGGGTCTTCGACGTGGATGGCCAGGAAGTGAGTGTGGTAGATTTTGATCAAGATGGAATTCCTGATGTTGCGATTTGTGATGCCAATGGCAATGGAAGTATTGACGTTGGTGAAGCAATTGATTTGCATACAGGACAAGTGATTACTCCAAGTGGTAGTGATTTCGCTGATGCCGGAGTTGATGATAGTGTTGATCCAAATCTCCAAACTGCATCCTTAGAGAATCCTGATGTTGCTCCTGATATGCCAGACTATATGTCTGATGCTGATATTCAGATGGCATAAACATTGATTAAAATAGATGGTAGCAATGGAAACTAAAAGAATCAAATGTCCGAGTTGCGGTGTTTTGCTTGACGTGAGAAATTCTCAAAACGAAGCAGTAAAGATGATTACTTGTCCTCAATGTAAAGCTCAGTTGAGAGTGATGTTCTCACAGCAACAAGCTGCAACTCCGCAATCTTTTGGGGAAACACAATATGTTGGTAACAGCAATGGTGAGACTCAGTATGTGAATCGGGATAATGGAGAAACCCGTTACGTGGGGCATTCCTCTTCTCCTTCTCAATCTGATGAAACAATCCTTGCCGGCAAGAAAGAAGTTACTCCTGGTTATTTGCTCTATGGTGGTCAGAAGTATCCGTTAGGGTTCGGCAACAATGTAATAGGCCGCAAGGCTACTACTTCGCAAGCAACTGTACAGATAGCTACTGATGATAGATATATGAGTCGTCAGCATCTTGTTATTCAGGTAAATAAGGTTCCTACGGACAAGGTTAGGGTTGTGGTGTCTAACTACCATAATAAAAATGCCAGTTATGTGAATGGACAATTATTGAACGAGGGTGACCAACTCGTCTTGTCAGAAGGAAGTATCATCAAGATGGGGAACACAACCGTTGTTTATCATCAAAAATAAAGCTAACAATGAGAATCAATATATATCAGCCTTTAGCTATCCATGAGTTGGGTAAGAGGGCGAACCAGGAAGATAGCATCTATCCAATAGAAGGCAAAGCAACGGAGAATGACCGTTTGTTTTTGCTCTGTGATGGTATGGGTGGACATGAGCATGGTGAGGTGGCAAGCCAAAGTATTTGCAAAAGTCTTTCTTCGTTTTTGTTGCAACATGCAGTTGCTTCTGAAGGCTTGGAAGATAAGTTGCTGTCTGATGCTTTGGCGTATGCCTACGAAGAACTGGATAAACTGGCAATTGCGGGAGATACCCGTCAGATGGGAACAACTTTAACTTTGCTGTATTTTCACAGTAATGGATGTACGGCAGCCCACATTGGAGATAGTAGAATATACCATCTCCGTCCATCTTCGCATACCATATTATATAAGAGTCGTGACCATTCCCTGGTGTATGATCTTTATCAGGCTGGTGAGTTGACCTATGAGGAGATGAAGACATTTCCACAGAAAAATGTCATTACCCGTGCGATGATTGCTGGAGATAGAAGTCATCCAAAACCAGATGTTATCCATATTTCTGATATTCAGGCTGGTGATTACTTCTATATTTGTTCTGATGGCATGTTGGAACAGATGGAGGATGAGGAACTGTTGGATGTCTTTGCTGCGAATGTTCGTGATGAAGAGAAGCGACAGATGCTGATTTCAGAAACATCAGACAATAAAGATAATCATTCAGCTTATATTGTGCATATCAAAGAGGTGAGTCATGACGAGGCTGATGTGAGCCTTGTAAATGAAGAGCCTACGGCGAAATGTAATGCTTTGAATATCAAGCCTGATGTGGAAGAGGTGATTGCTTCTCCTGATGTTGAAGTTGTTAAGCCTGCTGGTACACCACCGCCTGTTCCTGATAGTGTGATAGTTGAAATGGTGAATAAGCAGAAAAGAAAGAAATCTCTCTTCATTGCCTTTGTTGCCTTAGTTGTATTGGCTGCTGTTGGCATGGCTGGTTATGGCTACTATAGCAAGCATAAAGCAGAGGCAGCTTTGCTGGATTCTCTTTATGAGGATTCTATGGTGACCGTGAAAGAGCTTAATAGCCAGCAAAAGTCAAAGACTGATACAACAAAACAAGTTCCTATAAACCAAGATACAACAAAGAATGGACGAACTAAATAATCAAAACATGCTCCAAGTAGGAACTATCCTACACGGAACTTACAAAATAGAAAGCTACTTGGCATCAGGTGGCTTCGGCAATACCTATTTTGCAAAGAACATCGAGTTTGATGAGACTTATGCCATCAAAGAGTTCTTTGTAAAGGGGGTGTGCCAGCGTGATGGTAATAGCACTACCATTAGCGTAAGCAATGCCGAGAATACCAATAGCTTTGAGCAACAGCGAGAGAAGTTCAAGAAAGAAGCTCGCCGACTTCGTAGTCTCAGTAATCCTCATATAGTCAAGGTCTATGACCTTTTTGAGGAGAATGGTACTGCCTATTATGTAATGGATTATGTGGATGGAGAAAATTTATCTGCACGTTTGAAGCGTACCAATGCACCTTTGGCAGAGTCTGTGGTTCGCAATTACTTGAATCAGATATTGGATGGTCTTGAGGCTATTCACAAGGAAGGTATGCTTCACCTAGACATCAAGCCTGCCAATATTATGGTGGATAGTCATGATGTGGTAAAACTGATAGACTTTGGTGCGAGCAAACAACAAAGCACAGCTGGTGGTGCGACAATGAGTACAGGCATCAGCTATACCAATGGTTATGCTCCAAGCGAGCAGATGGCGCAAAGCTATGATAAGTTCGGTCCATGGACAGATTTCTATGCCCTTGGTGCAACTGTGTATAAGTTGCTCACCAACCAAGACCCACCATCAGTTACCGACCTTTCTGAAGATGATACAGAGGACAAGCATCTTGCCCTCCCTATGTCTGGTGTCTCTGAGGAAATGAAGAAATTGGTGGCTTGGATGATGCAGGTGAATAGATTGAAGAGACCGAAGGATGTTGGGGAGATTAAAAAACTTTTACAACAACTTTTTGCTGCTACTTCTAACAATGAAGAGACAAAAGTATCTAGTTCAACGCAAGCTCAGGCTAATCTTGTTTGTGATGAAGAAGAGACAGTGTGGGCTGTTAAGGCTGATCAAACAAAATCAGAAGAGGATAAGCATTCTTCTGTCAATACCTCAAAGGCTGTTATGGGAAAAGGGAGAAAGATATTGTTGAGTATTTTCTGTTTTTCCTTTTTGTTTTCTGCAATCTATCTTGTATATGTAAAAGTACAACGTGATAAAGTTATTGCTAATATAGCGAATAATATGGTAGAGATAAATAAAGCAGGAACAAAATATTCAATAAATAAGTATGAGGTGACTCAAGAAGAATGGGAAGCTGTGATGGGGAGTACTTTTTGTATTCCTGAAACTTCAAAGGCACAGGTAGGAATGCTTTTGTCAAGAAATAAACCTGGAAAAGAGTCTAATCCTTCTTATTTTAAGGGAGCTAATCTTCCTGTGGAGAATGTAAGTTGGTATGATTGTCAGAAGTTTATAAAAAAGTTGAATGAGAAAACTGGACGTAATTTTAGACTACCAACAACAGCAGAATGGAAATCTGCTGCGTCATTAGGATTACCAATATTTGGTGGTTCGAGTCTTGCGTGGATTTCGTGTAACTCTGGCGGAAGGACACACTCTGTAGCGTCTAGGAGTTCAGATCAATTCGGCTTGTTTGACATGCTTGGAAATGTTTTAGAGTGGACGGAAGAGAAGGATTTATGTGGAGGTTCGTATAAAAGTACAGATGTATCATATTATATAGATTCTCCAACATACAGAAATGTAAATCCTTGGTCATGTGATTCTTTTATAGGCTTCAGATTGGCAGAATAATATTGATGTGTAATAATTTAATATTGGGAATACAATGGAAATAGCAAAAGAAGATAAAGTAAAATGTTTTGATTTTCTTTCGGAATTTGAGAAAACGATAAAACCGAATTTTGGTTCATATAACATAAATGATGACCATTTGAGTCGTTTCTTGAATGAAAATAATTTTTTTTAGGAAAGACAAATAAAGCTGATAGAGCTAAAGCATTAAAGTCTAGATATTATATAGTATTTGAACAGACGAAACCATGCGGAAAGAATAATGATGTAGTCCATCATTTATTGCGACATATTAGAAATGCAATAGCTCATGGACACATAATTAAAAAGGGGAATAATAAATTTTATATTGAGGACATGAAAGAGACTGGCATTATGACTATGGAAGGTAATATTGCTAAAAATGAATTCTTTTTGTTGTTAGAACAATTGAAGCAGACAAGAGCATAATGCTTGTTGTGAAAATTAGAGTTCGAATTTTTAATTTTAGAGATAAAACGTAAATGTGAATATGAATGAAGTTGGTAAAGCAAAAGAATATGCAGAAGGTAAAGTTATCGAAGTGTTAAGTCAAGTTGTAGCTGATGCTTATATGGCTGGTTACAATGCTGGCTATCAAGAAGGCTATAATAAGGTAGTCAAAGAAACTTCTTCTGATGAGATGGAGTATGTAGACTTAGGGCTTCCAAGTGGAACATTATGGGCTTCGGATTATGTAAAAGATGGAGATGAGGTGCTGTTCTTATCATACCCTGAAGCTCTGAAATATGATATTCCGACAAAAGAGCAAGTTGATGAACTTCGGGAGTATTGTGAAATCAGTATAAAGTACGATGAAGACGATAACTATGTTCATATAGTACTTGGTCCTAATGGAAATTCTATTGTATTTAAAGGGCATGGTTATAAAACTTTTGCTGAGTTAAAAAATGCAGAGACGGCATATTTTTGGCAAGTATATAATAGCGACACACCAAAAACTGTTTTTGTTCCATACCCAAGTGCTCCCTATATAAATGCGGTATATCTGTTTCCTGGTTATAAGATACCAATATGGACTGTAAAAAATAAGGAGTTATGAAACAACTATGCAATAACGCCGTTCTCTGCAATGGCAAATACAGCCTAGAAAAGATCTTAGGTCAAGGTGGTTTCGGTATCACTTATAAGGCAATAATGAAAGAAACTGTTTCTGGTTCTTTGGGTAATATGGAGGTCGATGTACCAGTGGCAATCAAGGAGTTCTTCATGAAGGACGCATGTGAGCGAGAGGAAGGGACGGGGAAGATAACCGTTCCTTCCCAGGGAAGTCGTGCCTTGGTAGAGTTATATCGCAAGAAGTTTGTTAAGGAAGCAAAGAACCTTGCACAGATGAATCATCCTCATATCGTTAAAGTAGTAGATGTGTTTGAGGAAAATGATACGGTTTATTATGTGATGCAATATTTGAGTGGTGGCTCGTTGTCTGATTATGTGAAGTTGCATGGTGCATTGGATGAGGCTATAGCCATTAAGTATATCCAACAGATAGGTTCGGCATTGGAGTATATGCACCAAAAGCATATTTGTCATTATGATGTAAAGCCAAGCAATATCCTGCTTGATGACAAAGGTAATGCTATACTTATAGACTTTGGAATCTCAAAAGGCTATACAGAAGAAGGGCATCAGACTAGTTCTACTCCCGTAGGAATTAGTGCTGGCTATGCACCTTTGGAACAGTACCAACAGAGTTTGCAGGATTTCTCTCCTGCTACAGATGTTTATGGACTTGCTGCAACTTTATTCTATTTGCTTATTGGTAAAAATCCTCCAGAAGCAAGTGTTGTCTTGAATGAGGGAATAGGAGAAAAGCCTATGAATGTTTCTGATACAGTTTGGTACGCTATAGAGCAAGGTATGAATCCTCGAAAGAAGGATAGAGTGCAGACTGTATCTGAATTTTTGAAGTTGATGAATTGTATGATGCCTACTATCGCCTCAGAAGTATTGACTAATCAAGAGGAAACACAAGTGTTGCCGCAAAAGCTTTCTGACAATATTGATGATACTCATGAACTGACGATAGTTGCTCCAAAGAAGGAAGAAAATGTGGAATATGTCGATGAAGACGACAATACATCAAATTCAGGAAGAATCTTTCTGGCGATACTGGCTGTTCTCGTAATTGGTTGTGTTTATGCTTTCATGAAATGTCAAGGAAATAATGAGGCAATAGAAAAGACAGCACCAAATATTGAAACAACTGTAGAAGAAAATGTTCAAAAGCAAGGTGCTGAACAAGATGTAAATGACGAACAGCAGAACTATAATACACCCCAAGTATCGCAGGAAAAAGTATATGATGTCGTTGAAGTGATGCCTTCATTTCCTGGAGGACAAAGCGCCTTGATGCAGTATCTTGGCAATAATATTCAATATCCGGTTGAAGCACAGGAAAATGGTGTTCAAGGTAGGGTGATTATCAACTTTGTGGTTGAAGATGATGGAAGCATTTCTCATGTGAAAGTTGCTAAATCTGCAGATCCAGCTCTAGACAGAGAAGCTATGCATGTAGTAAAATCTATGCCTAAGTGGATTCCGGGTAAGCAAAATGGAGAGTGCGTGCGAGTAAGATATAGCGTACCTGTAGTTTTTAGATTAGAATAGAAAAAAATCATTTGAATATTATTGGAGTTCTAGCAGAGCTCATTACGTGAATGCCTATTATCTTTATTTTAATGAAGAAGATTCTGCTTTACGTATGAGCCAATTCAGACTCTGCGTTCAATAAGACCTGTTTGTGATTAGTAAGAATAGCGGGCAGGATCGTTATTTTATCATTCTGCTCGCTAATAATAAATGAGTTTGTCATGAAACGAATTTTATCCATAATAGCTATGTTTTTGTTTGGCATTTTGTTTTTGCAAGCAAGAACCTATATTGTGTGTGTTGGTATTGCCGATTATCCCGGTCGTCAGAACGACCTTCGGGTAAGTGCGAATGATGCCAAGACCATATCGGGTATCTTTACCAAGAATGGTAATGCTACGGTTGATTGTTTTGTCAATTCAGACGTTACGATCAAAAAGGTATGTACGGCAATGCGTAATACATTTGCCAAGGCTTCGCCATCAGATGCTATTATCCTATACTTTAGTGGTCATGGTGTGCCTGGTGGATTGGTGTGTTACGATGGTTTTTTGTATTACTCTTCCGTATTGAGCATTATGAGACAGAGTAAAGCTCAGCAGAAAATGATTTTCGTGGATGCTTGCTTTGCAGGGAAAATGAGAAATACGAATAAGAGGAATACTAACTATTCTAAAGAGAATGTGATGTTCTTCCTCTCTTCTCGTTCAACGGAGAAATCCTTAGAAACTCCAAGACAAACAGGTTTCAAGAATAGCCTGTTTACTGTGTTCTTGGAACGTGGCTTGCGAGGTGGTGCTGATACAAACAAGGATAGAGTTATCACGGCTAAGGAAATTTATAACTTCGTACATCAGGGAGTAGTAGAAGCATCAGGGAATCGTCAACATCCCGTAATGTGGGGTAAGTTTGATGGGAATATGGTGGTGCACTAGTGTCCGGATAAAATCTCAGAAGAGGTAACCCTCTATATATTGAGACTCC
>JAJWAL010000032.1:0-27326 GCA_021618535.1 Segatella copri | reverse complement strand
GCAAAGGTAAGAACTTTTACGATAAAGGGCAAGGTATAAACGCGGAGCCGCTTACTTCCGATGCAGTAAAAAATGCGTCCCGATGTAGCATTTGCTACGTCCCGACGCAGTAAAAGATACGTCCGGACGTAGTACAAGATACGTCGGGACGTAATTTCAGAAGCGTCCTGGTTGCCATCCGGAAACTTTTTTGTAGGAAATGAAAATGGAGAAATTTTATGTCACACCCTCCATCTGACAATTCACCTATTTCAAACTTTTTCTCCGAATAAATCATCCAATCCTACTTCGCTCTGAATCATGCCTTCCTGAGCATTCTTTTTTATTCCTGCAGCTGTAACGAAAGTTAGATGCAGTGCCTTGCTGGTATTTGATGCTTGTCGGAAGATTTCTCTTCTGTCCAGCAGTTTTTGCAGATAAGCAGGGGTGATGTCGTAAGCTTTGAGAGAATACTTCATTTCGCAGAGATTGATAATCTGGTCTCTGCGGTCTAATATAAGGTCAATCTGTGCACCTTCAATTCCTTTTTCCTTGTTGGCTTTCTGTTGCCAGGAATATACATTCGTCTGTACTCCCAAGATACCTAGCTTCTTCTTGATTTGCGAGATATGGTGCAGGCAGAGCTGCTCGAAGGCATAACCGCTCCAGGCACGATGGGATGGAGAGTCTATCATGTTGCTCCAAAGATGTTCGTCGGTCTCCTCTTTTCCTCTGATATAATGTAAATAGAATAAGGTGTAGAGGTCGGTCAACTGATACATGGCACCGTTCGATTTGTTCCCGAAAGAGTTATATTTCCTGATGAAGTCGCAACTGATGAGGTCATTGAATGCCTCAGACAGTTTTCCGCCCGATGTGAGATGCAACGCCTTCATCACATCTTCTCTTGTCATACCCACCTTTTTCTTGGCAAGAAGTTCCACAATTCTGCGGTAAAGTATGGAATCCTTGAAGAGTGAGCGGAACAGAAACTCGTATTCATTGGATAGTTCTGCGCCTTCTGCGAAAAAAAGCATGTCAATATTTTGAGGCAAGCTATATTGCTTGTCTATCATGTTGAGGTAAAATGGCGTGCCTCCCATAATCATGTAGCATTCTGCTATCTGATGGCGTGTCCATACGATACCTTTTGATTGTAAGAAAAGCTCTGTCTCGTTAAGGTCGAAAGGGGCGAGGTAAATCTTTCTGGTCACACGATTATGCAAGCCGCCTTTGTCGCCCAAAAGTTTGTTGGTCATCCAGGTTGTAGCAGAACCGCAGACGATGAACTTGATGTTAGGCTGGTCTGAAGCCCATCCGTTCCAAAACAAATCTAAGGCACGGATGAAATTAGACTTCGGTGTATCCAACCATGGCAATTCGTCAATGAAGATGATGATTTGCTCTCTTTCTTCCAATAGGGTAGAGAGATAGGCACGCAGTTGAGAGAAAGCCTCGAACCAGTTTTTAGGTTTGGGTTGTTTCTTTCCGGAATACAATGCCAACTGCTCGCTGAAGTAAGCGAGCATCTCGTTCTTGGAGCATTGGTACACCCCCGTCATATAGAAACTAAACTTCTCGCCCAATAATTGTTTGACGAGATATGTTTTGCCGATTCGTCTTCTGCCATAGATGGCGATGAATTCTGGCTTGTTGGAACTGATGCAATTCTCTATCAGCTCAATTTCCCGTTTTCTTCCAATGATATTTTGCAGCATATCTTCTTTTCTTTAATCTGGCGCAAAGATAATGTAAAATAATGGAAAAACGATGGAAAATACCAGAAAAGTGCCGATAGTGGTGCCAAAAGTTGCTTTTTTAGGCACTTTTGGCACCACTATCGAGCTTTTTGTAAATGAAACTTACTTTTATGCGTTATCTAGCCTCCGATACAATATGCCATAGAATTTCAGCTTAGAAAACACCTGAAGGTACTGAAATATGTAAAATAAGGCGATGGCTTTTATGAAAACGAGTGCATAGAAACAAAAAGGTGTGTATTGGAATTGTTTTTTGCAAATAGTAATCGGATGTGACAAAAAATCGACAATTAACTAAATTTATGAGCAAATATGCTAAAAAACATAGATATTTCGTGTTAATTATTTAAATTTTAAGCGATTATCTTGGGCAAATAAGAAAATATTCGTAATTTTGCACCGATTTAAGTTAAATAGGTATTTCCATGCGTGCATATTAGTGAAAGAATGTATAAATGGAGGGGCGAAGTGTCGCCCTGAGTGCTTTCGGCTTTTACCAAACGAGAAAAAAATGAGAAAAAATAATAATTATTAATTAATAAACTTGAAACAAACAAGGATGAGAAGATTAACTCTTTTACTTGTCTCACTTGTGTTGTTGTCTATCCAATCGGTCTTGGCGCAGAGTTTCAGCGTCAAGGGTACAGTCGTGTCTGCTGAAGACAACGAACCGATGATTGGTGTGACAATCATGCAAGAGGGAACATCAAATGGTGTGGTGACCGATATTGACGGTAACTATACCATCGAAATTAAGGGTGCTTCGAAGGCTACGCTTGCCTACTCTTATGTGGGATGCGTTACGCAGAAGCACGTTGTGAAAGCGCAGACAAATACGCTCAACATCACCCTTGCTTCGGATTCCAAGATGATGGATGAAGTGGTCGTGGTGGCGTATGGCGTGAGAAAGAAGGGAACCATTGCGGGTTCCGTGTCTGCCGTAAAGTCTGAAAAGATAGAAAATGTGCCGGCGGCAAGCTTCGACCAAGCTTTGCAGGGACAGAGTACTGGTTTGCAGGTCATCTCTTCTTCAGGTGAACCTAGCAAGGCGGCTACCTTCCAGATCCGTGGTACCAACTCTATCAACTCCGGCAAGTCGCCACTCTTTATCCTCGACGGCGTGCCTATCTCAAGTTCAGATTTCAATACCTTGAGTCCTAACGACATCGAAAGTATCTCTGTATTGAAAGATGCCTCTTCTACCTCTATCTATGGTGCCCGTGCTGCCAACGGTGTGGTTGTAATCACTTCCAAGCGAGGCTTGGCAATGGACAAGGCGAAGATTACGCTCCGTGCACAATATGGTTTCTCTGAGTTGGCACAGACCAACTGGAAGATGATGAATACCGACGAGCGTATCCAGTTTGAGAAAGAAGTAGGTCTGGATACAGGTAAGGATTACAATCTCCTTTCAAGAGTAAACGTAAACTGGCTGGACGAGGTTTTCAACGACCGTGCTCCGCTGCAGAGCTACGAACTCTCTATCAACCGTGCTACCGACCGCTTGAACTACTATGTTTCTGGTGGTTTCTACGATCAGGACGGTATCGCACAGAATTCAACCTTCCGCCGTTACAACATCCGCACCAATGCTGATGTAAAGGCAGGCAAGTGGTTGAAGGTAGGTACCAACACCATGGCAGCCTACGAGGAGGCTCAGCAGGCTGACGACGGTAGCTATACTACCGTTACTCCTATCTCAGCATGCCGATTCATGCTGCCTTACTGGAATCCATACGCAAAGGATGGCAGTCTGGCTTCACTTTCAGCAGGCAACTGGGCTGGAACCAGCGAGAACCCTATCGTTTACATGGGCATGAATCCTATCAAGAACAAGAAATATAAGGTACTCTCTACCATGTATGCTGAAATCTATCCGATAGAGAACCTGACTATCCGTACTCAGTTTGGTGCCGATTTCACCCATTCTACAGCGTTCCTCCAGTCGTTCCCAAGTCTCTCTTCAAACAACGGACAGGGTACAGCGGCTCGTCAGAGCAGCGATGCCATCAACCTGACAGAGACCACTACGGCTAACTACCGTTTCACCCTGAACGATATCCATTCGTTCAACGTGATGCTGGGTCAGGAGGCTGTCAATTTCCACTCAGAGGGTTTCCAGGTATATTCCAAGGGTCAGACCAGCGACCTCCTGACCAATGTATCATCAGGTACACGTGCCAGCCGCTGGGCAGACTCATCTTCTGACTACTCTTACCTGTCATTCTTCATGCGTGGCGAGTATAACTATAAGGAGCTCTACTATGCCGACTTCTCTCTGCGTACCGATGCTTCTTCACGTTTCGGTAAGGATCATCGCTGGGGTACATTCTGGTCGCTCGGTTTCATGTACAACGTGAAGTCTACCGACTGGCTGAAGGATATGAAGTGGCTCAGCACAGCCCAGATTGCCGTAAGTACCGGTACATCGGGTAACTCTGAAATTCCTAACTATTATCACCTGGCTTTGGTTTCTGGTGGTGCCAACTATGATGATACTGCAGGTTTCTATCCATCACAGAGTGGTAATGAGGATTTGGGTTGGGAGTCAACCTGGGCTAACAACTTCGCCCTCCGTTTGGGCTTCCTCGACAGAATCAACTTCAGTTTCGAGGCTTACTACAAGCGTACCTCTAACATGTTGATGCGCGTGCCTGAGTCTTACACCGTAACCGGCGAGGGTTATCGCTGGAAGAACGTAGGTGTGATGGCTAACAAGGGTATCGAGTTGAGTGCTGACGGTGATGTAATCCGCACCCGCGACTTCACCTGGAATGTAAGTGCCAACGTATCTTACAACCAGAACCGATTGAAGGAACTCTATAACGGTGTAACCGAGTATGTAAACTCAACCACCGGTTTGAAGTATGTAGTAGGTCACTCAGTAAGTGAGTTCTTCCTGAACCGTTATGCCGGTGTGAACCCAGCAAATGGTGAGCAGCTCTGGTATGACAAGGATGGCAACGTAACCAACGAGTTCCGCGAGAGCGACAAGGTGATGACAGGCAAGACCTATGATGCACCTTGGATGGGCGGTTTCGGTACAAGCTTCCGTTGGAAGGGCTTGCAGCTTTCTGCCCAGTTCAGTTGGATTGGTACACGCTACGTCATCAACAACGACCGTTACTTCGAGGAGAGCGGTGTAACCTTCGGTACAGCTTACAACCAGTCAAACCGTCTGTTGTACGACCGCTGGAAGCAGCCAGGCGATATTACCGACATCCCACGTTGGGGCGAGGTAACCCAGCTCGACGACCGCTTCTTGGAGAATGCATCGTTCCTCCGTCTGAAGAATCTCAGTCTGTCCTATTCATTGCCACAGAGCTTGTTGCGCAAGACCAACTTCTTCTCTATGGTCAGAATCTACGGTCAGGCACAGAACCTCTTCACCGTAACCGGTTTCAACGGTCTGGATCCTGAGGTTTCATCCAATATTTACCAAGCACAGTATCCGGCATCACGCCAGTTTACTCTGGGTGTTGAATTGCAATTCTAACCAAGAAAGGAGAAAAAGAAATGAATATCAAAAATATAAAGACATACATCCTGTCGGGAATCCTAGCCCTCTCGATGTCTTCCTGTCTTGATAAGTATCCTGAGGATTCTATCCGCATGGACGAGGCTATCAACACGGTGGGCGACATGGACAAGCTGGTGTACGGTATCTACGACAGTTTCAAGAGCAGCGCCCTCTATTCGGGCAATCTGACAATCCTGCCAGATCTGCAGGCAGACTTCGTGTACTGCGTGAAGGGCTACTCTAATGCCTATGGCGATATCTACCGTTGGAAAGATATCAAGGCTACCAACACCGACATCGAGGCGGTATATGCCGATCTTTATGGTGTTATCAACAATGCCAACTTCCTGCTCGATAATGTAGATAAGGTAAAGGCAAACACCAACAGTGATAAGGAGCTCGACAAGTTGGAGCAGTGTGAGGGCGAGGCTTATTTTGCCCGTGCCCTGGCTTACTCAGAACTGATCAAGTGTTTCTGCAAGGCTTATGACAGCGATGAGCAGGCTGAGAAGGAACTCGGCGTGGTACTCACAGAGCACTATTACGGCAATGAGCCACAGAAGAGAGCCAGTCTGAAGGAATCATACGATTTCGTATTGAGAGACCTTGACAAGGCTGCTGAGTATCTGAAGGTAGACGAAGACTTCACAGGAAGTCTCTATAACGAGATTTACTTCAACGAGTATACCTGTCATGCCTTGCGTGCGCGCGTATCCTTATATATGCACAAGTATGATGATGCCATCAAGTATGCATCTAAGGTAATCGGCAGTAAGTATTATACATTGGAGAAGGCTTCTTCCAACACCTATTTAAACAAGGTGAACGATTACAAGTATATCTGGACCTACGGTGATTCGCGTGAGGCTATCTGGAAGGTAGGCTTTACAGTGAACAGCTATGGTGGTGCATTGGGTACCATCTTCGATAACTACAACTATGTAACTTATCGTCCAGACTATGTGCCTGAGACATGGGTTATCAACTCATTCGACGCCAATGACCTCCGTGCTGCAGCCATCTTCACAACCCGTACCACCGGTTATGAGCACGGTTTGCAGTGGCCTTTGCTGAGCAAGTATTTCGGCGATGCAGAATTCCTGAACAACAATATCCTGCATGTTCATCAGCCAATGGTATTCCGTCTGTCAGAGCAGTATCTGATACGTGCTGAAGCTTACGCAATGAATGGTGAATATGGCAAGGCTGGTAAGGATATCTCAACCCTCCGCACAGCCCGCTACTCATCTTATGGTGGTAACACTTCTATGAGCGACGAGAGTAGCGCCATGAAGATTATCGAGTCAGAGCGTGTGAAGGAACTCTATATGGAAGGCTTCCGTCTGAACGACCTCAAGCGCTGGCACAAGGGATTTGAGCGTAAGGCTGCCGACCAGCCTGCTGCCAACTTCGTACAGAGCAGTCTGAAGGTTGAAAAGGATGACCCTCTCTTTGTCTGGCCAATTCCTCAGCATGAGCTTGAGGCACCAGGTTCTGAGATTCAGCCTAATGAAAGTAACAAATAAAATAAGGAGACGATCATGAAGAAAATAATGATGGGATGTTTGGCAGCCGTAGCTGCACTCATCGCTCTTGTGAGCTGTTCACAAGATTATACCACTTATGCTGGTCCAAGTCATATCATGTTCTCTGATACGCTCTATCAGTATGCTGTACAGGAAAGCAACGAGGTTTTCAATGTGCCTGTATCTGCAACCGAAAAAGCTGACTACGACCGCACCTTCGGCGTGGAGGTAGTAGACAAGCAGAGCAATGCCATCGAGGGTAAGCATTACCGCATCCTCAACAACACCGTTACAATCAAGGCGGGCGAGATGGTAGGAAATGTGAAGGTTCAGGGTATCTATGATAACATCGGCAAGACCGACTCGCTCGGCTTCACCCTGAAACTGGTGATCCCGGAGAAGTATAACTGGACAGATCTCTATAAGGACTATGCCCACGTGGTAATGCAGAAGTCTTGTCCTTTCGATATCCACAACTTCTCTGGCTGGTGCATGGTAACATCTACCTTCTACAGCAAGTATCTGAACAACGTAAACAACCGTCTGATCAAGACTGAGGTAGTGGAAGGCGAGGAGAATACCATTCTCTTGAAGGATGTCTATTACAAGGGCTACAACCTGAAGTTGAAGTTCAATACCGATAACGTCCTGGAGCCAAAGGTAGAGATGGACGACCAGATAGCCGGTGAGACCGGTGAGGCGTTCGGTACCATCTATGGAGACGGCAAGTTGCGCATCAGCCAGCCTTCTCTCTATACCTCTTATTATAACACCTGCCAGAACTATGTATTGCAGTATGTCAACATGAGTGTTGACAACAAGGATGGTTCAAGCTTCGGCAACGTAGGAACCTTCATCACTATGTATGAATGGATCAGCGATGCAGAGGCAGAGAAATTGAAAGAACAAGGATATTAATCGTAGAATAAAAAGAAAATGAAAACATTGATTTCAAAATATTGGCTCGTATTGATGGCGCTGGTATCAGTGACTCTGTTCACAGCTTGTTCCAGCGATGACGACGATGCCGTAACTCCTGTGTTCCCACAGGTACAGACTATCGGCGGTGCAGCTGGCGCTGAGTTGGACTTCACCTTCGATGCCAACGAGAGCTGGAGCCTTTCTTCAGACAAAATCTGGTGTAAACTGGTGCAGGGCGAGAAAGCAGACGCCTTCGTACTCAATGGTACTGCAGGCAAGCAGACCATCAAGGTTAAGATTACTGCTGATGATGCCAGCGATGATATGAGCGTGGCTCAGCTCTTCCTGAATATGGGTGGACAGAAGGTTGCCATCGCTGAGGTTAAGCGTTCGGCTGCCGACCATATACTGACGGTTTACGATGCGGCTGGCAATGATATCACCGAGACAGGTATCACCGTAGGTTACAATGTATACAACAAGTTTACTGTAAAGTCAAACTTCCGTTTTGCTGTTACCAATACTCCAGCTTGGGTAGACTTGGAAGGCGGCTTCCTGGTAGGTACACCTAACAAGGAAGTTGTAGGCGGTGTTTCCTTCAAGGAGGATCAGGGCGTAAGTGCTAAGTATGCCATAGCTAAGGACGGCAACTACACCATCACCTTTACTTCTGAGGATGGCAAGGCTGCTGTAACCATACCTGTTATCTATGATGGTATGACCACCAGCACCATGGATGTTACTTATCCAACCTCTTCACGGTGGGCAGTATGGAATGTATCTCTCGATGGTAAGGTGTTCACTCAGAATGGTTCTAGCCTGAATGGTGGTGATACCAACGATTTCACCTTCTACAACTTCGTTCCTTTCACCCTCAAGACCTTGGGTGATGCTTACCAGCTGGTAGTCTTCGAGAACACGGAGAATGGTTTGTTCGAGGATGGAATTGGTGCTGTGAAGTTGCATGGTGAGAAGGGTGACGTTAAGCTCACTATTGATGCCTTGAGCAGCGGAAGCCGTGAGTTCCTGGTTTATGCATTGCCACAGAGCGTTTACGCAACTTTCGAAAACGGTCTCGATGAAATGCTTGAGAACAACTTTACAACTGTGAAGAGCGATTACGACCGCTACTTCCTGATGGATGTTGTACAGAAGGAGGCCAACTCTTCTGCTGATGATCAGTCTGCAGCACCATCAATCTTGAAGATGAACTACTTGCCAGTAGAGTGCAAGAAGGATAAATCAAAGTATGGTTCTATCATATCAGGAACATTTGGCTACAATGGTGACGAAATATATGTCGCTCAGTCAGAAGCAGGAAGCTCTCTTACAGTTAATCCTAATATCAAGGATTGGGACCCTACCACTATGATGGAGACAGGCTATCTTACAGTTAAGGATTTCAACGGAAATGATGTTAACGCAGAGGCTTCACAAGACGAAAAGGAGAATTGGATATTCTTTGTACAAGTACCAGAAGCTACTCCGATGTTTATGGTATTTAAGGACAACGGAACTCCTGTAAAGGTTCTTGTTGTTGAATCTCCTGGTGAGGGAATGAGTAAGAAACATACTTCTATCAGAAAAATTAGAAAGTAATGAACAGAATGAAAATATTTTCAAAGGCACTCTTGTTGCTCTTGGTCTCTCTCCTGACCTTTGCTGCAACAAGTTGCTCGGATGATGAGACCGGAGGCTGGGACGGCACATACGGATATGTGCAGTTCAAGCTCAGCAAGAAGGTTTCTTCTAGAGCTACCCGTGCTACTGCCCTTGACAAACTTGAGAAACTGGATGATGCCAAGAAAATCAAGGTGGTCATGGAGCACAATGGTACAACGGTCTCTCAGACCCTGGTGCTCAATTCTTATAATTCAGAGAATGCTGAGTATGGTCTGAGAAGTGAAAAACTGCAACTCGCTTCGGGTGCTTACACCGTCATCGGTTTCTATCTCTATGATGCGGTAGATGAGGAGTTGCTGGCTTCTTCTGCCGGCGAAACATTCACTGTAGTAGGCGGCGGTCTGGAAGTACAGAACCTCATGGTGGAGACTGTGGAGCGCGGTAAGGTGAAGTTCAATCTCGTGAAGGAGTGGGAGAAGACCCGTGCCGGTGGTACTGAGTATCTCTTCTCTAACATCCGTCTCGTTGACGTAAGCGTAACCAACCTCTTTACCCGTGAGACCTTTACCTTCCCTGAACTGAAGGTGAAATATAAGGAGGGAAGCAAGGAGCATCAGAATCCTGACAATGAGAACGATAAGTATATGGACACAGGTACAGCTTACTGCGATACTACCGTATGGTTGCCTGCCGGTACTTATCAGGTTACCTCTTATACCACCTACGGCAAGACTGGTGCGGTGAAGACCAAGTACGAGACCCAGCCTGTTAAGGGCGAGGCTTTCATCGTAGAGGACAATCAGCTCAATGATAAAGCGCAGGTGCCTATCCTCCTTTCCAAGACCAAGGAATATATCAAGGACTATGAGGCTCTGAAGGCTATCTGGGAATCTCTGCAGGGTAAGGAGTGGAGCTTCTATGGCGATGCTACCTTCAAGGGAGCTAACTGGAACTTCAACAAGGAACTCGATATGTGGGGCGACCAGCCGGGCGTAACGCTCAACAGCAACGGCCGTGTCATCGGTCTTATCATTGCCGGTTTCGGTGCTAAGGGAATCGTACCTGATGCCATCGGACAGCTGACTGAACTCCAGGTGCTCAACCTAGGTTCTCACGATGAGAAGATTGGTGCCAACATCTTCAATGATTATGATGCAAACAGTCTGACTGCAGCTAAGAAGAGCAGCATGCGTCACGACTATGAGAATAAGTTCCTGAAGTATGACCCACGTGCCAACATGTCGGAGATGATTGTAAAAAGCTACAACTCTGATCCTAAGGTGGCACCGAAGAACAGAATCAAGAAGGACAGCCGCATCAACCTGAAGGATGCGCAGATCGGTACATTGACCAATCGCATCAGCGGTATTTCAAAGGCTATCTACCGTCTGACCAAGTTGCAGCAGTTCTACATCGGTAACTCTTCTATCACAGCCGATGAGGTTTGTGCGAAGTTCTACAATGCTGACGATCCTGTTTATGGTAAGTTTGCACAGGAATTTAAGGATGAGGATTGGGACAAGATGGAAAACCTGACCGATATCGAACTTTACAACTGTCCGAAGATCAGTCGCATTCCAGACTTCTACTATAATCTCCCTAAATTGCAGGCGATGAATCTGGCACGATGCAAGGGTATCTCAGCCAACCAGTTGAGAAACGACTGGACCCGTCTGGCTGAGGAGAAGACCGGTAAGACACTCCAGATTCTCTATATGAGCTACAACAACCTGGAGGAATTCCCTGAGTCATCTGCATTGAAGAAGATGGTGAACCTCGGTTTGCTCGACCTGGCTTACAACAACATCAAGAAGTTGCATCCGTTCGGTTCTGAGGTAGCCCTCTCTTCTCTCTATCTGAACAACAACCAGATTGAGGAGGTTCCTGCTAATCTCTGTGCCTTTACAGATGATGTAGAGAGTCTGACCTTCGCCCACAACAAACTGAAGAAGATTCCGAATATCTTCGATGCAAGTTCGGTTCGCGAGATGGGTTCTGTAGACTTCTCTTACAACGAGATTACAGGTGTAGATAATAGTCATGGTACTTACAAGGGTATCAATGCAGCAACCGTTACTCTGTCTAACAACAAGATAGAGAAGTTCCCTTCAGAGTTGTTCACAGCCGGTTCGCCAATCACAACCATCGATTTGAGCGCCAACCAGATGCGTACCATCCCTAAGGGTTCCATCAAGGGCAAGAAGGCTTATCTGTTGCAGGTCATCGACCTCCGATTCAACAAGCTGACCTCCCTCTCTGATGACTTCCGCTCAACCACATTGCCATACATTACCAATATGGACTTGAGCTACAACTGCTTCACCGAGGTGCCAACCCAGCCTCTGAACAGTGCCGTGCTCCGTGCCTTTGCCATCAACCACCAGCGTGATGAGAATAACGACCAGCGTTGCCTGCGTACATGGCCTACAGGAATCACAACCTGTCCGAGCCTGATCCAGTTCCAGATTGGTTCAAACGATATCCGTAAGGTAGAAGAGACACTGACCTCTCACCTTTACATCCTGAACATCGCAGACAACCCTAACATCTCTATCGATGTAACCAGCGTCTGCGCATACATCAAGGCAGGTATGTATAAGCTGTTCTACGACAAGAATCAGGACATCCGCGGTTGCGATGCTTTGGATCTCGAAAATTAAACCCTATAAGAAAGTAGTAATATGAAATATATGAATAAACTGACATTAGGAATCGTTCTCGCTGCCGGGCTTTTCACAGCCTGCAGCGATAAGGATGATGTCGATATCCCCGGAGGTCTGGCGCTCGATAAAGAAGAGATAGCCATAGGCCCTCAGGGTGGAACAGAGCAGATTGCCATCGCTGCCTCACAGGACTGGGTGGCAAATACCTCTGAGCCTTGGCTGATGCTTTCGCCTGCCAACGGCGTGGGTTCTGTTGAGGGTACCATCAAGGTGGATTCTACTCTTTCCAACACACTCCGCAGCACAGAACTCAGTTTCCAGGGTGCCAACGGACAGAGCCGCAAGCTTACCATCACCCAGTTTGGTTATGGCAAGCAGATCTTCCTGAAGGATCCTGTTGTAGAAATCGAGAACTCTGATTCTTACGATAAACGTGCTTTCGAGAGTCTGATTTCTGCCAACGTAGAATGCAAGATTGGTAAGATTGAGTATTCTTTCGAGGGTGATCTGACCGATGCAGAGAAGGCAGAGAACGAGAGCGAGCGTGAGGGCTGGCTCCTGAACAGCAAGGATGAAGATAAGCTGACAGGTACTAACCTGGGTATCAAGCTGGACAGAAAGTATCGTCCTCGCACCGTGAACTTCAAGTTCCGCTGGGCGATGAACGTGGTTCCTGCCGTTCGTGTGGCTAAGGTTCATCTCGTGCCAGTCAAGGCTGAAGACCAGCTGGTAGATGCAGATGGCAAACCTATAGATGATGTTATCCTGACCGTTCGTCAGAAGGCAGCACCAAAGATTGAGGACAACCGTGCCGGTGACTCTCTCTCTGTCATCATGATCAACCAGAAACTGGGTAGCATTGCTACCTTCGATTCCAGCGATAACATGCGCAACTGGAGCGGCGTAACGCTCTGGGAAGCTACTGATGCTTTTGTGAAGGATCATCCTGAGGCTTTAGGACGTGTTCGTTCTGTCAAGTTCAGTATGTTCAACCTCAAGAGTGGTGAAACTCTTCCTAAGGAAGTGGGCAACCTCAAGTTCCTCGAGTCATTCTCTGTTGCTGCCAACGAGAACAACCAGATTCGTGAGGTGAAGCTCGGTGAAGAAATCTGCTCGCTGAAGTATCTGAAGAATCTTACCGTTCAGGCTTACGGTCTGACTAAGTTACCTACTGGCTTTGCTAAACTGGGTAGCAGCCTTGAAACGCTCAATCTGGTAAGTAACAACTTCAACAAGTTGTCGGATATCACCAATATCGTCAACGAGAAGAACTTCCCTAAGTTGCGTAACCTCATTCTCTATGCACAGCGCCGTACGGATGTTGTCACCAACATCGCTTCGCTGGGAGAAAAGAACGCATCAGGCGTCTATGTTTATAATAACTATCCTATCGGACTGTATGGAAAGGTAAATGCCGGATCCGCAGACCGCCAGGCGCTTCTCAAGCTCCTGACATGGGATAAGTTGAATACACTGGAGTTGTCTTACTGCTTCCTGGAGGGTGAACTTCCTACCGATGATGAGATGACTGAAGCTTTAGAGGTTGCTGGCAAGGCTACCCGATACAGCAGGGCAGACTTCTCTACCAATAAGGCTGATTATCTCGACAAGCTAGTAGGTGATAC
This sequence comes from Segatella copri, assembly GCA_021618535.1. GTDB lineage: Bacteria > Bacteroidota > Bacteroidia > Bacteroidales > Bacteroidaceae > Prevotella > Prevotella copri_O. Next base: position 13,709 of record JAJWAL010000032.1, on the reverse strand, counting down.
CTGTAAATGGTTGCTCTCTGGCTGGGATAATCCAGTAACTTGCAAGCACAAGGATGGTTCTGTAGTTTATGAGGATGTTTATCCTCTTCAGGTGCCACGTGTATTGCCTAACTGCCGTCAGTTGTCGCTCAACCTTAACTTCCTGACTGGTGCGGTGCCAAAGTGGATTCTTTATCATCCACATCTGGTAGAATGGACTCCTTCTATCATGATCTTCAACCAGCAGCCTAAGGGAAAGAACAGTGATGGCGCTGCCGTTGGTTTCTCTAATATGACAGAGGATAGCTTCAGTTTCGATTACTTCTACGGAACCAGCGACCCAGGTAATAAATGGGAGGTTCCAGGGGTAGCTTATCCGCTCTACTACCGCACATACGTGGCAGCAGGCGATATTAATGAAGCTGCGCTGATGGCTAAGTACAGGAGAACTAAGAAAAAGTAAGATAAACATAAAAACAATATAGAAGCAAACAATGAAGAAAAAGTTTTTCTATATAGCAATGGTCGCATTGGCATTGACGGGCTGTTCTGACAGCCTGTCAACCATCGGCTCTTCTGACGGCAATTCAGAAATCACCATCCCTGCAGATGCTGAGGCGGGTGAACTGCTGATTAAGTTCAGTCCGGAAATGAGCGATATCCTCGACCAGGCACAACTGAGCAAGACTCGCTCCGGAAAGGCTACCCGTTCGGGTATTCCTTCTACCGACGAGGTGCTCGACATCCTGGGAAGCTACAGCTTTGAGCGTGTGTTCCCGGTAGATGCAAATACTGAGGCAAGAACCCGCGAGGCGGGACTCCACCTCTGGTATACGGTGAAGTTTAATAAGGGAACCGACCTGAAGGCGGCTGCCGAGCGACTGAAGCAGTTGGGTGAAATCTCAAAGGTTCAGACCAACGGTCGCATCAAGCGTGCTTACAATACCGACAGCAAGCGCATCTATCTCAGCGATAAGGCACTTCAGCAGAAGTCTACCCGCGCAGCAGCAGCCGAGGGCGAGCCAAATGACCCAGGCTTTGCCAGCCAGTGGCACTACCGTAACCTGGGTGAGGGCAACTATGACTTTGAGAACCTCAACAATAATCACGTGGGTGCTAAGGCAGGATGTGATGTGAATGCACTTGAGGCATGGAAGACCTGCACAGGCGATCCTTCTATCATCGTGGCTATTCTTGATGAGGGTGTGATGTATACGCACCCTGATTTGGCAGCCAACATGTGGTGCAACCCGGGCGAAAGTGTTCAGGGTGCCCAGACTGACGGCGACGGAAACGGTTATGAGGGCGACCTTCATGGCTACAACTTCGTTACTGAGAGCGGCGATATTACCTGGACTGATGCCAATGACACCGGTCATGGTACTCACGTAGCTGGTACCATTGCAGCCGTAAATAATAATGGTATCGGTGTATCTGGTGTTGCCGGTGGTGACGGAACTCCTAACTCTGGTGTCAAGATTATGTCTTGCCAGGTATTCTCCGGTCAGAACAGTGTAACCTTGGCAGGCGAGGCGAGAGCCATCAAGTATGCTGCCGATAATGGTGCTGTCATCCTGCAGTGCAGTTGGGGTTACAACTCTTCAGAGTCTAGCATCATCAATGGTTATACTCCGGGTCCTGCTACCGAGAAGGAATGGGCTGAGACCTATCCGCTGGAGAAGGAAGCGCTGGATTACTTCATCAACAATGCCGGTTCGCCTAATGGTGTCATCGACGGTGGTATTCCAGTCTTCGCAGCCGGTAACGAGTATGCTGGCAATCCTGCTTTCCCAGGTGCTTACTCTAAGTGCGTCTGCGTATCTTCAGTAGCTGCCGACTTTACTCCAGCCTGCTACACCGATTTCGGTTCGCTCGTAACCCTGAGTGCTCCTGGTGGCGACTTGGAATATTACAGCAAGATTGGCGAGCAGGAAGATGAATACTGGGCAGAGACAACCGAGCAGAAAGGTGCTGTGCTCTCTACGATGATCAAGAACGGTCAGCCTGCTTACGGCTACATGGAGGGAACCTCTATGGCTTGTCCTCACGTTTCGGGTGTGGCTGCCTTGGGTCTCGCTTATGCTGCCAAGACGAACCGTCATTATCGTGCTGCCGACTTCGTAGCCCTGATGAAGAAGTCTGTAAAGGAATTGGATAGTCATTATCAGAATGGTGCAACCAAGACCTACTACATGAACCATACTACCGTAGGTGCTTCGCCAGAGATTGTACAGCTCTCTAAGTACATCGGCAAGATGGGGGCTGGTCTGATTGATGCAGCTCAGCTCTTGAATAACATCAAGAACAAGAAACTCAGTTCTGATATGAAGTTGCCTAACGTGTATGTGGGCATCGAGAAGACTGTTTCTCTCAACCTCGCTGCATATTTCGCAGGTCGGACAGAGGGATTCTCTTGCTCTGTAGCGAATGGCAGCGTAGCTTCTGCTTCGGTAGATGGCAAGACGCTCATCGTGAAGGGACTCGCTGCCGGAAGCACATCGCTCACCGTAACAGCTGCTGATGGTGCCAGCCAGACTGTAGTTGTGACCGTTAGAAAGAGTGCCGGTAACAATGGTTGGATGTAATTGGATGTAATATGAAGATATTTGCTTTCCTATCGCTTTTCTTCCTGGCTTTGCCTGTTACAGTGAATGCGCAGGAGGAACTGCTGAAGTTTGAGCATCCGCTTATCGATGCAGGTACGATGACCGAGGACGATGCGCCTCGCACCTTCACCTTCGTAGGTAAGAATGTGAGCAAGAAGATACTGCACATCACACAGGTGAGAACCACCTGTGGATGTACCAGTTCTTATGTCAGGGGCGATGTGATGAAGCCTGGCGATACCTGTCAGGTGCAGCTCACCTTCACGCCTAACCGCTATCCGGGCACCATCAATACGGGTGCTTATCTCTATCTGAAAGAGGTAGAGGGACAGCCTGCCGTTAAGCTCGCCTTAACGGGAAAGGTGCTGCCGGGTGCTGACCAGTGGGCGCGCTATCCGCACAAAATGGGCGCACTCAGACTGAAACAGGCGAAGGCAAGTATCACAGAGGTAAAGCCGGGCACAGAGCCTGCGGCACGTATCCTCTGCGGAAACAGCGGTGACAAGCCGCTCCGTATATCCAGCCTCCTTCTTCCTCCTTATGCCCGTCTTACGACAGAGCCTGAGGTGATAGAACCGGGTGATGAGGCTGACCTCGTCATCACCATCATAGCCGATAAGATTCCGGCTACGATGCCCGAATCCTTCACCTTCCCTGTTATTCTGGAGGGTTTGGATGCCCGCCCGTCTGACAGAACGATACAGGTCGTTGTAAAGTTAGAAAGGTAAAAGGGTAAAAAAGTAAAAAAGAAAAAAATACCAAGACAATGAAATATTTGAAAAAACTCTTCACCCTCCTGGTGATTGCTTTGTTTGCCTGCGGCTTTGCAGCCTGCAGCAGCGATGATGAAGAACCGGAGGAGCGTTCTCTGGAAGTTACACCTGCCAATCTTCATGGCACATGGGAGTTGGCTGAGTGGAACGGTGAACCTCTTGCTGAGGGCACATACTGCTACATCGTTTTCAACCGCAAGGACCAGACTTTCGAGATGTATCAGAAGTTTGACAGTATGTATGGTCGCCATATCACCGGTTCGTTCGCTATCGAGAACGATCCATACCAGGGCTACATCATCAGCGGAAGCTATGATAACGGTAAGGGCGACTGGAACCAGAGTTATCTCGTAACCCGTCTCCTGGCATCGGGTTCCATGATATGGACCGCCAAGAACGATGTTACCGACATCTGCCGCTACAAGCGTTGCAATGAGGTTCCTGCTGAGATACTCAAGGATTGTAAAGATCTTACTGAAGAATAAAAAAAAAGAGCGAATTATCTGCAAATTCTGCGGATTATTCGCTCTTTTTTTGTATCTTTGCCCTCAAACTTATCATCGGGTTCAAAGTTTAAGGATATGATATTAACGATTACAGGTTCAGACAGCACCGGAGGCTCTGGTGTGCAGGCGGACATCAGGACGATTGCCGAGTTGGGCGGTTATGCTGTTTCGGCGATAACCAGCATTACTGTGCAGAATACGCTCGGTATTCAGGAGTTCTTCGATATTCCTGCCGAGATTGTTTCGGGACAGATAGAGGCTATCATGAACGATGTGCAGCCTGATATTGTGAAGATTGGTATGATACGCAGGGTGGAAACGCTGAATGTGGTCATCGATGCGTTGACCAAATACCGTCCTGCCCATATCATCTATGCCCCTGCCATCTGGTCGAGCCAGGGCGATGCGCTGATGACGGAAGATGTGGTGAGCCAGATCAAATACCGTCTGCTGCCGCTCTGTTCTGTCGTCGTGTCACGCAAGAAGGAGAGCGACATCATTCTTCAGAATTCCAAACTGCTGAGCCTTGCCGAGAAGCAGGGACTCCGGATCTATCGCCTCGACAATGCCAATTCGCATGGTCTCATCAACCGTTTCTCTTCAGCTCTTGCCGTCTATCTGAATCAGGGCAAGAAGATGGAGGAGGCGTTGGCGATGGCGCAGGATTTCATCAATGTAGAACTCGTGCGCCAGAGCAATCTGCAGGGCAGGAGTTCCGAGCTCTACAACCAGTTTATCTCGCAGGTCAATAACTTCTGCCGCACTTACAGCGATGTTCATTTCTATGCCGACCAGTTGAATGTGAGTGGCCGTTATCTGGCTCAGGTTACCCGCCGCATCTCCGGCAAGACGCCGAAGGCAATCATCGATGAATACATCGTGAAGGAGATAGAGCGCGAACTTTCTACCACCACGCATACGGTTCAGGAGATAGCCAATACCTTCGGTTTCTCATCCCAGGCGCATCTCACCAAGTTCTTCAAGAAGATGAGAGGGGTAACGCCTTCTGCTTTCAGGCAGAAAGGTTGGTAATGCGAAAATACGACTATTATTTAGACCCTCTTTTGTTATAAATATTATATATATACCTGATAATCAGTTGTGTTGTGCTTTTCTGCAGACTTTGTATTTTAGACCCTGTTTAGTTCTATTATTGAAAAATATTTTGTATTTTTGCGCCCAGAATGTAATTATACTAAATATGAGAAGAAGTATTTCGTTTACGATATTGTTTTTTGTGATGCTTTCGGTATTGGTATCATGTTATCAAAGTCATAAGAGAGAGTTAGACTTGGCTTATACGTTGGCAGAGTCTAAGCCAGATAGTGCCTTGCCCTTTTTGAACCGTATCAATCAAGGTAAACTCTCAGATAAAGATATGGCGAAGTATGCCCTCATTTATTATATGGCACAAGATAAGTCGGGCTTGGATGTAGATAACGATTCTTTGATTCGCATAGCGTATGATTGGTATGAGGGTCATCAAGAAGATTCTCTTTATGCTTCATCCTTATATTATATGGGAACATGCTTTCTGCTGAATGATAGTATGGAGCAGGCAAAGAGTTGCCTGGAAAAGTCGTATTCCATATCTGACAGCCTCCATAATATGAATTTAAAATGCTTGGCATTGGATAAGCTGATTGAAGTAGAAGAACAGCTGGCACCTTACAAAGCTTTGAACTATGCTAAAGCTTTGGTGAAGATGTATGACTCTATGGCAAATGTTACTATATATAATAAGGTGGCAGCACGTTTGAGATTGGGTGAGAACTTCTTTTATGTTGATAGCTTGCAGCATGCTTTAGAAGAAGAGAGAAAAGCATATAGAATGGCAATGAAAGCTGGCGATAGCAACTTGTTGTCTTATGTAAGGCAAAATCTAGCTAGTACATTTGAGGAGATAGGTGAAAAAGATAGTTGTTTATATTATGCACGATTGGCTTATGACTTGAATGCAGCAAATAGATTTTCTTGTCTGTTGACATTTGCTTCTGCTTATATCTCTGTAGATTCATTAAACCAAGCCTTTAGTTTATTAAAACAAGCAATGCCAAAAACGGCAGAAGACCGCTATTCTGTGTTTTATTTTCAAAGTCAAGCTGCTATGAAAGCGCATGATTTCAAGTCTGCTAAAAGTTTTAGCGATTCGGCGTACCATTATTTGGAGGATATGTATCGAATTGCATTACAAGGTAAGGCTGCTTATTATACATCCTTTTTGAAAAAGGAAAGTGAAAGAGCTAAAATGCAAGGTAAAGCAGAAATGCAGCAGTGGGTATTTAGTTTGATAGTCTTATTGTGTTTTATAGTAGTCATATTTATTTTATATGTTTATAAATCATATAAGCACCAGATAAAACTACGTATGGAGCATGAAAGAGAGGTTCTTCTCCAAAAGCAACAAATGCAGGAAAAAATACACCAAGAGGAACTTTCGCATAAAGAGGTTCAACTATCTGTGATGCGTAACTATTTGCAAAAGAAGATAGATGTTGTAGAAAAATTAAATTCCATAGCTCCAAATGAGAATAAGCACGTTGTGTTGTCAGAGAGTGATTGGGACGAATTGGAGGTGTTTTTAGATAGTGTGGAAAACCTATTTGTAAAACGACTCAAGCAAAAACATCCGAATTTATCTAAGACCGATTTACGGCTAATGATGCTGTTGCGTTTAAAGCTGTCGCAAAAAGCGTTGGCTTCTATCTATTGTGTGAGCGAGAAAGCTATCAAGCAAAAGTTGTTCTTGTATAAGGATAAGGTAGGCATTAAAAATGAGCATTTTTCGCTTCGTAATTATATAGAAAACTTCTAGAGATAGGGACTATATACAGCTTTTTAGACCTCGAAAATCAAGGCGGCAACTGTAAGTGTTTAGAGCTTAGAATTATATGCAATATGTTCGATGTTAAAGAAATAGACCTGGTTTATTAGGAATGTATTGGAAAAACGGATAATTTTGCAGCTGTGATTAATAACAATTAAAATGGCAAGGTTATGAAGAAAGTAAAAATGTTTGTTTTGTTGGCATTGAGTTTGTGCATTACTCTGTTTGCTACAAGTTGCAGTGAAGATGAAACTTCACAGGTATCTTTTACCTCACTGAATATGCTCGATGAGAATCATGGCAAGACCCTGTTAGGTGAAACGGGAGTTTATATAAACGGCTCGATAAATTTCCGGTCTGACAGTTGGCAAGTAGTTGATTTGGGAATCTCTTCAAGTTTCCCGAGTAAGACGATGCCAAATTTGGATAACTTGTCAAACGAAACAAGCGTATTGCCAAATCACCGGTATGCATGTTGTAATACCGAAAATGTTTTGACTTTTCCTTCTCATAAGAATGCATATGAGATAGGATGCAAATATTATCAGTTTGTGGTATCTTCTTTCTTAGAGAAAGAAACTGGCAAGATTGGCGCTGTCGTAGAATATATGTCGTCTTTGTCTAATGAAAATGAATTGCCTCAAAAAGATACTAACATAGGTAACTTGTTTGGACTAGACGACCAATTGTCGTTTGATGCTCTTGGTGCAGAAGAATATTGTTTTTTCGGAAAGAGTGAAGACTTTGCAATAAGTCTGTCTAATGGACATTTGAAAGTGGCTTTGCGTAAGTCTCCAAATGAACTCTATGGGCCTTATGGCAAATATTCGATATATCTACGCAAAGGCAATGTGTATACTAAAGTGACATTTGGTGTCAATCTTTAGCTTATGTTTAACAACGGATTTCCCATGATGCTCATTTTGAAGATTGGCTAAAAGTGTTGCTGTATCCAGTGGTGGGTTAGTATATTCCATACGCATATAAACAAAAAGTTCTAATTTCTATAAAATTCCCATTGTGAATCATTGGATATTTGGTATTCCGGAAGAATAGCAAACCTACATCATTTTTACATAATAAACTGGGTTATAAATATTATGTGAGAAATGATGTAAAACGTTTGGCGGTTTGAGCAATTTTCGGTATTTTTGCACCGAGATCATTTTAATTTACTGAGCCTACTTTCAACAAGCCTTACTTTTTTAAGTGGACTCAGTAAATGACAAAGGTGATTCTTTAAACTTAAAGGTTATATTAATATGGTTGTTAAGAGATTTTTTATAAATATATCCATGTTGTTCTTTGGTGCGCTTCTGTTGCAAGCTAAGAATATAATAGCAAGGGATATGGGAGTTAACAAAGGTGATGTTCCGGCAAACATTGCTATCCTTGATTCTGATAGTAACGTTGTTGCCAAAAACATGACTGGTATCTCGGATTCTACAGTAATTTCTCTATCTGATGTAGAGGTGATAGCTCATCGCAAAAACATAAAGTTGTCTGGTCATAATTTACTCGTAGACGTAGAGCATGATTCTATTCTTAACCATCAGAATGATATATATGAACTGATTGGTAAGGTTCCTGGTGTCTTACATGTAGGAAATTCGTTCAATGTGTTGGGTAAGGGAGCTCCGGTCTATTATTTAAATGGGCGTAAGGTGAGAGATCAAAGTCTTATCGATAACTTACCGGTTGATCAAATCAAATCTTTAAAAATCGTTGCTATGCCAGAGGCGGATTATGACACATCGGGTTCACCTGTGATTGATATAAAAACTAAGATTTTAGGAGATGGTGTGGCTTTTAATGCCATCGGAAATATCACTCAGGCAAAGCATTTGGCTCATAAAACAGGTTTCTCTTCAACATACAATTCTGGAAAATTTGATTTGTATGGTAAGTATTACTATAGGAGAAATAATGCTTCCGAAAGTTCTGATTATGATAAACAGGTATTAGCTGATACCATTTGGAATAAAATGCAACATATTGAAAGCTTGACTCATTCCGGTAGTCATACTTATTCTGCTGGTATGACTTATCATCTGTCTGATAAATCAGAACTAGGAATGCTTTATAGTGGAATGTACACGGATGGAAAGGTTGAGACTCGGGATACATTTAGTGTAGTGCCAAATGCAGGACCTGCATATTATCTCTTTGATAAGAATAAATCCAAAAACAACCTCCTTACGCATCATGTCAATATGTATTATGATGCAAGTTTGAATCATGCTTGGCACGTGAGTGTAGTGATGGATTATATTTCTAAAGCATCGAACACTAATTCTGCTTTAAAGGAAAATCATATAGGTACGAGTTCTGAGGTTTCATATATGGGACATTCTAAATGGAATGTCCTGGCTTCTAATTTCCATGCTACCCATGATTTTGGAAAGTGGGGCACTTTGGGTATGGGATATGATTTCAGCTATAGTGAGGGAATAGACAAGATAGATTATGAACGGTTGAAGTTCGATGGTCGCTTTGAGAATAAGGAAGTTAAAAATGCTGTATTTATCAACTACGAATTACCCTTGGGGGACTTTTCTTTAAGTACAGGAATACGTTATCAAAATCTATATTCCCGTCGGAAGAATGAAAAGGCGTCTGTGATAGAGGCGCATAGTGATAATACATTCTTGCCATCGGTAACCCTAAGCTATAGTCATGGATTGTTGGTGCAGAATCTTAGCTATTCGATAGGAACAGAGCGGGCTAATTATGCAGATATGAATGATAATGTGACGTATGTGAACCGTTATGAGCAATCTAAGGGTAATAGCCAGTTGAAGACTGCCATCACTCATAGCTTGTCTTATCTGTTGATGTATAAGTCTTTGTTTCTTACATTAAATTATGATTATGTTTATCGTCCATTATTGCCGGTGATTTATTCTTTGGAAGGTAACTCAGCTATAACGGTTTCGTCACAAGATAATTTGTCGCATCGTCAAGCTTTGTCGGCGATGTTGAATTGGCGTAATACCTATAAATGCTATACTGCATCGTTGACGGGATTCTTTCAGAAGTCAATTATGCATTATCCGGGTATTGATGGAACAACATTTCATGATGGACATCCGTCGACAATTCTTAATTTTGATAATGATTTCAAGCTTCCTAAGCATTTCCTGCTCTCTCTGTCTTGGCAACAAGTTTGGGGTGGATACATGGAGTCGATAAATGTAAAAGCATCTTCTTCCGTCAATTTGAGTATCAAAAAATCTTTCTTTAAAGATAGGTTGCGATTATCATTAGATGGGTATGATATTTTTAATGGAGATAGAAATCGTGCTTGTAGGCAGATTTATAATGTTAAATCTAGTTTTAATACAAAGTATGAAACTCGAAAAGTAGGATTGACGTTAACATATCGTTTCCATAAGATAAAAGAAAGAGAGAATCAAACATCAGCAGAGGTAGAAATGAAGAGACTTGGTATTCCGGAAGAATAGACTTTTCTTTGGTTTTCTAATAAAACTAAAAGGCGTTTGATATGGAATAAAAAGAATCAGATAATATAGAGTTGAAACTTCTTGATATCCAATCAAAGTCCAATTTGGAGCGAGTTTGTTTTGTTAACACATAGATAAATCTCTTTTGCAGAATCGCCAGCGAAACAGTAGAAACAAGCTTCGCTGGCGATTTCTCAGTATATAATCTTACTCAATCATGTTCTTGAGTATCCATTTCCTGAAGAATGGGTCTTCTATTTCATATCTGTCACTTCGTATGATGTAGCCTTTCTTGCTTAATCGCAAAAGGGCACTGGTCATCGTGCTGGTAGGCTGATTCCTGTCTTGTGCAGGATTGTTGCCCTCGCAGATACTGACCATAACATACTTGTCTGTCTTATTGAAATTCAACCATAAACGTTCGTAGTCTAAATCATGAGTCGTAATGATGTCTTCTATGGCGAGTTGGAGTACATCTTCGTATTTACCAGCTACCAGGTTGTTCCAAACTGCGAATGAAAGCTGTTGCGTGTAGTATGGATGGCAACTTGTAAATGCCAGTATCTCGTCTGCAATTTGAGCAGCCTGCTCTGATACATCTTCCAATCTGTCTGTAATATATGACTTGAAGTCTTCGTATGGAATCTTGTTGAGTCTCATCAGCATTCCAAAATGATAGAATGGCGATTTCACCCGTTCAAAGATGTCTGTCATCATCGATTCCTGGCTGCCTAGGAAGATGTAATTGATGCCTGTCTGTTCCTGCATGATGGAACGGAGCTGCTTATCCATGTTTTTATCGATTTCCAGGATGCTTTGAAACTCGTCCAAGACAACAATCAGTTTGTTTTGAGGTGTAGATACCTTCTGAATTGTATTTAAAACATCTTCTATTGCTGTTGTTCCATTGTCGGTTGATGGTTGGAATGAAACCGATAGCTCGTCTGTCATCGGGTTCATGTTGATAGAAGGAATGATGCGGAAGTTACGAAGATAGTGCTTCATCTTTTCCAGTTTGAATTGATTGAGCAGTTCCTTCAGAAGCTTTGCCGCAAAGTCTTCTTTGCTGAGCACGGCTTGCATATTGAGCCATAGGTATGGTCGCTGGGTTTGGACAACAGCCTTTTTAACGAGGCTTGATTTGCCAAAACGTCGTGGTGACATAAGAACGAGATGGTTCTCGCTCTTGAGAAACTGTACGATGTAGTCCAGTTCTTTCACTCTGTCTGTAAAGTATGGGGCATCAACTAATGAGCCAAATTTAAACGGATTTTCCATAATCGAAATTTTTCGTAACGAAACTTTTCGCAAAGATACGAAAAATAAAGATGCTTAGAAGATAAACTCCTTTAAATTATTATTGTTTAACATCTTTCGGGTTGAGCCGTCATAAAACTAGTCATCCATCCACATTCTGAATCCTTCGCCGCGCAATGTCTCCAGGTGGATGGAGGCATCCTTGGCGAAATATCGTCGCAAGTTGTACATCACATTATTGAGACTTTCTTCGCTACAGTGTACGCCTCTCCAAACTGTATCCTTGAGGTCTTGGCGTGGCACGACTTCGCCCTTATTGATCCATAATAGCTTGAGTGTAGCAAACTCGGTATTGCCCAGCGTCTTCTCGTTGCAGCCACGAAAACTGAGCACATGAGTCTCTGTATCTACGGTGTAGGCTCCCATGTTTATCATACGAGAATTGCTGAAGTCTTTGCGCTTGGCATAGCGGTTTACCCATCCCAGGAACTCACGGCTGTCGAAAGGCTTCTCGATGTAAATCATAGCACCATTATTTGCAGCCTCGGTTTTGAGTTCTGAATCATGTAACGAAGATACACACATGATAGGGATGTCTTCTGCGGCAAGTCGGATGTCGTTGATTCTTTCCAGACTGTTCTCTTCTCCTATCATCACATCGAGGATGATGAGGTTGGGAGACAACTTCATGATAAGGCTTTCTACTCCAAACAGCGTGTTTTGAAAATAGACCTCATAGCCTGCTTTTTTAAGTAGCAAGACTGCTGTGTTGCCGAAATCCAGGTCATCATCGACCAATAGTACTTTTATCTTTTCCATATATCTTATTTTTAATGTTTTATCTTGTTCCTTTCCCATTACGATTTGTTACTTTTAGTTGAACGGCAATGTGAATGTAAAGGTGCTGCCCTTGCCTGGTTCGCTCACCACCTTGATGGTTCCACCATGTGCCTTGACGGCATATTTTACCATAGCAAGGCCTATGCCATATCCGCTCTTATGGTGTGTGGCTGGTATGCGATAGAACTGCTCGAATATCTTCTTCTGATATTTCTTGTCAATGCCTACGCCATGGTCAGACACGCTGATGATGGTGAAATGTTCATCCTGTTTGATGTTGACATCAACATTTGCCTCCTTGTCTGAGTATTTAACGGCATTCTCCATTAGATTGTGCATCACATTTCCTATCAGGTACTTATCTGCATACACCGGTGCATTCTCTTCACGATGGTCGTGGATGCCGATGTCATGTGGCTTGCTGGCATAGTTGGTGTCTATTTGTTCTTGCGCTTGTTGTGTCAGCTCGATGATGTCAACTTGTTCTTTGTTGATAACCAACTTACTTTCACTAGCCTTAGAGGTGATAAGTATTGTCTTGATGGTATTTGCAAGATTCTTGATTTGTCTTTCAGAAGAAGTAATCATCTCCTGCAAGTCAGCATCCTTGATATAGTCTTTGATGAATCCCAACTTTAGCAAGATGCTTGCCAATGGAGCTTTCAAGTCGTGTACAGTTCCATGAAGGCTTACCTCACGATTCCTCAGAAGGTCTTCCTTGTTTCTGATGGCAGTCATCTGGTATCCTATGCAAAATACGATGATAAGAGCCAACAATATAGTAGAGATTAGAGTCTCTATAGAATTTATGATGAAGGAAGATGGTGTCACATCTACCTTTGCCTGTACAAAACGGATAGGTTTGAGCCCGATGGCGATAGGCTTGCTAGCCTGCCAACTCTCAATATCCTTTGTTTGTCCATAACTCTTAATGCTCTTTTTGTTCTCATCTAATATCAATAAGGTATAGGTAAACCCCTCATTCAGATTTTTCTTGAATATTTGGGAGAGTTTGGTTAAATTAATGGGATTACCCTTGGCGGTAAAAATATCTTTGCTAAGTAGCCCAAGAGCATCGGCTTCTGTTTCTGCAATACCCCTAACTCTTAAGTCTTGAATATTGATTTCGTCTAAGTTGATGATGTCTTCTTTTTTTGGCTTTGCCTTGAGAAAGTCTTCTTCTGACATTTGTTTGTAATAAACTCGTTGTTTCCCATCTTTTTGTGAGAACTTGTTTTTATGTGCCCGATATGCATATTCTTCGTCTATTGCAATTTTTAAAGTCGAGTTGACCTTATCTGTTTTGTTATTGATATAACCTTTGTATTGCAGGGATATGTTATATCCTTGTAACAAGATGACAACGATAAAAGCTAAAAGTGTTATACAATAATACTTTTTCACACTAGTGTCCCGTTAAAACGAGACGATTATTAAATAAGTTATTAATACTCAAA
>JAJWAL010000153.1:0-5488 GCA_021618535.1 Segatella copri | reverse complement strand
TATCTATACAGAGAGTGGTAACAACAGCGAAAAAAACTGAATACTGAATACTGAATACGTTCCACGTAATCAGTTATTACTTTGTAACATACTGGTTTATAGCGCAAAATATAGTTTTCTACACCGCAAAACATAGAGATGCGTCCCATGAAACATATAGTTATTTCTCTTTACTAAGTTTCAAATCGTAAGCTGCTGAAAATCGCTCCTTATCACATGCCTAAATTTGGTAGATACCAGAAATCTTCATATCTTTGCACCGGCAATCGAAAGAACAGTCTTTTGTGCCTCGCTCGAGTCTTCTATTAAGACCAACACGGGTTATAAATGATGGCAGACGCCGGTAATCAATGAAGACCCCGAAAACGGCAGAAACGGGGCGTTCTGGGGAATTTGAACCAACTAGGTTAGTGTCATACCGACACACAACAAAAAAAAGCCCCCGATGCAGAAAAGCACCGGGAGCCTTCGTAAGCAAATTATTATTATCTTAAAAAGATCAACTGAATATGCAGCACATCACAGTATACACCATGAAGCACCGGCAGAAAGGCTTAGATAAGGTTCATGCCCGCTTCCTCAGCCTCCTTGCGCATCTCCTCAGGCCAGATGCTAGCCTGGATCTCACCAATGTGAGCCTTATGAAGCAATACCATGCACAGACGGCTCTGGCCGATACCGCCACCAATGCTCAGAGGCAACTTGTCGTTCAGGAGCTGCTGATGGAAGTAAAGCTTCTCTCTATCCTCCTTGCCCTCCAGCTTAAGCTGACGCAGCAGACTCTCCTTGTCGACACGGATACCCATAGAACTGAGCTCAAAACTGCGACCCAGAACAGGATACCAGATGAGGATATCACCATTCAGTCCCATCTTGCCGTTCTCAGCCACGGTGCTCCAGTCATCATAGTCAGGAGCTCGGCCATCATGCTTCTTGCCATCGCTCAACTTGCCGCCGATGCCCTCTACAAATACAGCGCCATACTTCTTGCAGATAGCATCCTCGCGCTCCTTAGGAGAAAGGTCTGGATACATATCGAGCAAATCCTGCGCATGAATAAAATGAATCTCCTTAGGCAGGAAAGGCTTCAGCTGAGGATAATGCTCGCAAGCCAGGAACTCGGTACGCAGGATGGCACCATAGATGCGGCGCACAATATTCTCGAGGAAGGCGATGGTACGGTCTTCCTTGGTAATCACAGCCTCCCAGTCCCACTGGTCAACATAGAGCGAATGAAGATTATCCAGCTCCTCGTCAGCACGGATGGCGTTCATATCTGTATATACGCCATAAGCAGGCTCAATCTCATACTCGGCAAGCGTCAGTCGCTTCCACTTGGCAAGAGAATGAACCACCTCAGCCTGGGCTTCGCCCAAATCCTTGATAGGGAAAGTTACAGGGCGCTCCACTCCATTCAGGTCATCATTGATACCCAAACCCTTCAATACGAAGAGAGGGGCGGTAACACGACACAGACGGAGCTCGGTGCTCAGGTTTTGCTGGAAGAATTCTTTTATCATTTTAATACCCATTTCGGTCTGGCGCATATCCAGCAGCGCCTTGTACCCTTCAGGTTTTATCAAATTGCTCATTTTTATTTCATATTTAGTATTTGCGCTGCAAAGGTACAAAATAATAATTAATCTGCAAGCATTTTTCCGTATTTTTTCGCAAAATGATAGCATTTTTAAGTTTTTTAGTAGCATTTTGTAGAACAATTCACAAATACACATTATATATATGAAAAAATCTGCCCCAAATATTTGGTTATTTCAAATAAAAGCAGTAATTTTGCAGTCGACTTCCCGATTCGATGTCATTCAGGCGGAGAAACGGGCGGCAGAAAAGAGGGTCTCGTAGCTTAGCTGAATAGAGCGTCAGATTCCGGTTCTGAAGGTCGTGGGTTTGAATCCCACCGAGATCACCCGAAACAACAGAAATGATTAATAATTGAAAACATGGATTTAGTAGAACGATTTATAAACTATACGAAATTCGACACACAGTCGAGCGAAGAATCGACCAGCGTGCCTAGTACGGCAAAACAGCTCGAATTTGCCAAGTACCTGAAAAAGGAACTTGAGGACGAAGGACTGAGCGATGTCGAAATGGATGACATGGGCTATATCTATGCCACCCTGAAGAGCAATACCAAGAAAAAGACTCCTACCATCGGATTTATTTCACACATGGATACATCGCCTGATGCCAGCGGCAAGGATGTAAAGGCACGCGTCATCAAGAATTATGACGGCAACGACATCGAGCTGAGTCCGGGCATCATCTCAAGCGTAGAAACCTTCCCTGAGCTGAAGGCTCACAAGGGCGAGGATATCATCGTGACAGACGGTACTACCCTGCTGGGTGCTGACGACAAGGCGGGCATCGCTGAAATCGTACAGGCTATGTGCTATCTGCGCGACCACGACGAAATCAAGCACGGCGACATCCGCGTAGGTTTCAATCCTGACGAGGAAATCGGTATGGGTGCGCATCATTTCGACGTAGAGAAGTTTGGCTGCGACTGGGCTTACACCGTAGATGGCGGCGACCTGGGCGATCTGGAATACGAGAACTTCAATGCTGCCGGAGCTAAGATCATCATCAAGGGCGTGAGCGTTCATACAGGCTATGCCAAGGGAAAGATGGTGAATGCAAGCCGACTGGCTGTGGAATTCCAGAACATGATTCCTGAGAACGAGACTCCTGAGCAGACTGAAGGCTACCAGGGTTTCTACCACCTCATCGGCATCGAGAGCCGCTGCGAGGAGGCAAAACTCAGCTACATCATCCGAGATCACGACCGCAACAAGTTTGAAAGCCGCAAGGATTTCATCGAGGACTGCGTAAACAAGATGAACGAGAAGTATGGCGACGGAACCGTAAAGGCGGTTATCTACGACCAGTACTATAACATGAAGGAGAAGATTGATCCTAACATGCACGTCATCGACATCGTGCTCAGAGCGATGCAGGAGAGCGGCGTTCCACCTCGCGTAGAACCTATCCGCGGCGGTACCGACGGAGCCCAGCTGAGCTTCAAGGGTCTGCCTTGTCCTAACATCTTCGCCGGCGGTGTCAACTTCCACGGCCCTCACGAGTTTGTGAGCATCCAGGTAATGGAGAAGGTAGTGAAGACCATCGTGAAGATTGCGGAAATCACAGAAGAATTTAACGACTAATACAGATATGGGGAATTTAGACACATCTAAATTCCCCTTTTTCATAAACAGAAAAATATGGCTGAAATTCCATTCTTAGTAAAAGACCTCGCCCTCATCCTGATGGTAGCAGGCATCGTAACCCTCATCTTCAAAAGGCTCAAGCAGCCGCTGGTGCTGGGATACATCATGGCGGGATTCCTGGTTTCGCCACACATGTCCTACACCATGTCGGTAGTCGACGAGACGGATATCCAGACCTGGGCTGACATCGGTGTCATCTTCACCCTCTTCTCGCTCGGTCTTGACTTCTCGTTCAAGAAAATCGTGAAGATGGGTGCCTCTCCTATCATCGCCACCGTGGTCATCGTGTTCTGCATGATGATGCTGGGCATCAGCGTAGGCCACAGTTTCGGCTGGGGAAGGATGGACTGCATCTTCCTGGGCGGTATGCTCGCCATGAGCTCCACCACTATTATATATAAGGCATTCGATGATATGCGGCTGCGCACCCAGAAGTTTGCCTCGATGGTGATGAGCGTGCTGATACTGGAAGATATCCTGGCTATCGTGATGATGGTGATGCTGTCGGCGATAGCGAGCGGAAGCAGTCCCGACGGCGGGCAGATGCTTGCCTCTATCGTGAAGATAGGCTTCTTTCTGGGTGTATGGTTTATCGTGGGCATCTTCGCCATTCCATGGTTCCTGCGTTCGGTAAGGAAACTTATCAATGCCGAAACCCTGCTCATCGTTTCGCTGGGTCTGTGCTGCGGCATGGCGGTACTGAGTACCAAGGTGGGGTTCAGCAGCGCCTTCGGAGCCTTTGTCATGGGCAGCATACTGGCAGAAACCATTGAGGCAGAGAAGATTATCAAACTCGTAGAACCGGTAAAGAATCTCTTCGGAGCCATCTTCTTCGTATCGGTAGGTATGCTGGTAGACCCGAAGATTCTGATAGAATATGCCGTTCCTATCCTCGCCCTGGTGGGCACGATACTGGTAGGTCAGGCGATATTCGGCACCTTCGGATTCATGCTCGGAGGCGAGTCGCTGAAGTCGGCGATGCGCTGCGGTTTCTCGATGGCTCAGATTGGTGAGTTTTCTTTCATCATCGCCTCGCTGGGTCTGTCGCTCGGCGTCATCAGCAAGTTTCTCTATCCGGTAGTGGTAGCGGTGAGCGTCATCACCACCTTCCTTACACCTTATATGATTCGTCTTGCCACACCTACCTATCAGGTAATGGAGAAACATCTGCCCGACAAACTCATCCATATTCTGAACCATTTTGCGATGAGTCATCCCCAGACGCAGCAACAGAGCAAGTGGAAATCGCTGATCCGGCAGATGCTGGTCAACACCACCGCCTACTCTATCCTCTCGGCAGCCGTCATCGCCCTGATGTTCACCTTCGTGCTGCCGCTGATGCGCAATCTGCTGCCCGGCTGGCATCTTCACTGGTATGCCAACGCCATAACCGGTCTGCTCACCGTCCTGTTCATCTCACCGTTCCTGCGCGCCATCGTGATGAAGAAGAATCACAGTGCCGAGTGGAAACGCCTCTGGGTGGAGAGCAGCATCAACCGCGTGCCGCTGCTCTTTACGGTGTTCGTGCGCTTCATGATAGCACTGGCCTTCATCTTCTATATCATCAATTTCCTCTCGCGCTTTACCAATGCGCTGATTATCTGCATCGGTGCCGCCGTGGTGATGCTGATGCTGGCTTCACGCCGCATCAAGAAGCGAAGTATCGTGATGGAGCGCGTCTTCGTTCACAACCTGCGTTCGCGCGATATTGCGGCTCAGGTGAACGGCGAAAAGCGGCCGCTCTACGAGGGCAGACTGCTGGACCGGGATATCCACATCAGCAAATTTGAAGTGCCTGAAGACAGCAGTTGGGCAGGCAAATCGCTGAGAGAACTGCATCTGCGCCAACGTTTCGGTGTTGACCTGAGCAGCATTCACCGCGGCTCCCACCGCCTGAACATTCCGAACGGCGACATGATTATCTTCCCGGGCGATAAGCTGCAGGTAATCGGTAACGACGACCAGCTGCAGAAATTCAACACCGCCCTGCAGAGCGACCTGCTGCCTGAGGAGGCTGAAATAGAAAAGCGCGAGATGAAACTCAGCCAGCTCATCATCAGCGGCGGCAGCGAATTCCTGGGCAAGACGCTGATAGAAAGCGGAATAAGGGATAAATACAACTGTATGGTGGTAGGACTGGAAGAAGGCCGTGAGAATCTGACGCACGTATCCCCTACCCGAGTCTTCAAGAAGGGAGACATCATCTGGATAGTGGGAGAAGAAGCAGATTTGAAGAGAATCAA
>JAJWAL010000031.1:0-27609 GCA_021618535.1 Segatella copri | reverse complement strand
TGTAGTTTCCTATATTTAGTTTACTACCTAGAGTCTTATTCCTGGTGAAGGTTGACAATTAATAATCGTTATTCCTAACCAAGATTGTCAGTCTCGCCACGGTTATCACCGAATGCTTTTATCTCGTATTGGGAGCGGGCGAAAGGATAAAATAGAAAGGCATCTACAAGATATTCTATAGCCAAATCGAAGGAAAATAGCTCGATTTGGCTATTGTATAACCTATTCTTTAGCCAAATCGAGTTAAAATTCATCGATTTGGCTAAACAATCCTTGCTTTTCTCGGATAATTATCTTATATTTGCACCATTATTAAAGTTAGATTAAAAAGGTATGGAGCAAATTATCGGACGAAAGAAAGAAATCGAGCTGTTGACAGAATATTATCATTCTGGCAAAGCTGAGTTTGTGGCTGTATATGGCAGGCGTCGTATCGGCAAGACTTATCTTGTGAGAAATCTCTTCCGTGATAAGTTCGCCTTTGATATGTCTGGGTCTATAGAGGCACCAGCTGAGGCGCAACTCTCTAATTTCGGGTTTGCACTGAGGGAATATGGAGATTCTAAACAGCCTATTCCTACGAATTGGACAGAGGCTTTTGAGGCTTTGAAACAGTTGTTAAAGGCAAAAATGAAAGGAGAACGACTCGTTGTTTTTATCGATGAACTACCCTGCTTGGATACGCCGAAGTCTGGTTTCCAACAGGCTTTTGAGCACTTTTGGAACGGATGGGCTGCTTACCAAAGTGAAATCATGCTTATCGTTTGTGGCAGTGCCACGTCGTGGATGATAGCCAATCTGATAGATAGTCATGGTGGGCTTCATAATAGGATAACGCACGAGATGTATCTTGCTCCTTTTACTCTTCGTGAAACGGAACTGATGCTGCAAGCTTATGGATTCTCATGGACTCGCATTTCTATCCTTCAGATATATAGCATCCTGGGTGGGGTGCCTTATTATCTCAGTTTGTTGGATAAAAAGCAAGGTGTGGAAGGGAATGTCGACAGATTGTTTTTCTCATCCCACGCTGAGCTGAAGCGAGAATATGGAAGACTTTATTCGTCCTTGTTTAGAAATTCTGAGGTCTATATGCGTGTCATAGAGGCACTTGCCTCATGCAGACAAGGTATGACCCGAAAGGAAATCACGGAGAAATTGAAGCTGAAATCGGGTGGAACCTTGACAAAGGTTCTTAGTGAATTGATAAATTGCGATTTCGTAAGAGGGTATAATACCAGGGATAAGAAGATAAAGCAGAAAGATCAAATCTTTCAGCTCACCGACCTCTATACATTATTTTATATGACGTTTTGCCATCCTGGTACGACGGACACGGGATATTGGACTCACTTGATGGGCAAACCTCGTCAAAATACTTGGTATGGCTTGGCTTTTGAGCGAGTTTGCATGTTGCATATTCCTCAAATCAAGCATTTCTTGGGGATAGACCAAATCCATACCGAGTATTATTCTTGGCGAAGTAAGGTTTCAAAGCCAGCTGCGCAAATCGACTTACTGATAGAACGTGCCGATAATCTCGTGAATCTATGTGAAATCAAGTATTCGCAGATGCCTTACACGATCACTAAGGAGGAGGATATGCGCATTCGTAATCGTATGGCTGATTTCGTGGCAGAAACAGGAATAAAAGGTGGTATTATCCCAACGATGATTACTACTTTTGGCGTGCGCCTTACACAGTATGCAGCCTTGGCTCAAGTACAAATCACAATGGACGACCTGTTCACTTGATTTTGGGCTAATAACCACGTTTTATCTAAAGGGCTTGTAATGTCCTTTGTTGGCGAAGGCGAGCATCTCTTTGTCGCCTCGGCTGTCGCCAAATGCCTCTATCTCATATTGCGTGCGGTCGAAAGATAACGAGGGGGTACCGTAGGCATTGGCGGTTGTGGTGGTCAGTGCCTCGCAGATGCGATGCACCTTTTCCTCGCCATAGCAGTTGTTGCTCTTGAACTTGCCGGTAAGTCTGCCGTCAATCACTTCTATCTGGGTGCCTAAAACCCTGACTCCATCTAGGCCGCGAACTTTAAAGAACGGGCGGACCCAATTGTCGATGCTGGCACTCACGATGAAAACCTGAGCACCTGCAACCAGGGCTTCGTGTACCAGCGTAACACCTTTGGGGCGCAACAGATGCTGGTATTCTTCGGCAAAATCGCGGCAGAGCGCATCAAACTTCTCGATACGCATGCCGGCAAAAAGATGGGCAAAGATAAGTTGCTTCGCCTTCCAGTTGGGAAAGAGATGCAGCTTCATCAGTACCAGGAGCGGACTGTACATCAGGAAAACCATCAGAAACCGACCGGTACCCTTGGCATATCTGATGAATTCCAGCAGGGTATCGCTTGTTGTCAGCGTTCCGTCGAAATCGAAACAATATAATTTTTTCTTCATTTTCTTATACGATATAAATAAGGATCAGGAAGGAGAGCAACCAGGCGAGCACGATAAACTGGGTGATGCGGTCGCGCAGGATAATCTTCGTAGGGTCACCACTCTTCTGGTCTACCACAGCTATCTGGATGTATCTCAGCAAACCTACCAGCACAAAGACACTCGTAAGATAGAGATAATCAGTATGGAAATTATCAATCACCTCCGGACTCACCGTATACATGATGTAACATACCAGGGTTACGGAAGCCGTAATCGTGATAGCCTGGTTGATGAAGGTGAGGTTGTAGCGGATGGTATTCTTGCGGGGAGCCTCGCCCGTCTTCTCCATGCGCAGCACATCATCGCGGCGCTTGGCAAAACTCATGAAGAGGGTGATGAGGAAGGTCATCAGCACAATCCACTTACTGAGTACGATGCCCGTTGCTACACCACCTGCCAGTAGGCGGAGTACGAAACCGAAGGCCACGATACACACATCGATGATGGCATATTGCTTGAATTTGGCGCAGTAGCCGAGATTCAGAAACCAATAGAAGATGATGATTCCCATCGTCTCCCATGATTCGAGCAGGCTGCATACACCCATAGAGAGGGCAAACATCAGGAACATCAGTCCGTATGCCTGCTTGATGCTGACCGCCCCCGATGCTATCGGACGATGACACTTGACCGGGTGGCGGCGGTCGGCCTCCACATCATAGATATCGTTGAAGCAATAGATGCTTGATGCGGCAAAACTGTAGGCGAAGAAAGTAATCAGACCCGCCTGCAGAGCATCTGTATGCAACAGGGCGCCGCCAAAGAACAGCGGTAAGAAGATAAAGCCATTCTTGATCCATTGTTTCGGGCGAACCAGTCGCAGCAGCGCAGCAAAACCTTTACTGTCTTCCAATTTATTCTCGTTCATAAAACTCCTATTTTTCTTAATAAATAAACTCCTTTTTACTTGATAAACTTAGCTAACTCTTTAGAAATCCATCCGGCTATCTTGCTCAGAATCCATGCTGCAGGCAGGGTGATGCCTATGCAGATGAAGAAAGTAGGCCAATAGCCCATGTGATGAGGCTCTATGTATTTCAGCACGAAGTGGATATGGAGCAGATAACACTCCAGGCTCAGCGCTCCCACAAACATGAACCCCTTGTTAAACCAGCCCGGGGTGCGGCGGAAGATGCGGTTCAGCAGCAGAATGCTGGTGATGGTGAGCGGGATATAGAGCATGCGTTCGAGGAAGAGCGGGAACATGCCGTGCTTCTCCTGTTCCAGGAAGATGCTCGCCAGCAGCGTCATCAGGAACATGAGCCATATCATCCATATCGAAGCACCATCGAGCGTCTGTTTCTGTCTTACCATCTCGCCCATGTTGATGCCGATGAAGAAGATAGGCACGCGGCTCCAGAAAATCTCCAGATGTCCTACTGCCTGATGTATCGGGGTGACATATTGTACCAGGATGCACCACATGATCATCACCACCGGCAGCCAGCGGTAGATAGGGTGGCGCCTGATGAGTTCCATATAGGCAGGGGCAAAGAGATAGAGCATCATCGTAGCCGGGATGTACCAGAAGTTGAGCTCATCATGCAGCCAGAACCCCCAGTTGATGGTTATCTCGCCAAAGAGATTGATCCAGTTCCAGGTGCTTCCGCCCTGGAAAGCCGGGATATAGAAGAGGCAGGCTATGATGAGCCAGGTAGGGTAGATGCGCAGATAACGACGGATGAAGAAATGCTTGGCAGAAGGATTCTTCATCCACGAGAACCAGAGACCTATTCCGCTGAGAAAGAGGAACATGTCTACACCGACATTGCCCATTCTGCGAAGCCCGTAAAAGGCATCTTCTCTAGGCAATGCCACATGAAAGAGGATGATGAACAGCATGGCTGCTCCCATCAACTCGCCGCGAAACCGGCTGATATTCGCCAGTTCTATATCTTTTATCTTCATGATTTTCTTTTAATATTTCGGGTTTGGAATCTTCTTCATCAATTGGGTGAAGAGCCATGCCAGGCAGATGCTTGATATGATGTAGAGGAGCAGGCCGGCATAGATGTCGCCCTGACGGCTGATAGGGATGAATATCTTGCGGGTGATAGGATGGGTTACGAAGAGGGCGGCGGATATGCTGCCCATCCACTCTAATACCTTATATAAGCCTGATAACCAACTGATATTCTGAAGAAGGTCGGCTACCAATACACTCAGCAGACAGAAGAAGAAAGGCACGAAGGTCCAGCCAACCATGCTGCCGCTCAGACTGTAGATAAGCGAGATGCAGAAGATGCAGCCAAAGAAGTTGGTGATAGGCGAATGGAACGTCATCAGTATCTTTTCGCCATATCTGGCATAGAGAATGCCCAGACCGAATGGCAGCATGCCGCCCATAAAGTTGTAGCGGTAGCGGTTCATCACTTCACTCTCCGGATTGTCAAAGCCCAGGAGAAGCTGGATGACGATGCAGATGGCCATCAATCCTACGGTCCATCCCCAATGGCGACGATAGAGCAGCAGTCGATAGACGATGTAAAGTTGCAGCATCAGACCGAAGAACCAGTACGGACCCGGCCAGATAATGTTATCCGGATTTGGCAATACATTATTGAACATGCCCAGCATCGCAACGATGTCGAGCGCTGCATAGTGGTGAGAGCCAGGCGTGATAAGGTCAACCATCGTGAATGCCACGAAACCTACTATCATCATCTTGAAGAGTTTCAGATAGTGATATCGGATAAAGTGGAGCGGTTCGCGCCAGTTGATGCTTCCTGTAAGCTTCTTGCCCGATATGCTGTACATTCTGGTCTGCTGTTCGGTAGAGAGATGAGGTTTTGCCTCGTATTTCATCACCAGTCCGTATGCACTCAGGAAGAGGAATACGGGCACACCGTAATGACCGAAGAACGAGAGCAGATGTACAGGCAGGTTGAGGTCCATATTGACCATCACCTGGTTCAGCCAGTCAACATTGTGCTGAAAGTACTGATACTCGTTCTCCTTGACGATAGGTCCCAGCCAATGGCAGTAGTTATGCAAGAAGATGCCGATGATGGCGAGTCCTCTCAGGGCATTGCATGCCGGGCGTGATAGAATAGCACTATTCATAATCAGTTTCTCCTTTCTTTATTGTTTTTTCTTTTTAGAACCTTTTTTCTTTGACATCTTCTGAGTCTTCTTTTCCTTTGCCTCTTCTGCGGCTTTCTTCTTAGCCTCCTTTTCCAGGTAGGCATCACGGAGTTTGTCGTAGTCGGCAGAATTCTTGAGGATACGTGGTCGCATCTCGTCATATTTCGGACTCAGGATGTTATATTCCTCCTTATAGGTAGGTGTTTGAATTCCAGCCAGATACAGCAGGAGATGAGGCAGGGCGTCGGTCATGAAGCGCTTATCCTTAGCCTTGCGTATCTGACGGTAGATATCGCGATGGTTCCTGATATATTTTGACGAACAGTATATCCAGAACGGAATTTCAAACTCATAGTGAGCCAGCGGCCAGTCGATTTCTGCAGAGTGGTTACGGCAGATGAAGCCACGGTTCTCTTCGTAGCATTCCTCGCCGTGGTCGGGCACGTAGATGACGATGGCATCCTGTTTCTGGAACCGCTTTACAATCTGGGCTACGATAGAGTCGTTGTAGAGGGTGGCGTTATCGTAATGGCTCAGCATCTTGCGCTGGGCATTGGTCAGTTCAGGGCGCTTGTCTTCGTAACTGCTTGCCCAGAACCGGGCTTGCTTCGTGCGGTAACGCTGCTTATAGTTTACATGCTGTCCCATCAGGTGGAAGATGGTGAGGTTGTGCTCCTTCTGGAAGTTCTTCAGACTGTCGTCGTAATCCTGCAGCAGTCCGTCGTCCAGGTCGTGGAGCTGGGTGTTGCGATGGTCGAACTGGAGTTTGCTCAACTCCGGGTTGTTCAGGAAGAAACCGCCGCTGAAGTCGTAAACCGCCTCCTTTGCCTGTGGCAGGAATTCGTTGGTGATGAAGGTTACGTTGTAGCCTGCCTTGCGGAACACTTCTGGGAAGAGCGGATAGTCGCACCATTCGCCTTTCTCGCCTACAACATGGGTAGAGAGCATGTTCTTGAAAACGAAACTGGTCAGGTTCCAGCAGGTTACCACATCGGTAAACTTGGTGAGTTTGCGCGATTTCTCCAGGGCTACCTGTTGTGGAGTGGTATCCATGAAATAGCCGTACTGCTGGGAATGATGGCGGCCGAAGCTTTCGCCGATAATCAGTACGATGTTTGGCGAACGGTAGCTGCAGCTGTCAACTTTTACCTCGTGGGCAGCATGAATGAGTTGGGTAATCTGATGCGCAGCCAGCTGGTTGGCATAGATACTGAATTGGAGTCGGTAGACAGGCAGATAGAGTACAGCATGATCCTTCTCAGTCAGGATATGCTCTACTTCGCCTATCGTACTTCCATTCATGAGTTTATGGTAAGCCATCTTGTTGTGCCAGGAGGTGCAGCATCCTGCGATGAGGATGATGAGGCATAGGATTCCGAAGCTGGCAGGCATGGCTGCAGTCATGCGGGGGATAGCCATCAGCCGTTTCTTGACCGATGCCAACTCCAGTACGGTTACGATGAAAACGTATAGCTTGATGAGTTGCTTGCGGAAGATGGCGATAAGAATCTGGATGAGAGCCAGAAGCAGAATCCAGCCCACGCTACTGAAGAGAACCTCGGCAGAGATGAGGGCTGAGAGGAAACTGCTAGCCTCCGAACTGTTGGTTTCGCCCACCAGCATCAGCATAGAAGGGTTGAGCGTAGAGCCGAAGTTCACGTAGCAATAGGTGTCGGCGGCAGCTGTACTATATAATATAAGGTATAGTACGGCACGCAGGCCCCAGCGCACCTTCTTGGGGAAGATGGCGACAACGGCACACACAACATAGAGGTCGACAAAGAGTTCCAGGAACAGGTTGTCGTATAAAGTCCCCTTGGCTGGTGTAGTCACGATAGAACTGATCATGCCCAGCAGGTACATGAACACAAAGAAGTTGGCATTTCTGCGAATCGGCGCAGAAGCCACGTTCAGACACTTCTTAATGATTTCTTTCCAACTCATTTTTTGCTGTTTGTTGTTTAAATATGATTTTAAGCGATTTCGGAGAGAGATGGCTAGAGCTGCCTGTAGTTTCTGACAGCCAGTTGTTCGATGCATTCCGGCACCATTCCCTTGATGCTTTCCTCCTCTTTGATACGCTTTCTGATTTCCGTGCTGCTGATGTTGAGCAGTGGAGTTTCTACGATGGTAACGCCTTCAGGCACATTGCCTATGCTGGCTCCCTGGCGCGGATAAACCACGATGGGATAGTGGGCGAGGATGTCGTCGTGGTGGTACCACTTGTCGAAAGCAGCCCAGTTGTCGCCACCAATCAGCAGGGTAAACTCGTTTTCCGGGTAATCCTTGCTGATGGCTTGCAGCGTGTGCCAGGTATAAGATGGCTTAGGCAGGCGGAACTCGTAGTCGCATGCCTTCAGTTGTGGCTCGTGCTCCAGCGCTTTTTCTACCATTTCCAGGCGCAGCTGGTCGTCGAGCAAGTCGGTAGCGGTCTTCTTGAATGGGTTCATGGGCGAAACCATGAACCACACCTCGTCCAGGCAGGCCTTCTCGCAAAGGCTTTTCGCCAATGCGATATGGCCCGTATGGATGGGGTTGAAGCTACCGCCAAAGATTCCTACCTTCTTCATTTCTTACTCTGCGTCTAGGAAGGCCTTGACGAGCTGATAAACCTCCTGCTGAGCCTTCTCCAGGTCATCGTTTACGACCACGTGGTCAAACTGAGGGGCGAAGGTCAACTCATAGCTTGCCTTGGCAAGGCGCTGCTCAATCACCTCAGGCGCATCAGTATTGCGGCCAACCAGACGGCGGCGCAATTCTTCTACCGAAGGCGGCTGGACAAAGATGCTCAAGGCACGTTCGCCATAAAACTTCTTGATGTTTACACCACCCTTCACGTCAACATCGAAAATCACCGACTCGCCCTTGGCAAGCTGGTTTTCTACCTGTGACTTCAGGGTGCCGTAGAATCTGTCCTGGTAAACCTCCTCGTACTCCAGGAACTCGTCAGCCTCAATCTTAGCCTTGAATTCCTCTGGAGAGAGGAAGAAATACTCAACACCATTCTGTTCTGTACCGCGAGGAGCACGAGAGGTACAGCTGATAGAGAAAGCCAGCTTCAATTCCGGGTGCTCTTTCATCAGCCAGTTTACTATTGTGCTCTTACCGCTGCCCGATGGGGCGCTGAAAATTAACAATCCGTTCTTCATTTTTTCTTCTTTTCTTTATTTGCTGTTTTTGATGGGGGCTTTGGACAGGCGATGGAATCGCCTGGAACGGGGGCGAGAGGGGGACGAGAGGAGGGGTGCCTGCCTCTTGTTTAGAGGGTATTCTGCCTTAGAGGGCATTCAGCACCTGCTCCTTGATCTGCTCCAGTTCGTCCTTCATCTTCACCACGATGTTCTGCATTTCAGCCTGGTTGCTCTTAGAGCCGGTGGTGTTGATTTCGCGTCCCATTTCCTGTGCGATGAAACCGAGTTTCTTTCCTACACCATGACCTTCCTCATTCATGGTCTCGCGGAAATACTTCAGGTGGTTGGCAAGGCGCTGCTTCTCCTCACTGATGTCGAGCTTCTCGATGTAGTAGATGAGTTCCTGCTCCAGGCGGTTCTTGTCGTAATCTACATTCGGAATCTGCTGCAGACCGCTGACGATGTTCTGTCTGATCTTCTCCACGCGAGCCTTCTCGTATGGTTCGATGCTGGCAAGGAGAGTCTGGATGTTATCCACCTTCTCTGTGAATTTCTTCTGGAGAGCAGCTCCTTCCTGCTTGCGGAAGGCTACGAGATGGTCTACAGCCTCGCAAATTGCATTTTTTGCCACTTCCCACTCCTCATCGCTCAATTCTTCCATATCCGTCTTCGTTGTTACATCAGGAAGACGCAACAAGGTGCTGTACCAGTCGGTTGGCTCAGGAATGCCTGTTTCAGCCGAAATCTTCTTGATTTGCTGGTAATAATTCTGTACAAGCGCCGCATTGATAGGAGTGGCATCCGTAGTAGCATCCTTATCAATCCAGATGGCGAAGTCAACCTTGCCTCTTTCCAAATGTTTAGAGATATACTGACGGATTTCCATCTCCTTCTCTCTATAGAGCGGAGCAATACGAGTAGAGAGGTCAAGAGTCTTGCTATTTAATGACTTTATCTCTACATTAATCTTCTTTGTTTTAAAGGCCGCGGTAGCTTTTCCGAAGCCTGTCATTGACTGTATCATATAATCTTTCGCGTTAAATTTCTGCAAAAGTACAAAAAAAAGCGAGAAAATGAGTATATTTGCACCTTATTTAAGAATATATTTTTAAATTATGTCGTGTATTTTGAATATTGAGACGAGTACGGACGTGTGCTCAGTGGCAATTAGTGATAGTGGACAGGTGATTTTCAACCAGGAAGATCACACAGGTCCTAACCATGCTGTTAAGTTGGGTGTGTTTGTGGATGAGGCTCTTGATTTCCTCGATTCTCATGGTCTTCCGCTGGAGGCTGTGGCGGTAAGTTGTGGCCCGGGTTCCTATACCGGATTGCGAATCGGAGTGAGTATGGCGAAGGGCATCTGTTATGGTCGCGGTGTGAAACTCATCGCCGTTCCAACACTCGAACTGATGGCTGTGCCTGTATTGCTTGGCGAACATCCAGAGGAGGAAGACGCCCTCATCGTACCTATGCTCGACGCCCGCCGCATGGAGGTATATGCCGAAGTGCTCGACCGCGCCCTGAAGGTGGTTCGCCCTATTCAGGCTGATATTGTGGATGCTGATACTTACAAGGAGTATCTGGACCAGCATCATGTATACTTCTTCGGAAATGGCGCTGCCAAGTGTATGGAGACCATCAACCATCCGAATGCCCATCTCGTAGAGGGCATTGAGCCTTTGGCTAAGAATATGGCTCCGCTGGCAGAGAAGCGTTTTGTAGAGGGCAAATTCGAAGATGTGGCATATTTCGTGCCTTTCTATCTCAAGGATTTCGTGGCAAAGATGCCAAAGAAACTGCTCTAGAATTATTGATTATATAAAATATTGTAAGAATGAATATAGAAGGATTAGACTATAATACCCAGAGAGCTAAGCTCATTCTGCCAGAGTATGGCCGTGAGATTCAGCAGATGGTAGACCATTGTCTGACGCTTACCGACCGTGAAGAGCGCCAGCGCTGTGCAGAGACCATTATTGCAGTCATGGACCGTATGTTCCCTGAGAACAGAGGGGTAGAGGATCATGAGCAGAAACTCTGGGACCAGCTTGCCATCATGAGCAATTTCCAGCTCGACATCGATTTCCCTTATGATGTATCGGATGCTGTGAAGATAGCAACCAAGCCGGAGCCTTTGCCATATCCTATGCAGCACATCCCGGTGCGCCATTATGGAGCTATGCTCTTCGAGATTTTCGAAAAGCTGAAGACGATGGAACCAAGTGAGGAGCGCGATAAACTCGTGGAGCTTACTGCCAACCAGATGCATCGCGACCTGGTAACCTGGAGCCATGGTTCCAGCGATGTAGCCAAGGTAGCTTCCGATCTGGCACGTTTTACCGATGGCAACATCCAGCTCGATCTCGATACCTTCGTTTTCGAGAAGATTGAGGCACAGCCTAAGAATGTAAATAATAATAAGAAGAAAAAGTAATCCACATTATTATATATAGTAGACAAGCTTATGGAGTCTTTCATCATAGAGGGCGGTCATCCGCTCAAAGGTACTATCACACCTCAGGGCGCCAAGAACGAGGCGCTGCAGGTTATCTGTACCACAATCCTTACCGACGAGCCTGTGCGCATCACCAACGTGCCGGACATCCTGGATGTGAACAACCTGATTAAGTTGCTCCAGGAGATAGGTGTCAAGGTAACCAAGCACAGCCGTCACGATTATACATTCCAAAGTGATGAGTTGAAACTCGATTACCTCGACAGTCTGGAGTTTGTGAAGAAATGTTCTTCTCTTCGTGGTAGTGTGCTCATGATAGGTCCGCTGCTCGGAAGATGTGGCAAGGCTACCATAGCTCAGCCGGGTGGCGATAAGATAGGTCGTCGCCGTCTGGATACCCACTTTCTGGGCTTCAAGTATCTGGGCGCCAACTTCGTTCACGATGACGAGCGTAATGTTTACCAGATACAGGCAAAGAAGCTGAAGGGCTGCTATATGTTGCTCGATGAGGCTTCGGTTACCGGTACCGCCAATATCATCATGGCATCTGTATTGGCAAAGGGAACTACCACCATTTATAATGCAGCTTGCGAACCATATATCCAACAGCTCTGCCATCTGCTCAATGCGATGGGCGCTCAGATCAGTGGCATCGCCAGCAACCTGCTCACCATCGTGGGTGTTGATAAACTGCATGGTGCCGAGCATCGCATCTTGCCTGATATGATTGAGGTTGGTTCGTTCATCGGCATGGCGGCAATGTGTGGCGAAGGTGTGCGCATCAAGAATGTGTCTGTCAAGGATTTGGGCATTATTCCTGATGCATTCCGTCGCCTGGGTGTGAAGATAAAGATAGAGAACGATGACCTTGTGATTCCAGAGCAGAAGCATTATGTCATCGATTCGTTTATCGATGGCACCATCATGACGCTTGCCGATGCCCCTTGGCCAGGACTCACGCCAGACCTTCTCTCCGTGCTCCTCGTAGTGGCTACCCAAGCTCGCGGCAGCGTTCTCTTCCATCAGAAGATGTTCGAGAGCCGCCTCTTCTTCGTGGATAAACTGATTGATATGGGTGCACAGATTATTCTCTGTGACCCTCACCGTGCGGTGGTGGTAGGTCATGACCATAAGATTAAGCTGCGTGCTGGCAGAATGACCAGTCCTGATATCCGTGCCGGTATTGCCCTGTTGATTGCTGCCATGAGTGCCAACGGTACCAGCCGCATCGCCAATATCGCCCAGATAGACCGCGGTTACGAGGATATCGAACATCGCCTCAATGCGCTGGGCGCCAAGATTACTCGTGTCAGTGACTAATCAATGTTAAATGTTAAATGTTAAATGTTGAATGTTGAATGATTAGACGCGATGAAGTATATAAGATAGGCAAGTTGGGAAAACCTCATGGCGTGAAGGGCGAGATAACTTTCGCCATAACCGATGATGTTTTCGACCGTGTAGATGCCGAGTACCTGGTGCTCGACATCGATGGCATCCTCGTGCCTTTCTATTTAGAGGAATACCGTTTTAAGAACGATGAGAATGTGCTCGTGAAGTTTGAGGATATCGATACCCAGGAGCAGGCACGCAACTATACCGGTTGCGAAGTTTTCTTCCCACGTCATCTCTCTGACAGTGATGAGGAGAATATGAGTTGGGCAGAAATCATCGGTTTCCACCTGATAGATGCCGTAAGCGGCAAGGTGGTAGGAACCATTGATCATGTAGACGATTCCACCCTCAACCTTCTTTTCGAGGTAACAACCGATGCAGGTGATGAAATCCTCATTCCTGCCAGCAACGACCTCATCGAAGAGGTGAGCGCTGAAAAGAAAGAAATCAGAATGGCAATTCCAGAGGGATTGCTCGAGTTATAAAGTGAAGAAATATGAAGAAACAACAGATATGTATTCTCGGTTCTACGGGAAGTATCGGTACACAGGCGCTTGATGTCATCGAGCAGCACAGTGACCTTTACGAGGTGTATTGCCTCACCGCCAACAACCGGGTAAAGGAACTTGCCGAGCAGGCTCGCAAGTTCCATCCGGCTGCTGTGGTCATAGCCAATGAGGCTCGCTACGAGGAGCTGAAGGATATGCTTAGTGATGAGCCTGATATCAAGGTTTATGCCGGTGCTCAGGCGCTTTGCGATATCGTAGAGGCTGAGCCTATCGATATGGTGCTGGCTTCTATGGTAGGCTTCTCGGGCCTGGAACCAACCATCCATGCCATCAAGGCGCGCAAGAAGATTTGTCTTGCCAACAAGGAAACGCTGGTGGTAGCGGGTGAGCTGATCTGCAATCTTGCACAGGAATATCATGTGCCTATCCTCCCTGTTGACAGCGAGCATAGTGCCATCTTCCAGAGTCTGGTGGGCGAGGGCGACAACGAAGTGGAGAAGATTCTCCTGACCTGTTCGGGTGGTCCTTTCCGCAATTATACCCACGAGCAGTTGGAGAAGGTGACTGCTGCCGATGCCCTCAAGCATCCTACCTGGGATATGGGCGCCAAGATAACCATCGATTCGGCTTCGCTCATGAACAAGGGATTCGAGGTGACAGAGGCTAAATGGCTCTTCGGTGTTCCGGCTGATAAGATTGAGGTGCTTATCCATCCGCAGAGCGTTGTGCATAGTGCCGTTCAGTTTGTTGATGGTGCTGTCAAGGCTCAGTTGGGTGTGCCAGATATGCGTCTGCCTATCCAGTATGCCTTCTCTTTCCCTCAGCGTCTGCATCTGAATGGCGATCGTCTCGACCTCTTCAAGACGCAGGATTTGCAGTTCTTCAAGCCTGACTATCAGAAGTTCAAGTGCCTGCAACTGGCTTTCGATGCCATCAGAAAGGGTGGTAATATGTCATGTATCGTGAATGCAGCCAACGAGATAGTGAATGCCGGCTTCCGCAAAGGTGAGTGTGGCTTCCTTCAGATGGCTGATATCATCGAAGAGACGATGGCGAAGGCTACTTTCGATAGTAATCCCGACCTCGATGTCTATCTGCAGACCGATGCTGAGGCTCGCCGCATAGCTACAGAGCTGATGCTCAAGTAATAGTTTATAGTTAATAGTTAATAGTTAAAATGAACGTAGGATATAGGGCTAATCATAAAGTTCAAAGTTCCAAGTTCAAAGTTCAATGTAAATAAATGGAAGTATTTTTGATCAAAGCGTTGCAGCTGATGCTGTCGCTTTCCATCTTAGTGTTGCTCCATGAGGGCGGACACTTCTTCTTCTCCAAACTCTTTGGTGTAAGAGTGGAGAAGTTCTATCTGTTCTTCGACCCTTGGTTCCATCTCTTCGAGTTCAAGCCAAAGAATTCGGATACTACCTATGGTTTGGGATGGTTGCCGCTCGGAGGATATTGTAAGATTTCGGGTATGATAGATGAAAGTTTCGATACCGAACAGATGAAACAGCCGGAACAGCCATACGAGTTTCGCAGCAAACCGGCATGGCAGCGCCTGCTCATCATGATAGGTGGCGTGCTGGTTAACTTCGTGCTGGCTCTCTTCATCTATTCCATGATTCTGTTCCATTGGGGCGACAATTATGTGGCTACCCGCGATATGAGTTATGGTATGAAGTTCAATACCGAGGCAAAGGCATTGGGCTTCCAGGATAAGGATATTCTGGTAAGCACCGATCTGGGTGAGTTCAAGACCTTTGATGGCGATCTGTATCGTAATCTCTCTGAGGCTAAGCAGGTCAATATCATCCGTCAGGGCAAACCGATGACGCTTAATCTGCCTGGCGATCTCGACATGCTCAGTATGATTAAGAGCAGTCCTCGCTTCGTAGATATGTATGTACCGCTGCAGATTGATAGTGTGATGAAGGATTCTCCTGCCAGCAAACTCGGTTTGACAAAGGGCGATCAGATTCTTGCTATTAATAATAAAAAGGTAGCCTCTTTCAACGAATTCCAGATTGAATTGGGCAGAGTAGAGGATGTACTTGCTTCGGCAGAGACGCCGCAGGACAGTGCCAGAGCACTGACTGCTCAGGTTACTTATCTCAAGGCTTCTGGCGATACCGTCAAGTCGAGTGTTCTCCTGCAGTCTACCGAAGAGGGTGTGAAGTTTGGTTTCTACAATCATCCTGTCATGCTCGATTATAAGATTACTCATGTTAACTATGGCTTCTTCGAGAGTTTCCCTGTCGGCATCAAATACGGCTGGAATGTCTTGGCCGGTTATGTGGGCGATATGAAGTATGTCTTCTCTAAGGAAGGTGCCAAGAGTCTGGGTGGCTTCGGTGCGCTGGGCAGTCTCTTCCCATCTGTATGGGATTGGCATGCATTCTGGCTTATGACAGCGTTCCTGAGCATCATTCTTGCCTTCATGAACATCCTTCCTATCCCTGCTCTTGATGGTGGACATGTGTTCTTCCTTCTCTATGAGATTATCACAGGTCGCAAACCGGGCGATAAGTTCATGGAGCGTGCTGAGTATATTGGTTTCGGCATACTGATTCTTCTGCTTGTCGTTGCCAACCTGAACGATGTGTTGCGACTCTTCGGCATCTTGTAATGCCGGAGAATCGCAAAATAAAGGTATAAAAAAAGAGGGTGGTCATTAACTTATGACACACCCTCTTTTTTTGAGCTTATTCTTTTTATACGTATTATACGTATCTGATAATCTGTCCTACGCTAACCTTCTTGTCTTTGCGGTAGCCGTTGAGTCTGCAGATCTGCTCTACAGATACGCCGCGCTTTTCAGCGATAGAACTAAGCGTTTCGCCTGGCTTCACCTTGTGGTAGAGCTTCTCGTGGCCAGCAGGCAGTTCGTAGTATCTTCCCACTTCGCCGCCGTTAACCTGTTCTCTGGTGTAACCACCATTGCCAACCTTGCCGCGGGCAGCATTGGCATCAGCTGATTCGCTTTCGTAGGTATCACGGTTAAAGCTGTAGAAGTCGCCTGTAACGTCCTGGTTGCGGAAATCGAAGAAGAGTGCTGGGTTCAGAGCCACACCACAGAGACGGGTCTCAAAGTGGAGATGCGAACCGGTACTTCTACCCGTATTACCACCCAAGCCAATCACATCGCCGGCTCTTACCTCTTCGCCCTCAGTAACGAGCTGCTTAGAGAGGTGACCATAGATGGTCTCCAAACCATTGTTGTGACGAATCACGATGTACTTACCGTAACCACCACCTTCATATCTTACGATGCGAACTCTGCCTGAAAAGGCTGAGCGGATTGAGTCGCCAATATAAACCTTGATGTCCATACCTTTATGTTGGCGGCCAAAGCTAGCACGGTAACCGAAGTTACTTGTGACAACGCGACTAGGAGTTGGCATGCAGAAATGACGGAGATCGATGCGGAAGTGCTCAGGCAAGGTTGTAGCCCTGTGAGCGTACTTGTTAGAGAAATCCTCATACAGCTCGGCTGCAGGGTTCTCTCTATCTTCAATCATTCGATAATGCGACACAGCGAGTGTGTCGAGCGATTTCATTCTGTGGTCTACAGGTGCTTGTCTTGCCAACAGGTCTTGTCCGCAAACGGGAGAAGCTGTTAGCGCCAACAAAGCAACGACCGAAATTTTCTTTATACTCTTTTTAAAACTCATACTACTTTTTCTATTTTCTTTTTTAGGTTCGTGTCAACAGCGCAGAATCATACAAAAAATTCTGCAAAAACCACTAAGGCAAATGCCTTCATACAGCGGTTTTGTTATATAGACGTTGCAAATATAACAAAAATACTTCAAAAAACCAAAGTTGTTAAAGCCAAAAGGGCGATATTTAACGCCCTAGCCTTATTTTTAACTTACATTAGGAAAATAAGATGCAAGGAGTTGACTTTTAGCACGTTTCATGATTTTGTAGCATTCTCAACAGAGCCACGGCAGGAGAATGCCCCATGAAAATATATTTTTTTACCTCCGGACTGGTGAATCTGAGGCATTCCTGATAAGCGCGGTAGAGGTCGTTGAGATTGATGGTAAATTCCTTACCCGATGACTCTCTGATACCGATAATCATCTTTGCCGTGACATGCAGTTTGACGTATCTGATGCCTGTTGCGCTTTCTATTTCTGTAATGTTTTCGAGAATGGCTCTCATTTCTTCCAGGGTTATTTCTGGTCGCGGCTCCCTGATAGCCGGCTTTCTTCTTTTATCCATTGCTTTTTACTTTGAACTTTGAGCTTTGAACATTCTTTATGATTACTTTTAACTGTAAACTTTTAACTATTAACTTTAACTGATGGCTGCCCAGTTGATATGGGTTTTCTTCAATTCCCTGAGGCGGTTCCAGAGCAGGGCGTTGTGAGGAGCATTGCATTCAGAATCGTTGTCGATGATTTCCTGTGCTTCTGTGCGCGCCAGTTGTACCAGCTGACCATCTCTGGCTATATTCGCAATCTTCAGGTCGAAAGCCATGCCGCTCTGCTGCGTTCCCTCCAGGTCGCCGGGACCACGGAGTTTCAAGTCGGCCTCGGCGATGCGGAAACCGTCGTTCGTATCGCACATGATATCAATGCGTTTGCGGGTTTCTTCTGAAAGCTTATAGTTGGTTACCAGAATACAGTAGCTCTGGTCGCAGCCTCTTCCTACACGGCCTCGCAGCTGGTGCAACTGGGACAGACCAAAGCGCTGTGCATCCAGGATAACCATCACAGAAGCATTGGGCACATTTACACCAACTTCTATTACGGTGGTGGCAACGAGAATCTGTGTTTCGCCCTTTACAAACTGCTCCATCTCTACCTCCTTTTCGGCAGATTTCATCTTGCCATGAATCTTACTCAATTTGAATTCCGGGAATGCCTGTTTCAGCGTTTCGTAACCTTCTTCCAAGTTTTTCAGGTCGCTCTTCTCGCTTTCCTTGATCAGCGGAAAGACGATATATACCTGTCTGCCGAGATTAATCTGGCGGCGGATGCTCTGATAGAGGCTGGTGAGTTGGGTATCAAACTTATGTAGCGTCTGTATCGGTTTTCTGCCCGGTGGCAGTTCATCAATCACGCTCACGTCCAAATCGCCATAAATAGTCATGGCGAGGGTACGTGGGATAGGAGTGGCAGTCATCACGAGGATATGAGGCGGATTCTCGCTCTTGTTCCACAGTTTGGCTCTCTGTGCCACACCGAAGCGATGCTGCTCATCAATGACGGCAACGCCTAATCTTCTGAAAACCACAGGGTCTTCGAGGATAGCATGGGTACCCACCAGAATCTGGATATCGCCCGTAGCTAGGTCGGCAAGAATATTTTCTCTCTTCTTTCCTTTTACGATGCCTGTGAGCAGTTCCACCCGGATGTCCATTCCCTGCAGAAAGTCACAGATGGTCTGCAGATGCTGCTCGGCAAGAATTTCGGTAGGTGCCATCATACATGCCTGATAACCATTGTCCAGCGCAATGAGCATGGTCATGAGTGCCACGAGCGTCTTGCCTGAACCTACATCACCCTGCAGAAGACGGTTCATCTGTCTGCCGCTGCACATATCGGCTCTTATTTCATGCATCACCCTTTTCTGCGCTCCCGTCAGTTCGAAAGGCAGATGATCGGTGTAGAATCCGTTGAAGATGTCTGCGATGCGGTTGAAGACGTATCCCCTGAACTTCCGGCGCTGGTCGGTGGCATACCTTATTATATTAAGCTGCACATAGAAGAGCTCCTCAAATTTCAGGCGTACCTGAGCCTTCTGCATCTCCTGATGGGAATGCGGATAATGAATCATGCGGATGGCTGCATCGCGCGAAACCAGATGCAGGCGGTCTACGATATGGCTTGGCAGCGTTTCGGGAAGAGGAGGAAGAATGGTGACCAGCTGCTTGGTCATCTTCTCTATGGAACGTGAGGTGTAGCCGCGCTTCCTCAGGTTCTCGGTAAGAGAATAGTAGGGCTGCATGCCCATCTCTGAAATCTGGAGATTGGTGGCATCGTCCATATCGGGATGGGTAAACTGGAATCTGCCGTTGAAGACGGTTGGCTTTCCGAAAACGAGATATTCGGTTCCCACACGGTAAGTCTTCATGATGTATTGGGCACCGCGATACCAGATGAGGTCAGCCACACCGTAGCCGTCTGAGAAATGGGCTACCAGCAGCTTGTTGCGCTTGCCGGTATCTATCTCATCGTAGCTGAGTATTTTGCCTTTGAGCTGTACAAAGGGCATGTCGGCATTGAGTTCGCTGATGTGGAAAACCTTGGAGCGGTCTACATATTTATATGGATAGTATTCCAGCAGGTCACTATAAGAGTTGATGCCGAGCTCCTTGCTCAGTATCTCTTTCTTCTTGGGTCCTACCCCTGGCAGGAACATGATGTCTTGGTCTAAAATACTATTCATAATGATGCAAAAGTACAACATTATGGCAAAACAGCCAAAATGTTTAACTCTTTTTTTCCGCAATTGTGGCTTTTTTATTTGTTTATATTGATTTTTCTTTGTACCTTCGCACCGAATAAGATTAAAACTTTCATGAATAGTAAGAAAAGATATATGGTGATAGCTTTGCTGGCGCTCCTGGTTGTGTCGGCAATGGCATATAATGACGAGGCTAAGCCTTGGACCTTCTGGAACTGGAAATATGGCTCCGTTTCCAGGTCGGGTATTCATGCCGATCTGACTGGTATGAAGAATGTAGGTATGGGCGGTATCTGGCTGATGCCGGAACGTGAAGCCTGCGAGCGTCTGGAATTTCAGGACGGGGTGGCACAGCTGTCGCCTGAGTTCTGGAAGATGATGGATTATTCCTTCCAGCTAGCCGACTCTCTCGATTTTGATATGGGCATCCATGTCTTGCCGGGCAATCCGGTTGTCCTTCCTGCAGAATCGATGCAGAAGGTTGTCTGGACCGATACCATCATGAAGGGTGGAAAGAAGATTGAAGGCATGCAGATGTGGCAACCCGAGAGTTATAAGGATGGGAAGTTGCAGTCTGCCGGAAGCGAAGGCGGATATTATCAGGATATAGCAGCTTTTGCCATCCGTTTTAAAGGGAAAACGGGTCCTGCCTGGCGCAACGCTACCGATTCGGCTGCCCGGAGCGAGGCGGTGCCGATGACTGATGTGCTCCCCTTGAAAATGGAAGAGGGAATGGTGATGGGCGCCATGGTGAATGGTATCTTGCAGAATAAGTTGCCTAAGGGCTCCTGGTGCCTGTTGCGGATGGGACATACCTCAACGGGGCAGACTCATGCGGCGGATGGGAAAGGTATGGGACTTGAGGTAGACCGTTTCTCACCGGCAGCCGTAAAGAAACTTTTCGATTCCTGGTATGCGCCGTTACTGAACCGTCCGCATGGCGATGTGGTGTCGTATCTGTATATCGACCCGAGAGAGTGGGGCAGCCAGAACTGGGGCTATCAGTTTGCCGAAGAATTCAAGGCGCGCCGTGGCTACGATCTCATCCCTTATCTTCCAGTCATGGCAGGTGTTCCGCTGGAGTCGGCTTCCCGATACGATCAGGTACAGAATGATATCCGTCTCACCATTCAGGAACTGGTAAATGAGAAGTTCTTCAAAACCTTTACCCGTCTGGCTGAAGAACAGTATGTTGAGGTTTCTTGTGCGCCTATCCCGCGTACCGATCATCCCGACGATATGTTCCGTGCCGTAAGCAGAGCCCATATCTATAATGAAAATCCGGTTCAGGCTGTGGCTTGTACAGGAAACTATAGCGCACGGAACGGAACGCCCGCCTTGCTCAAACCTTTGATAGACCGCCACCTGGCGCTTGGCATCAACAGGTTCATCTTCCAGCACGATATCATCCGACATCCAGAGGCTCGAGGTTTCATGGATTACATCACCATGTGTCAGCATTATCTGCAGCAGGGCAGACCGGTGGTTGATATCGCTGTGTTTCATCCTTCGGGAAACCCCGAACAGAAGAACAGCTATCGTGCCCCTCGTGGTTACAAATACGATTTGATCAACAAGGATGCCTTGCTGAAATGGAATTTCGAATACAGTCCGAAAGGTAAACTGCCTGGAAATCAGGATTATCGCATTCTCGTGGTTTCGCAGCCGGATAGCTCTCTCTCTGCTGAGATAAAAGCGAAACTGGAGGAATTGCGTGAGGAAGGCATCGTCATCATCGGCAAGCCTTATCAGGCGAAGAACTTCTCGCAGTATGGCATCGATCCGGATGTCATACTGCCTGAGAATATGGATTATGCCCACCGTCTGGTTCTGGAGGCAACGGGCAGGAAGGATATCTATTTCCTGGTTAATCAGGAGAATAAGGAGCGCCAGATTACGGCAACCTTCCGTACCGGTACTTCCAGAATCCGCCAGATAGTGAACTTGAACTTGCCAGCTTATGGCTCAGTCTTCGTCATCCTGTCTAACAGGGATGACATGCAGATTATCAGCCCAGCAAAGCTTCCGCTACCTTGATGTCGAAAGGAGTGGTAATCTTGATGTTCTCACGGTTACCCTCTACCATTGCAACCTGACAGCCAAGACTTTCTACCACCGAAGCATCATCGGTAAACTGTTCCTTATATTCCTGGTTGAAAGCCTGCTTTGCCAGACCGATGTCGAAGGTCTGGGGAGTCTGCACCACGCGGTAGTCGCTGCGTAGCACGTTCTTTCCGCCTCCGTGCTGGTCAATATAGCGCAGGGTATCGGTTACGGCATATACAGGGATGGCTGCATATTCTTCGCGAGCCGTCTCGAAACATTCTTCAATCACTTCCTTAGATACGAATGGGCGCACGCCATCGTGAATGCCCACAACGCCATCTTCATTATCTGGAATGAGTGCCAGTCCGTTTTTGGAAGACTGGAAACGGGTGTCGCCACCATTAGCTATCTGGTGCTTGATGCTG
Source organism: Segatella copri (assembly GCA_021618535.1). Taxonomy (GTDB): domain Bacteria; phylum Bacteroidota; class Bacteroidia; order Bacteroidales; family Bacteroidaceae; genus Prevotella; species Prevotella copri_O. Next base: position 5,684 of record JAJWAL010000031.1, on the reverse strand, counting down.
AAATGATGCTCCTCGCAGAGCTGGTGCCAGTATGCCTGCTGACTCTCCGGCAGAACCAGGATGATGTTCAATGCAGGGTCATATTCATGAAAACGCTCGATGGTGCGCATCAGGATAGGCTTGCCCGCTACCGGCAAGAACTGTTTTGGAATCTCACTTCCCATGCGGAGGCCCTTGCCTCCGGCTACTATGATTACGTAATCCATTTTTTAAGTGAAGAGTTAAAAGTGAAGAGTGAAGAATTCTAATCCTGCCTTTCTTCACTCATTGTTATTACTTGCTCTGCATGAGATGATCATACATCATGCCGTCCTGCAGGGCTGCCACGGTTTCCTTGCTTGCGAAGTAGCTCAATATCTTGTAAGCATATGGGAGGGTTGCTGCAGGACCTTCGCCCGTAATCACGTTGCCGTCTTCCTGGAAGAGGGTGGCGGTATATTCGGTGTTCTCGCCGAAATACTGCTCAAAGCCAGGATAACAGGTAGCCTTCTTTCCTTCGAGGATGCCTGTGCTTGCCAGAACCATTGGGGCTGCGCAGATGGCACCGATTCGCTTGCCAGCCTTGTGCTGTGCGATGAGCGCCTGGCGTACACCTTCGTGCTCGTTCAGGTTTGTACTTCCTGGCATTCCGCCCGGAATCATCAGCATGTCAGCATCTTCAAAACTGGCAATATCCTCAAACTTCAGGTCAGCCTTGATGGTAACACCATGCGATGTTTCTACCCATTCTGTACCCGTTACACTTACAGTCTTGATGTCAACACCACCTCTGCGGAGGATGTCTACCGGAGCCAATCCTTCGATTTCCTCGAAGCCATTGGCAAGAAATTCATATACCTTAGCCATAATTTATTTGTTTTTTGTCTTGTTATTCAAATAATATGATTACCTTTGCAAAAGTAAGAATAATTATTGAAATAACAAAATAAATGGCACAGCAACATTTAAAATTCGCAATATTTGGTAATGAATACCAGGCTAAGAAGTCGGCTTCGATAGAGAAAATCCTTCTTTATCTCGAAAAGAAGGAGGCTGAAGTTTATGTGGAGAATGCTTATTACGAGTTTCTTACCCGCGACCAGCATCTCGATGTGAAGGCGGCTGGGGTGTTCGAGGATTACAACTTCGATGTGGATTACGTCATCTCTATGGGTGGTGACGGTACCTTCCTGAAGGCGGCGAGCCGTGTGGGAGCCAAGGGTACGCCTATCATCGGTGTGAATATGGGCAGATTGGGATTCCTTGCTGATGTGCTGCCTAGCGAGATAGAGTCGGCTCTGGACAGTCTTTATTCAGGTGAATGTCTGATAGAGGAGCATGCGGTGATTCAGGTGGAGGCAGAAGGTGGAATCCTTGCCGGCAATCCTTTCGCCCTTAACGATATCGCCGTACTGAAGCGTGATGATGCTTCGATGATTTCTATCCGTACGCAGGTTGATGGCGAATTTCTCGTTACTTATCAGGCTGATGGACTGATTGTTACCACGCCAACAGGTTCTACGGCATACAATCTTTCGAATGGCGGACCTATCATCATTCCGCAGAGTGGCAGCATCTGTCTTACTCCGGTGGCTCCTCACAGTCTGAACATCCGTCCTATCGTCATCAACGATACGGCAGTCATCACGCTCGATATCGAGAGTCGCAGCCACAACTATCTGGTAGCCATCGATGGACGCAGTGAACGTATGACGGAGGAAACCCGCCTTATCATCCGCAAGGCTCCTCATAGCATCAAGATTGTGAAGCAGCGCAACCAGCGTTATTTCTCTACCCTGAGAGAAAAACTGATGTGGGGTGCTGACCAGCGCGAAAGATAATTAGAATAAGAAAATAATTAAAATAAGAAAAGAGGTATATCCCGAAGACGAATCTAGGGTATACCTGTTTTTCCTAACCTAAAACAACTAACTAATAATTTTGTTCACACAAAACTAAACCTAAAAACATAAACCTTAATAAACCTAAAAACTTAAAAACTTAAAACTGAAAAACTTAAACTAAAAACTGAAACTATTCTTTGAACTTATTTGTTGTATTCTTATCTGATAATCACTTTCTTTCCCTGGTGGATGTAAACACCGCTCTCAGCAGGCTTCTTACCCAATTTCATACCGCTAAGTGTATACCATGCATTGTCTGTTGTGGTATTGCTTATGGTTGGAGTTCCTGTGATGCCTGTTGGTGCCCAGATGGCGGTAACATCCTTGCAGGTGTATTTGCCATTATTCTGTGTAGTGATAATCTCATAAAACTTGGTGCTGTTGACGGCTTTCAAGTCTTCGGTCTGCTTCTTGTTTTTCCCCTGATTGAAGATGATGTTTACGATAGCATCCTTGCTCTTGATCTTGAAGTCCATATAGTACCACTTCTTACCGTTCAGCGTCTTGGTTGCTGTGACAGCAGTACCTGGCCAGGCATTTGTAAAGGTTTCGCTGGAATTCCATGCGTAGAAATACATGGCTGCCCCCCAGTTGGTTACCTGGTCAGCATTGGCATATACAGTGATGGTGTATGGCTCGAATGCCTTGACGGTATAATTGTAGGTACGGATACCTGTTACGGTTCCGTTGCTGAGCAAGCCTACCTTCAAGGTGCAGGTCTCATCTATGTTGATGGTGCTACCAGTAGCCACCTGCTTGCTCTTGGCTGTAGGGTCTGTGCCGTCAGTAGTGTATACCAGTTTGGCATTGCTGTTCTGGCTCACAGCCGTAAGCTTAGCCTTGAATCCTGCCTCGTATTCGCCTGTAGGTATATTGCACCATGCGGTTTCTGCAGATTTAGAAAGATAATAACGGTAGTGGTATCCTTCGAGAATCTGTGTATAGTCGGCACCTGGAGTATATGCCTTGGTGTTGTTTCCTACAACCACGATGAGTTTCGCCTTGTCGCCGGTAGTTTCGTTGGCAAAGCATGCGGTCTGCGCCATCTTGTTGGTATAATTGCTCATGTTGGTGATGCCTGCAAGTTTGCGGGCTTCAATCATGCTCTTGATTTCTTTTTTGTAGGCTCTCCAGTGTGGCTGGAACACGCAAGGAGTTCCCGGCATGGCGAGCATATAGGCATTGGCAGCAAGCGTATCCCGCTTAAGAGGATCCAGCGGCTCATCTGCAGAACGGTATTGCATGTCGTGATTCTCTACGAATGTGATGGCATACTGACGGTATGTTGGGTCATGCATCAGATTATTATCGCTCTTCAGCTTCGACCAGTTTTGCGCTGAAACAACCTTATTGTTTTTTATGCCTGTTGCGTCAAGAACATTATAACGGAACTGGAAGTCGAAGGCAGCGCTCTTCTTGTTGGTGCTGTTTATCCAATTGATGATAGATGGGTTTCCGTCCCAATATTCACCTACCGAGAATTCTACACCGGTAGCATCATTGTAGTCAGCCACGTGAGTACCGCTGAAACCTTTTACCATGTCGTAGCGGAAACCGGTATATCCTATATCCTCCTTCAGGAATTTCAGATATGCCTTGATAATCTTCTGTACATTCTCGCTCTTATGGTCAATATCACGGCATGCTCCAAAGTCGGTTCCCTCATCATTGTTATTGCTGAGGCTTACCCCGTCTTTTTTTGCCTGTGTAGCAGTAGCTCCACCATCATCATTCTTGCAGATATCGGTAGACAACATCTGGTAGGTCACTCCCTTGTAGGTTTCTGCAGGGAAGGTATACCAGCCGTCTGTATTGCGATGATTGACCACAACATCTGCTATTGCGCCTATGCCGTTGGCTTTGAATTTGGCAATCAGACTTCTGAGTTCAGCCTCAGTTCCGAATGAGGAATTCTGGTTGAAATAATAATATGGCTTATAGCCCATTACCTGAGTAGTTTCGATGCATTTACCGCTTTGTGGAAGCCATACAAGGTCGATGAATCCTTTCATATCATCGGCTTGCTTCTCTAAGACAGTCCATTGGGAGTAGTCGTAAGCATCCCATGAGAATCCTTGCAGCATGACGCCACTATAGTTAGCAGGCCAGCCTTGTGCAAACATATTGATGCTTGCCAGTAAAGCGATGAGTGTAAAGTATATCTTCTTCATAATTATCATTGTATTTTGTGATTACTATCTTATGTTAAATTGTAAGTTGTATTCTTTTTCGTTGGCAAAGTTACGATTTATTTCATTAGCTTGTTCAAAAATTGATGCAAATCAAGCAATTTTCTTGTGCAAACGTTTGCATTTACTAATAAAGTTGTTTCTTTAGGTACGTCTTTAGGTACTTTAACTTGAAAGACTTGATGAAGATATATTTTGCTTATAATTTTGCACAGATGAAACAGTAAAGATTATGGCGAAAAAGAGAACTAAAACAAAAGCAAAGGAACCCATCAAGATTTGGGTGAAACCTTTGAAGAATGGCAACAAGGCAATCTATCTGCGTACTTACCAAGCAGGAAGCAAGGGTAGAGGCTATACCTACGAGCGGTTGAAGGGATTGTTGCTGGTAGATGACAAAAGAGGAAGCGACAAGGAGGCTAAGGCAAAGAATGAAGCTACTTTGCGCACCGCTATGCTCATCCGATGTGAGCGAATCAGGGAGTGGAGTATGAGCCACGGTAACTATCAGCGAGAGATGGTGGCCAAGGATATGCTCTTAAAAGACTGGATGCTGCTATATGCTGATCAAAAAAGACAGCAGGGACAGAGCGGCAGTCATGCTGTCAACATCCAGCATGCCCTCTTACATTTGATAAGATACAAGGGTGAGAATATTCGCATGGCACAACTGGACAAGGTGTATTGCGAAGGCTTGGTACAGTATCTGGCTCATGCCAAGACCATTGGTACGGATGTGCCCAAGCGGGGCGAACATCATGAGAAAGACTTGGCGAAGGGTACGGCACGCCTCTATTACAATACGTTTGTTACTGCATTGAATGAGGCGGTGAGAGAAGGTATCATACCTGAGAATCCCACCAAACTACTGAAGAAAGAAGAGAAAAAGCTGATTGGTCAGGGAGAGAGCCGACGCTGCTATCTCAGCATCGAGGAAATCAGATTGTTGATGGCTACTCCTTGCAAGGATGAAACCGTGAAGCAAGCTTTCCTCTTCGCTTGTTTCTGTGGTTTGCGCATCAGTGATGTCAGGACATTGCGATGGGCAGATATCGGAAAAGGTACGGAGGGATACTATATTAGCAAGTTGATGGTGAAGACCCGTCATGTGGTAACGGTACCCTTGTCGGAGAATGCTTTGTCGTGGATGCCAGCAAGAGGACAGGCAAGGGCTGATGACAAGGTATTTGAGCTGCCATCGTTCTTCTCGGTCAACTATCGATTGAAACAATGGGCTAGGGAGGCAGGCATTGACAAGCCAGTTACTTTTCATGTATCTCGTCATACCTTTGCCACCACCTTGCTCACGATGGGAGTGGACCTCTATACCACCAGCAAACTGTTGGGACATCAAAACATCATAACCACGCAAGTATATGCCGAGATAGTGAACAGAAAGAAGGTTGAGGCGGTGAACCTTTTGGACCAAATCAAGCCTCTTTAGGTACGCTTTTAGGTACATGATGCTTTCAGAAGCTTGAAGGAGAGGGCAAGTTGCAAACTTAAAAATCAAGCAAATGATGAAGCAGGTAAAAATTAAATTGCCTCTCAGAGCGTTGACCCTAGCAAGCGGTCTGCTTCTGACGGTGAGTTCCTTTGCGCAGAGTAATGC
>JAJWAL010000152.1:0-5563 GCA_021618535.1 Segatella copri | reverse complement strand
TTCTTGAAAGCCTTCACGAAATAAGGATGGATGTCAAACTCATAATACTTCTCGGAATTGTAACTATAGTAAGAGATGAAAATGACATGGTTGTCACGCATGGCCTTGATGATGTCTTCCAGAAAGTTTCTGCCAGAAGGCATGTCCTCCAGAAGGACCCGTTCCTTGAGCTTGCGGCTGTTGCCAACCATGGCATGGAGGGAGAAGGCATTGAGCATCCAACTTCGGGTACTTCCTTCATCGAAACAGTCGCCATACTCGATGTTGTAGCGGTATCCGCTGCCACATTCGATGTTTATCTCAAACAGTTCCTCGATGCTATGGATGTTGTTGATGAAGGTTCTTCGGGAGAGTTCCGTTCCCTCACTGAGGTCAGAGTCCAACCATCTGCTTTGGATTTCCTTCAGGGTGATGCCGCCCCTTTTCTTTGCCCGGTGGATGGTTTCCACGAGCCAGACATATTTGTTTAATTGGTTGATTGCCATATTATCTTGTTTTATTTTGTTTCTTATAATTTTGGTACAAAGATAACGGGAAAGTAGGAAAATATGTTGCACAAGTTGAATTATTTTTGATGTGTGAAGTGATTTTACACCCATTTCTTCTATCTTTGCATTAAAAACTTAGAAAGAAATGATGAATTGTAACAGAAACAGACAAATTATCGTATATTTGCCATGGAAAAGCGGACAAAATACGTCCGTTTAATATTAGAAAAGGGGACAAGGTTTCATTGGTCAATAATTCAGGTATTCCAATTTACCTGTTGTTCAAATCTGGTTGCTTTTAAGTTTCAGGTTAACAAGAAGACTCAAAACCACATTTCTGTTTACCTTCAGGAATGTGGTTTTGAGTCTTTTTGTATTTTACTATTTGAGCAGCAGTACAGATATATGAATGTACATTTACTGATACATATATTACCTATTTTTAGGTATTGTGAACTATTTAATTTTGTCGTATCTTTGCACCCAAAAAAATAAGTTAAAAGATTAGTATGAAACATATCCTGTTGCTTATGATGCTTTTTGAGGTGAGTCTGATGGGAAAGGCGCAATCTATGTCTGGCAAAGTTGTGGACAAAGATTCTCATGAAGCGATTATCGGTGCTGTCGTGTATGTGGGTAGTTCTCAGAAAGTGGCAGCTATCACTGATATTAACGGGCGATTTTCCATAGATGCAGCCAATGCAGGTAAATCTCTTAAGATTACTTATATAGGATACAAAAACTATTTAGGTAAGTTAAACCAGGCTCTCTATGAAATGGAACCGGAAATCAAGTCTGTGGGTGAAGTAGTGGTTACAGCTCAGGAGTCAAAGAGTCTGGCTTCTGCTTCTGTTATCGAGAAGCATGCCATGGAGCACCTGCAGCCTTCAAGTTTTACGGACATTCTCGAACTGTTGCCTGGTGGACGTTCCAAAGATCCTGATTTGAGTAGCCCTAATACGATTCGTATTCGGGAAGCCGGAAGTCCTTCAGGATATACTACCACTTCCCTCGGAACGAGTTTTGTAGTAGATGGAGCTCCCATCAGTACCAATGCCAATATGCAATATGTGGCTGGGTCTTGGGATGCTGCAACAACATCCAGAGAAAATATGAATGCCGGAGTGGATATGCGTAGCATCTCTACCGATGATATCGAGAAAGTAGAGGTGGTACGTGGCATTCCATCGGTAGAATATGGCGATTTGACAAGTGGTCTGGTGAAAATAGAACGTAGGAGAGGTGGAAATGACTGGAATGCCCGTCTGAAAGCAGATATGGGAAGCAAACTCTTTTATCTTGCAAAAGGATTGGAATGGACTCCCCAGCAGATGACCCTCAATCTCAGTGTTGATTACCTCGATGCGAAGGCGGATCCAAGAAACCGGCTTGAAAATTACAGGAGACTGACGTTTTCTGCCCGGTTCGGAAAAACTTGGTTGACAGATTTTTACCGTTGGAAGATTTCATCCAATCTCGATTATACCGGTTCTTTTGATAATGATAAAGTTGACCCGGATCTCAATAATCAGGCGGAAGATTCTTATAAATCGCAATATAATAAATATGCATTTAATTCACATGTAAGTCTGTCTCCCAAGAAGCGCATTTGGTTTAAGTCGCTGGATCTGACTTTGTCAGCCTCTTATGAGTATGACCTTATCAAGCGAACCAAACTGGTACAGCTGACCCGCCAGACAGTGGCAGCTACAGCAACTACACAAGGGGTTCATGATGGTGTTATCCTTCCCTATAAATATGTGGCTTGTCATGATGTAGAAGGAAAGCCGCTCAATCTTTATGCTAAGGTCAATGGTAAATTCCAGGTTCCTTCTCTTGTGGTTTCCAATACCTTGCTGTTAGGCACCGATTGGAATTACGACAAAATAAAGGACGGGGGCAGATTTATGATGTAACCCGCCCTCTTTATGCAGGTTCCATGTCATGCCGTCCCCGAAATCTTTCTTCAATACCTTCCAACCAACAGTGGGGAATTTATGCTGAGGAAGAGTTGACATTGCCTTTTGCTGGTCATTCTCTTGAACTGGTAGCCGGTATAAGAGGTACGCAGATGTTGAATCTGCCCAATAATTATGAGATGCATGGTAAGTTTTTCTGGGATCCCCGTATCAATCTCGGCTTGACTTTTCCGAAATTCAATATTGGCAAGCTACCATCCTTTATCCGAATAGCAGGTGGAATAGGTGAACATACCAAAATGCCTACTTTGGAACAGCTTTACCCTGATCCTGTATATCTGGACTTAACCCAGCTGAATTATTACCATACGAATCCAGCGTATCGCCGTATCAACCTGATGACGTATGTGATAGATGCAACCAATCAGAATCTGAAGCCAGCACGTAATTTCAAATGGGAGGTGAGTACTGACATCAATATAGGAGGCAATCGATTGTCTGTCACACTCTTTAGGGAGAATATGACTTCAGGCTTCCGTTTGCAGACGGCTTATGCTCCCTATATATATAAGTGGTATGATGCATCGGGAATTGATGCCGAAGCACTGTCGGCTCCACCTTCTTTGGAAGGATTACCCTTTGAGGAACGTAAGGAACTGAGGGGCTACAGTTATTACACCAATGGCAGTCAGACTCTCAAACGGGGAGTGGAATACACCTTTGCTACCCGAAGAATAGAAAAACTGTTCACCAGACTCACTATCAACGGAGCATGGTTCCGCACGATTTATCGTAATTCTGTGGTAGAGACTTATCGCCCAAGTGCTGTTATCGGCAGTAAGCAGATACAGTATGTGGGGTATTATGAACATGATGGAGGCAATATGAATGAAATGCTCAATACCAATTTCACGTTAGATACGGATGTCCCCAAGTTGAAGTTGGGCTTCTCAATATCCGCCCAATGCCTGTGGTATACGCTGAAACAGAGTAAAGAGGTGAGTAATTATCCTACCAGCTATATGGATAATGACGGTGTGATGCATGAGTGGAAAGCAGGTGATGAAAATGATGCTTATCTCAGGTATCTGATCAGGGATTATAACGACAGCTATTATCTCAAATACAGAGTACCTTTTGCCATGAATGTCAATTTCAAGGTAACAAAGAAACTCTTTGATGAGAAACTGAATGTAGCTCTGTTCTGCAACAAACTGTTGGATTATACTCCCGAATATGAGAACAATGGAGTAACGATCCGCCGTCATGTAACTCCCTATTTTGGATTAGAAATGAATGTAAAGATATGAAAAGATTGTTGATTATATGTATGATGACCTGTGGTTTTATCATTTCCTCCTGTCATCAGGATGAAGATTCCCTGTTTGCCGAAGCTTCCATCGTGTTGCAGGGAGAAACGGATATCGTTCTCGACAGGGTCCAGGGTACGGTAAGTCTTACCAATCTGAATACCACCCAGGTTTTCACTGTATCATCATTTGAAGGGAATATAGCCAGAGCCAGTATTCTTCGGGGTTCTTATGCTATCCTGGTAGAGGGTACTGCCCAATATCATGACGCTTCAGGTAAAACCTACATCAGGATGTTCAGGGCAAGTACCGATTATGTGGGATTGGAAAAGGAAGGACATAATGAAGCGATGTTGAACATAATTTGGATGTAAATCATGAAGAAGAGATATTTCATATTATTTCTGTGCTGTGTGTCTTGGTTTACTGGAAGGTCTGCAGTAACAGATTCTGCCAGGATAGAGCATCATGCTATGTGGAAAAACTGGCAGAAGGAGACAGCATGGCAAAATCCCGCCATTCATGGGCTTAGCCTCACGCTGCCTTATTCTGAAGTGTATGTCCAGATGGATTACCTGCATCAATCTGCTCCCTTTGTACTGCAGAAGGGAACAGGGCATTTTCTCTCTGAGGCCAAGGCTGAAACCTTCCTTCACTTGAGCAACCACTCTTCTGCTTGGGGGGCAGCATCTTACATGACGGGAAAGCAATATCAGGTCAGCTGGAATTCTTCTTCTGATTATGATTTGCTGAATCCTTATATTCTGGCGGATACTCTAGGAGGTGACACACATTGTGAACGGTATGGTTTTCAGGGCGGATATGCTGTTAGCAAGGGGAAATTCCAACTCGGTATTGAAGCGATTTTCAGAGCAGAACATGAATATCGGAATGTGGACCCGAGAATGCGAGGTATTGTCACAGATCTGACTCTACGCCTTGGTACTGCCTATGATTTCGGTAAATACCAGTGGGCTGCCGGTCTAGAAGGGAATGTATACAAGCAGACCAATGATGTGGATTTCTATCGGGAACTGGGTGTTATACCTGAGTTTCAAATGACAGGATTGGGAACAGAATACAGTCGTTTCTCCGGAGATAAACGCACCTTGTATTATAAAGGTGGAGGATATGGAATAAATCTGGATGTCAATCCGTTGAACGAAACTGGTTTTTATGGTCATGCCAAGCTTTGGAGACGGCAATATAAACGTATGCTTGCCGATTTGAATTCCGTACCCTTAACCCAGTTGTTTTATCATTCTGCAGAAGTCTCCTTGGGATGGAAGCACATGGGAGGGAGCCGTCAGGTAGCCTTAGATGGAAACCTTGTTTTTGTCAGACGTAGTGGTGATGAAAACATCATTGGCAAGTCCTCTGCCCAATATTATCCTATTATCGGTAAACTTACGATGTATAAGAATTATCTTATAGATACCTATCTCAGAGGACTTTACGGATGGGGGAGTGGCTCTGGTACATGGTGCTTGAATGGAAAGATCGGATATTGGAGCAATCGTGAGCGATATGTCTATCCTGAACGCAAAATGGAGGCTGCTAAGATCTATGGAAGATTGGGTGGACAGTGGATGCGCAGTCTCTCCCGAACTGTGGCCCTTACTGTGGACATGGCGGCAGCCTATTATGGTAATGTCAGTTCTGGTATCGTCATGCCTTATGCCAATATGAAGGCTTCGTTCCAGGACATGATCAATCATCAGTACCAGTTTGAAAAAGCAGGCTATGGAATGCTCTCTGCTAAGATACGTAGTGATTATCGGCTATCAGGCTCACAGATCGGCTTGTTTGCCGAATTAGGTGGAGATTGGATAACTTGTTCTGAAAA